>JADBKC010000162.1 GCA_014896555.1 Caryophanales bacterium | reverse complement strand
CACACCATCGTGACAAATTCTTGTCCGTTCACTTTTACTGTCACCGGAAATTCTGTTACGACCTTGTCTACTTTTTTTTCCACAGCGTCGTTCTCAAACCGAAAAATGTTTCGGTTCACTTCGATCGGTTTCATGATCGATCCCCCTTTTTTCAAGTAATATTTTGATCAAAAATAAATACCGATACAGCCATATCCTCTTCTACTTTGATATCAGAAAATAAGTACAATAGCTTAGCACCAACGACCTCTTCCATGCCGTCTGGGGGACTGATGGCATATACTTCCTGTATCATTTTCGTTCTAGCCATATGAACCATTTCCTTTCCCTCAGGCGTGTTGGCAATAAATTTTTCTGTTGGAGTCAAATTTCCATATAATATAGAGACGGCCATATTTTCAACAAAGACAGTGTGAATCCGTTCCGGCCCTTTTCCAAACAACTCTTTGCGCAGTTTTCGGATAATATCATTAAATTCGTGTACTTTTTTTGGCATTCCTTCCCCCTCTTTCGTGAAATTCCACAAATTTTACATGATCTATCATAAAACAAGCATTTCAAAAAGAAAAGCAAGCTTGAAAAAAGAATTAGAAATTAGAAAATAGAAGTTTCATTGTAAAGTATTGTCTATTTTTCAAATTAGCACTATAATAACAGTTGTATGCAAGATGGAATTATAATAATGGTCTGTTATGATTCTATCGACTCACATATCATTGGATTGGTCTATTAGCAAGTTCTGTTAATAAACTATTCCACCATGAAAGCGGCCTGTCAGTAGGCGTTGCTTTTCATGGTGGATTTTTTTGTGTTTGAAAAAAGGAGGTAACAAGATGGATAATCAAATGATCCACGTCACGATTAACGGTCAGATATTTGAGGCCGATCCGGGCTCAACCATATTAGAAATCATCAATGCCAATGGGATTGAACATCCTCAAATATGCTACGTACCGGAAGTGGATCCTATTCAAACGTGCGACACATGTATCGTCGAAGCGGATGGAAAGCTTGTACGTTCTTGCTCGACACCTGCTGTGGACGGCATGAATATTGAACTATCATCCAATCGTGCCAAAGAGGCGCAAACGGAAGCAATGGACCGTCTTTTAGAAAATCACTTGTTATACTGCACAGTTTGTGATAACAATAATGGAAACTGCAAACTGCATAACACGGCCGAATTAATGGGAATTGAGCATCAAAAATATCCGTACCGACCAAAAGTGGATAAATCCGAAGTAGATATGTCCCACCCATTTTATCGCTATGACCCTAATCAATGTATTGCTTGCGGTCAATGCGTAGAGGTTTGTCAAAACCTTCAAGTGAATGAAACACTCTCCATCGACTGGGAAGCTGAACGTCCACGAGTCATTTGGGATGACGGTGTACCCATCAATGAATCATCGTGCGTCGGCTGCGGCCAATGTGTTACCATCTGCCCTTGCAACGCCTTAATGGAAAAATCTATGCTGGGCGAAGCTGGATTTATGACGGGATTGAAAGAAGACATGTTAGAGCCCATGATCGATCTTGTCAAAGAAGTGGAACCTGGATACAGCGGTATTTTCGCTATTTCAGAAGTAGAAGCCGCTATGCGGGAAACCCGAACGAAAAAAACGAAAACGGTTTGTACTTTCTGCGGTGTCGGTTGTACGTTTGAAGTCTGGACGAAAGGACGCAAAATTTTAAAAGTGCAGCCGAGCCACAATGCTCCAGTCAACGCCATTTCTACTTGCGTAAAAGGAAAATTCGGCTGGGATTTTGTCAATTCCGAAGATCGATTGACCAAACCATTAATCCGCAAAAATGGCGAATTTGTGGAATCCACTTGGGAAGAAGCTCTTGACTTAGTAGCAAGCCGGCTAGGTACGATCAAACAACAATATGGTTCCGGAGCTTTAGGTTTCATTTCATCTTCCAAAACCACAAATGAAGAAAACTATCTCATGCAAAAATTAGCCCGACAAGTATTTGAAACAAACAATGTGGATAACTGTTCCCGCTACTGTCAATCTCCTGCAACAGACGGTTTGTTCAGAACTGTTGGGATGGGAGGCGACTCTGGAACGATTAAAGACATCGCAAAAGCAGGACTTGTTATTATTGTCGGAGCCAACCCAGCAGAAGGGCATCCGGTGCTTGCGACCCGAGTAAAACGTGCCCATAAGCTCCACGGACAAAAGCTGATTGTAGCTGATCTCCGTAAAAATGAAATGGCAGAACGGGCAGACATTTTTATCAGTCCAAAACAAGGCACAGACCAAGTATGGCTGATGGCCGTTACGAAATATATCATTGATCAAGGTTGGCATGACCAAGCGTTTATTGATGAAAACGTTAAATATTTTGATGAATTTAAAGAACTGCTGGAAAAATATACGCTTGAATACGCAGAAGAAATAACAGGCATTTCAAAAGAAACGCTCATTCAAGTGGCAAAAATGATCTATGAAGCGGACGGTACTTGTATTTTATGGGGAATGGGTGTTACCCAAAACGTGGGAGGTTCTGAAACGTCTGCAGCCATTTCCAATTTACTGCTTGCAACTGGAAACTACCGTCGTCCCGGTGCCGGCGCCTACCCTCTCCGCGGCCATAACAATGTCCAAGGAGCTTGCGATATGGGAAGCCTTCCTGGCTGGCTGCCTGGATATCAACATATTACTGATGATGTAGCTCGTGCAAAATTTGAAAAAGCGTACGGCGTAAAAATTGATGGAAAACCGGGACTTGACAATATCCAAATGCTTCATGCGATCGAAGAAGGCAAATTGAGAGGCATGTACATTGTCGGAGAAGATATGGCTCTTGTCGATTCCAATGCCAATTATGTCCATGACATGCTTTCGAAGCTTGATTTCTTAGTAGTTCAAGATATCTTTCTTTCAAGAACGGCTCAATATGCGGACGTCGTTTTGCCGGGATCCCCTTCTCTTGAAAAAGATGGAACATTTACCAATACAGAACGTCGTGTTCAAAGATTATATCAAGCACTTCCCACTTTGGGAGATTCAAAGCCGGATTGGTGGATTATCCAAGAAATTGCCAACCGTTTAGGAGCTGGCTGGAATTTTAGCCATCCGAGCGAAATTTTTGCAGAAATGGCTAGTCTGTCTCCTCTCTTCTCTCAAGCAAACTATGAAGTTCTAGAAGGCTGGAACAGCTTTCTATGGGGGAGCCTTGACGGCAAAAACACGCCGCTTCTTTATGTTGACGGTTTTAACTTTCCTGATAAGAAAGCCCGTTTTGCCTTGTCTGACTGGGTTCCTCCCGTTGAGTTTCCTGAAGAATACGATCTTCACATCAACAATGGCCGTATTTTGGAACACTTTCATGAAGGAAACTTGACTTATCGATCAGACGGTATTATCGAGAAAGTACCTGAAGTATTTGTGGAAGTCTCGCCAAAATTAGCGAAAGAGCGAGGAATAAAGGACGGATCGATTGTACGTTTAGTATCTCCGTTCGGAGCGTTGAAATTACCTGCGCTTGTTACTGACCGGGTAAAAGACAATGAGCTCTTCTTGCCAATGAACTCAACATCGAAAGAATCAGCCGTTAATTTCTTGACGGGAACTGCAGTTGACGGCCGTACCCATACACCTGCTTATAAACAAGCGAAAGTACGATTGGAAGTATTGAGTGTGGATGGGAAAAGTCCACTTCCGAAAACCAATCCGCGCAATAAAAAGCGCCACCCACAAAATGGCGTAGAAGTTTATCGTAAGTGGAAGCGGTCTGGATATGTACATTTGACCGATCAATAGAAAGGAGGAAATACTGACATGGCAGAACCCATTACCTTTATCCGGAAAAAGGAAATGACAAAAGAAGAGCAAATCCAGCGAAAGTTGGATGAACTAAAATCCCTTTTGGCAGATCATGATGAAGATTTGACGAATTTGCTGAAGATGATCAGCGAATTGAATCAAGCTGGATTGCTGGAAGCGGCCAATGCCTTGCTTCAAGCGCGTGAAAAAATCGCAAAAATTGCTCTTGGGCAGGTATCTCGTGAACCCGTAACCAATTTGATCAACAACTTAATGGGAGCTGCAGGCGCCATTACGAATATAGATCCCGACCTCACCGCAAAATTAATGAAAAGCATTACAAACGGTATTGAGGAAGGAAATCATCATCTGCAAAACGGCGATAAAGTAAAATTTCGTGATTTATTGAAAGTATTGAATGATCCGGATATTAACCGTGCGATCGGATTTGGTCTCCACTTTTTAAAAGGAATGGGGCAAGGATTAAAAGAAAATGGATGATATCCACCCCTCTTATTTATAAAAAGAGGCTGAGCGGAATAGCCCCTATTTTCTGCTCAGCTTTTTTCCGATTCTTGTGCGGAGAAGAGGACGTTCCATTCACCTTTGTATATTCTTTTCAATTTTGCCTGAATTTTTGAACGGATTTTTTCCGATCAATTTCATCGCTGTGAACGTCCCCTCCCATCTTTACATACTTGCAGTATTATTCGGCAGAAATGTCGCTGCTTAAAAATATAATCAAAAGATAACAGGAATATGAAGGTGACGAATGTTGAAGTTAAATGCAAAAATTAATTTACTAGTGATAAGCATTATTTTGTTTCTTTCGATTACGGTTTGTATTGCAGCTATTGAAAAAGTTTCTACCAGTATTAAAGATTTTGCGATTCATAAAGCCAAAGGTGATTTACGCCTAAGCTACCACTATATTGATTCCAAATATAAAGGGGATTGGGCCATTAAAAATGGAAAATTGTACAAAGGATCCACTTTAATGAATGATAACGAAAAAATCGTTGATCAAATAGGAAATGACACAAATGATACCATTACTATTTTCCAAGGAAATACACGAATTGCCACAAATGTTTGGAATCAAGGACAACGAATCATCGGTACAAAAGTTTCGCCCGTTGTGGAAAAAACTGTTCTCAAAGAAGGACGAAATTACTATGGGGAAGCAAACGTAGCGGGAAAAATGCACCAGACCGCCTATATGCCACTTAGAGATAAAAATGGAAAGATCATCGGTATTTTATATGTAGGAGCAGATCAAAGCGTCATCGATCGTACCATTCATTCTTTTCTTGTCGTCTTTTCTATTGTTTTAATCACCGCCATTTTACTATCTTTA
>JADBKC010000161.1 GCA_014896555.1 Caryophanales bacterium | reverse complement strand
ATGGGGGATGGCAATTCCTTCACCGATCCCCGTTGTGCTTTCTTCTTCTCTCTTTAAAATGCCTTGTTTAAAAGCCTTCTTATCGTTTAATTTACCAGCTTTATCGAGAACGTCAATTAATTCATCGATCACGGCTTCTTTGGAATGGGCTTTTAAATTTAGTTGAATTGTATCTTTTGTCAACAATTCTGTTATTTTCATCACCTATTCCCCCTACATAATCCTTTTGACTTTGACTTGGTCAAAAATCTGTTCTACTTGATCTTTCGTGCAAAGCCCGATGGAAAAAGCAGTCGCGCTTCCTGAAGCATTGGCAAGCTGGAAGGATTTTTCAAGACTGTAGCCGCGCTCAATTCCAGCTAAAAATCCAGCGACCGTAGAATCTCCAGCCCCTACCGAACTTTTCAGCTCGCCTTTCGGTACATTCGCCTGCCAAATCGCTTGTTCATTTAAGAGGACAGAGCCTTTTTCAGCCATAGAAACGATCACGTTCTGCACGCCTCTCTCAAGCAGTTTCTTCCCATAATGTACAGATTCTTCCACCGTCTTGATGGTGGTATGGAACATTTGTCCAAGCTCATGATGGTTCGGTTTAATGAGAAATGGACGATAATCGAGCACCGGTTCCAACAAGTTTTTCTCAGCATCGACAACAAGCCGAACGTCTTTTCCTTGAATCGTTTCTGCAATCGTTTGATAAAAGGTTTTCGGAATGGAAGCCGGAATGCTTCCTGCCAAAACTAGTACATCGCCGCTTGTTAAACCAGCTACTGTCTGTAAAAGTTTTTCTAAATCAGCTCTTTGAATATCCGGACCGTTCGCGTTGATCTCCGTTTCTTGATCAGCCATAATTTTTACATTAATGCGGCTCAATCCGTCTACTAGAACAAAACAGGAAGAAATGCCTTCTTTTTGAAGATATTCCTCAATATAGCGCCCTGTAAATCCGCCGCCAAACCCTAAAACCGTACTGTCTATATTTAATCGCTTTAACACTCTCGATACGTTGATTCCTTTGCCTCCCGGGAGAACGGTTTCGTGAGTGGATCGGTTCAAACTCCCCGGTTCGAGGCGGTCCATTGCCAAGATATAATCTATGGAAGGGTTTAATGTAATGGTATAAATCATGTTGTCACAACCTTTATCATCGTTTGATTCGCAAAACTTACTTTTTGATCGTCCTCAAGAGAATTTGTGATGATGATGACTTCATCTATCTCCGCAATTTTTGAAAAAGAAATTTCGCCAAATTTTTCTTCATCCGCCAGAACATACGCCTCCCTTGACAAGTCGATTGCCTGTTTCTTCACTTGGGCTTCTTCAGGATCAGGTGTGGTGAGACCGTATTGGGGATGGACACCGTTCGTACCAATAAACGCCTTGTCAAAACGATATTGTCGAATCGATTCAATGGCCCCTCTGCCAACCATAGCATTTGTCTTCGGCTTGACAAATCCTCCAATCAAATAGGTTCGGATGCCTTTCTTCAAAAGAAGTTCGACAAGATGTAAACCATTGGTCACAACAACAATATCTTTCCCTTCTAACCATTCAATCATTTGCATCGTCGTTGTGCCGGCATCCAAGTAAATACAATCGCCATCCTCCACAATGCTTGCCGCATATTGAGCGATTTGCTTTTTTTCTTGAATGTTTTTGGATGATTTTTCAGGAACGCTCAACTCCGTCAACTTTCCTTGAAGTCGAGCCGCGCCCCCATGAATGCGCTTTAAAAACTTTTTCTCTTCCAGCCACGTCAAATCTCTTCTAATCGTAGACTCGGAAGCATCCGTTAAAGCTGTAAGTTCGCTTATTTTTACTATTTCTTTTTCTTTAAGCGCTTGCAAAATCAGTCGGTGTCTCTCTTCCGTCAGCACAAAACCACCTCTGAATCCTTTCTTTCTTTTTCTCTACACTTATATTGTAATGGAACCGATTACAAACATCAATAAATTTCTATCAAATTCTTTCATTTTTAATCAAAATTATTCACAAAATCGACGATTTCTTTTAGGAAGAAAGAACGACATTTTTCTTGATAAAAAAAAGCCTCTCCTCCTTTTCACACTGCTAAAGAACGAAAGACTTTTGTGGATTATAGCCTCTATTCCAAGACCTACTACTCTTCCTAAAACGAACCTTCTATCCCTTAAGACCTACGACCCGAATCCTTTTATAATCAGCCATCCATTGACCGTTTTTGAACATTTTTTCTTTCAAAAGTGCTTCTATATCTAAAATGATCTCTTCTTTTGTTTCATCGTCCAGATCTCGAAACATCGGAGTTCCAAACATTTTAAGCCAATTCCGCAAACCTTCCTTGCCCAATCTGTCAAAATGAAACGCTGCGGCTACCCGAAAACCATATTGCTCCATCAAAAAAGTGTACTCGCCAATACTTGGATAATACCACGGAATGCGTGCATCAGGATTTTTTATTCCTACTTTTCCGAATATTTCAATCACAGCATTGACAATCATTTGGACATTCCCTTTTCCACCGAACTCTGCCACAAATCGGCCTCCTTTTTTCAGCGCTTTGTAAATTCCTTCAAGCGCTTGTTCCGGCGGTTTAATCCAATGAAGAACGGCGTTGGAGAATACAGCATCAAACTCATCCTCAAAAGGAAGATCCAGCGCATTCGCTTGCTGAAATTCAAGATGAGGATACTTTTTTCGTGCTTGTTCGATCATGTTTCCGGATGAATCTATTCCAATCACATCCACCCCTAACATATGCAGCTGATTGGCCAAATCTCCAGTTCCACACCCCAAGTCCAAAATACGCTCCCCGTTTTGCGGAGCCAACAAGTCTATCAACTCTGTCCCATATTGCGAGACAAAAGAATGTTGGTTATCATACAGCTTGACATTCCAATGATCTGTCATGTTCCCATCCCCCTCACTCATTTTTCTGTATTTGCTTGAAAAGAAACCCGCCTATATCGGCAGGTTTCGGTTATGATGGAGAAAATCTGATAAAATCAGCCAAACTGTTGTTCAGTCTATCCTGAATATCCAAATCGATGACGACTTCTCCATTTTCCTTCATCTGCACATGCGAGTCGTGAATGTAAACGCCGCGAGCAATTTGAGTGGCCCCGATGACGGAAAGAAGCGGATTCAAAACATATTCAATCGTCAGCAAATGCGACATCGTTCCTCCTACCATGATCGGAAACACTGATTTTCCCTTTAAAATATCCATCGGCAGCAAATCGATAAACGCCTTTAACGAGCCCGGTATGGATGCTTTGTAAACCGGGGAAACCACAACGAACCCATCCGCTTCTTCGATCTTTTGCTTGTATTGTTGAATCGCTGGACTATGAAAATCGGCATAATAAACATCTTCAGCCGGCATGTCCCGAATCGACATCACTTCCGCTTTGTGTCCAATCGATTCTAGTCGATTTTTTATAAAATCAGCGATCGAATCAGATCGGCTTGGCCGCAGCGGGCTGCCAACTAAAATCACGCATTTCATTTTTTTCCCACCTTTACTGAACAACGATGAAATCAACATAAAAAATTGTTTTCTATTTTTCCTTCTTTCTTACTATATCATACTTCTGCTCAAAGGTAGGCGCCTGATGTTTTTCCGCTAAGGAGAAGACCTCCTCCTTAGAGCTTGTCCAATTATTTTTTCTTTATTTCTTCATATTTTTGAAA
This sequence comes from Caryophanales bacterium, assembly GCA_014896555.1. GTDB lineage: Bacteria > Bacillota > Bacilli > Bacillales > DSM-4216 > Bacillus_O. Next base: position 1,488 of record JADBKC010000161.1, on the reverse strand, counting down.
CCAATCAGGAAATGCTTTTTTAAATTGAACAGGCTTGAATTCGCCTTTTTCATCTTTACGAACAACGATATGTGTCGTACTTCCTTCCGCACACACTTCCTCATCTCCGTTTACGATTTGAAAGCCGTATACCGTCTTTAATCCTTGATTTTTTTCGACCCACGTTTTAACAAACACCTTATCGCCGAGTTTTAGCGATTTTTTATAAGTTATATTGAGGTTGTATACCGGGGCATAATATCCCGTTTTTTCCATGTCCAAATAGTCAAAGCCGACATCTTTTATCAGTTTTTCCCTTCCCAGTTCAAGCCATTTAATATAATTCGCATGATAGATGACGCCCATCATATCCGTGTCAGCATAGGAAAGTTCAATTTCTTTTACTGCTACATACATTTCGTGATTTCCTTTCTATATCAAAATCGTCCATTTTTTGTCTCTATCATATCACATGACTTGAACTGGCGTCTCTTTTTCGTGAAATATCTTTCAAACAATCGGCTCTTTTTTGCCCTATATCGACTTTATTCTGCCTTTAAAACAACTATTTATGGATACGACTTTCCAACATCACGGATGGTACTTGCTTGATGTCATTCTCTACTAAAAAAAGAACTCTCTTCCATTAGAGAGTACACTTAATAAGAAGGATCGGACATTGTCTTTACTCCCATACACGTTTCCTTTTTAATAACTCTTGCATATACCCCCAGACAGAGACTGGAGACATCACCATTTGATAACAAAGAAGAAATAAAACAAAGCCTAATTTGTTTTTTCTTACCTTTAGATGAAGATTTCGAAATACATAATGTGTTTGATAGTGATAAAGCATAACATAACTAGCGATGCTTAAAGGCAATACCATTAGAGTCATGGGACCTACAATCCAATAAATACCAAAAAAGGCTAATAGGAGTCCTGGAATCCAACAAAAGGTATAAACAACATCTAAATAAGGCATCACGAAGTTAATTCCCGTTAAGTACTTCCAATATAATTTTGGCTGATTCCATGGTTTGATTTCTCGTAAACCTTCAATCATTCCTCGGGCCCATCTAGAACGTTGTTTCGCAAAGTGGCTTAAAGTAGTAGGGGCATCTGTAAAAGCAACAGCTAGAGGTTCATAATACACGTTCCAATCATTACGTAAAAATCTCCATGTTAATACAATATCTTCTCCAATGGCATCAGGCCATCCTTGTACCTCACGTACACATTCAGTCTTGTATAAACTAAAAGCACCTTGCGCAACCAATGTACCTTGATATAATCCTTGCAGTCTTTTAATGGACGCAATACTAAGAAAGTAGTCCCACTCTTGTATTTTCGTCCAAATTGTTTCACGACTGTTGCGAACAAGCACCGAACCAGCGACCGCACATACATTTTCAGGACTGCTTTTGATTCTAGCAACTAAATAGCGAACAGCAGATGGATGAAGCAATGTATCAGCATCTAAAGTAATCACATAAGGTGTCGCCACAT
>JADBKC010000160.1 GCA_014896555.1 Caryophanales bacterium | reverse complement strand
GTGGATGATAGTTGGTGGAAAGGAAGCCGTCAAGGAAAGCACTTGACCGCTTCCTTTCCACCAACTGGCCCGTCTGTAAGCGGAAGAAGGAGAGATTGTGAGGGGCCATAATCTAGCTAACTAATGGCCAGAATTGTGCTTAAATCACAAACTATGGTGAAGAGACAATAATATAATACGAAAACTTTATCAGTTATACCAATTTATCGAGCAGATGGTGTTTCTTCACTACCTATATTGTGTAAAACTCCGAATCCTCTTTATAAATCTAGATATCTTTCAAAAAATTAAAGTTATGCATTCTATTGTGGTCATAAAATTAGAAAATGACAAAGCACCCATTCGAAGTCCCATTTAACAGCAGGACACCTAAATCGTCTATACCGATAGTATTTATCTAACAGATTTTTTATATTGGATATTCCATTTTTCTATTTTGCGATATAACGTACTTCTTGTAACTCCAAGAGTTTTAGCAGCTTCCGTAATACTACTGGATTGTTGAAGAACTTGCTCAATAATTTGTTTTTCTATATCCTTTAGTTTTCCAATTGAATAAGACTGCTTTACAATATCGAGTTTTTCAAATTCATCAGGTAAATGACAAGGAAGAATGTGTTGTTCATTAATGGCTAGGAGAAAAGCTCTTTCGATTATATTTCGCAATTCGCGAATGTTACCCGGCCAATTGTAGGATTGGAGCAACTGAAGTGCAGAGTCGCTTAAAGCTAACGGCCCCTTTCCATAATACTGATGAAATTGGCGAAGAAATTGTTCACATAAATTCGGAATATCTTCTACTCGTTGTCGAAGTGGTGGAATATGAATCGTAAATACGTTCAATCGATAATATAAATCTGATCGAAACGAACCTTGATAAGCGATTTCCTCTTTGAGATTACGGTTAGTTGCTGCAATAACACGTACATTCACGGAACGCTCCTTATGATCTCCAATGCGAACAACCTTCCTCTCTTCCAACACTCTTAGGAGGCTTACTTGTAACTCTAACGGCATTTCCCCTATTTCATCAAGAAACAATGTTCCTTCGTTTGCAGCTTCAAACTTTCCTTTATTTCCGCCTTTTCGCGAGCCAGTAAAAGCCCCCTCCACATACCCAAATAGCTCACTAGCAATGAGTTCTCTCGGAATAGCGCCGGCATTCACGGCGATAAACGGCCCATTACAGCGAGCACTTTGCTCATGAATTGTTCGTGCTAAAACTTCTTTGCCGGAACCGGTTTCCCCCAATATTAATACATTCGCATCCGATTGTGCGGCAGTGGCTGCAAGACGAAGCTCTTTTTGAAAAGATAGATGATAAGTTGTAATACGTCCAAACTTATACTCCTCGCAAGGCTGACCCTTCGCTAACACAGATTGCTTTTTCCACTTCTTTAGCAGGATAAGAGAAATGCCAAGGGAACCTCCAACTCTCTTTTTAATCACCTCGTAGTCAGGGTATGATTCGTCAACTTGTATCTCATCGAGAAAATCCCCCCGTTTTGCCCGAATTAAAGAATAGGCGAATGAATTTATGTACAAAATCATGTTGTTATGATCGACAATGACAATTCCATCGGACGTCTCGTTGCAGATCTCCTCGACCAAGTCCTTCCATAGGAAATCTTCGTCTGTAAAATCGAGAAGAGTATTGGTCAAAAGGGGTCTTGCCGAAATAGGCTGTTGTGAGCTCCATACAATCTTAAATTGTCCATCTAACTCTGTTTTCCCAATTCTCACTTCACGCGATAAGTGGTGATTAGATTCAATTGTGATCTTTCCGCTTGGTGATAAATAGGTTTTCTTATATAAGTATTTTACGATTTTCTTTCTATCGGTAGATTGTAGCTTTTTCACAGCATCTAAAACAATTTGAATACCCGTATAAGTACTGGACATAACCGACGAAATCACTGTATCTGGACCATACTTCTCCTTCATCCCCTGGACGAATTCCTGATTTTCAGGAATATCCAATGACTGAAAGTAACTCGAACAACTATAATGTCCTGCTGCATACTTAGCTCCCATAGCCTGAATCTCTACTTCGGTAGTTATAGGGCTAAAAATTGGCATCTCTTCGGGATTTAATCTTAATTGATAATACGCTTGATAAAAATATAGAACACTTTCTCCAACAAGAGTAGAAAGAATAACATTTGGACAAGATCGCTGAATATCTTCGAAACAAGGGATGAACTGTTTATGTCCTAATGGAACATATTTCTCCCCTACTACTTCTCCATTTAATTCATCAAGCATTTCTCGAATTTGCTGATTTGTATACCTAGGATAAACATAATCGTTTCCAATTAAATAAACTTTCCGTCCAAATTGGCGAACTATAAATTGAAGGAGAGATGTTATCTGTTGGTTCGGAATTTCCCCGATATAAAAAACATTAGGATGGATCTCCTGTCCTTCATAAAGGGTGGGATAGATTAAAAGGCAATCGTATTGTTCAAGAATAGGTAAAATGGCTTTACGGCATGCAGATGTGTAGCATCCTACAAAAATTTTTATTCCAGAAAGCGCCATATCTAAGGCATGCTTATAACTCTCTCGAGGATCTGAACGAATATCTCTGACTTCATAAGTAAATGAAAACTCCGAATTACAATCTTCCTTTTGAAATTTATCAAGGGCATACAACGCTGCTTGGTATTGGCCAATCTCTGTCAAGGATGTCGTCCCTGTTAGTGAAAATAAAAGACCAATACGGACTTGTTCCATATACTTCCCCCTTTGTATCATTTTGCAACATAGTTTTAAAATGAAACATTTATGATTCAACTCTTATCTTACATTGAAATTCAGAATATTTCAAATATTAAAATGTTCAAAAATAAAACCTGTCCCTTTGACTATGCAGACTCTTTAAAGACATCTCCTTTGGCACATATCTTGCTTTAAATAAGACAGATAGACAAGTGATGGAACTTTACCCTTACTTGTCTATATCTTAAAACAATTTCAATTGTAGAAAGGGGAATGGAAAATGAGACACGGGGATATTTCAAGCAGTCACGATACGGTAGGGGTAGCTGTAGTCAATTACAAAATGCCACGCCTTCACACAAAGGCAGAGGTAATGGAGAACTGCCGCAAAATTGCCGACATGGTTGTGGGAATCAAAAAAGGTCTCCCAGGATTAGATTTAATTATTTTTCCCGAATATAGTACTCACGGAATTATGTATGACGAGCAAGAAATGTATGATACGGCATCTTCTATTCCAGGAGAGGAAACAGCTATCTTTGCTGAAGCTTGCCGAACCGCCAATACTTGGGGAGTTTTCTCATTAACGGGAGAGAGACATGAAGATCATCCTAATAAGGCCCCTTATAACACGTTGGTTTTAATCAATAATAAAGGAGAAATTGTACAAAAGTATCGAAAAATTATCCCTTGGTGCCCCATTGAAGGCTGGTATCCAGGTGACTCTACTTATGTAGTAGAAGGCCCAAAAGGAATCAAAGTGAGTTTAATTGTCTGCGATGACGGAAATTATCCAGAAATTTGGCGTGATTGTGCTATGAAAGGGGCAGAACTCATTGTTAGATGCCAAGGATACATGTATCCAGCCAAAGAACAACAAATTATAATGGCAAAAGCCATGGCATGGGCAAACAACACATATGTCGCCGTTGCTAATGCATCTGGATTCGATGGAGTCTATTCCTACTTTGGCCATTCCTCTATTGTCGGGTTCGATGGACGTACTCTTGGAGAATGTGGAACGGAGGAGAACGGTATCAAATACGCAGAATTGTCCCTCTCCCAAATTCGGGATTTTCGTAAGAACTCTCAATCCCAAAATCATTTGTTTAAATTACTTCATAGGGGATACACCGGTTTAATCAATTCTGGAGATGGGGACCGCGGATTGGCAGAATGTCCATTCGACTTTTACCGTACATGGGTGCTTGATGCCGAGAAAGCCCGTGAGAATGTAGAAAAAATTACTCGATCCACAGTCGGTACTGCTGAATGTCCAATGGAAGGAATTCCTCATGAAGGATCAGAAAAAATAGCAGGAAAATAGGACGCTATTGGGGATTGGTCAGATTTCAAAACCTGACCCCCCTTGTAGTTAGGAGATGGTTGTATGACATTTATTACTTCTAAACTAAAAGATTTGAATGAACGTCAGGAACAACATTCTTTACAAACTCCTTCACCAGATACCTTACAAAGTCCTCGCTTAGTAACTCGTTTTCGTTTTGATGTTAACCAAGTAATGAGTCACGTTCGTTCAAAAATCTGGGGGCAAGACAAAATTCTCCATCAATTAGAGGAAATGCTAAATATTATCTGGACTGATATTACAGAGCCTAACCGTCCTTTGTATGCGACTCTTTTTTTAGGACCAACGGGGGTAGGAAAAACAGAAATAGTTCGAGTGCTTAGTGAAGCGATCCATGGAAATCCAGAATCTTATTGTCGAATTGACATGAACACATTAACTCAAGAGCACTACACAGCTGCATTAATCGGGGCACCCCCGGGCTATGTAGGGAGCAAGGAAGGAAATTCCCTCTTTCAAAAAGAAAAAATTGAAGGGTCATATAGCAAGCCTGGAATCGTTCTATTCGATGAACTAGAAAAAGCAAATGATCAAGTTATTTATTCGCTCCTTAATGTATTGGATAACGGTTTCTTAGTCATGACATCCGGGGATAAGATGATTAACTTTCGAAACTCTATGATTTTTATGACAAGCAACATAGGAGCAAAAGAAATCATGAACTACGCCAATGGAGGACTAAAATACAAAGTCCGTAAGTTTTTATGGTTTCTGCGGCCTTCCCATTGGCGGAAAACAGAGCAAATCTTCCTTCGTACTATTGTGTTATCACAATTAGAAAAACGCTTTAGCCCTGAGTTTATCAATAGACTTGACGATGTCTTTGTTTTTGAATGGCTAAAGCAAGAAACACTCAAACACATTCTTGATATGAACATTCAGGCCATTAACTCGAGAATAAAAAAATACAACTGCCAACTCCAACTCGATCCATCCGCACAAAAATATATATTAGAAAAAGGATTCGATAAACGATATGGAGCAAGATTCTTAAAGCGTACCATTCGAAAATATATCGAGGTTCCCCTTGCTAAAGAAATCAGCCAGCGGTTTCAAGAAGACGTTCCAACATTATTTGTGGCCAAAATACAAAACAACGC
>JADBKC010000159.1 GCA_014896555.1 Caryophanales bacterium | reverse complement strand
CAATAAATATTGCATACTCTTAATTGCCAAACACTACATTTCTTAATTGCCATCAACAGTAAAGGTTAGGATAATCTTTAATGAAAACAATAGCTAGTACAAAAAAGTAATGATTAGAGAAAGAATAGGTAATTACAGAAAAATAGCTGATCCCAATGCAGCTATTTTTCTGTGCGAAACGTATTCATTTTCTGAAAATAAACAAAAGAACAGTTTAGTTTCATGAAAACAGGCAAAAGCAAGGATGATCAGACCGTAGCTTGTCCAATACGAGTCGCTTCTGGTACTTCCACGAGACGGCCGCTTTTCACGTCATAAATAAATCCGTAGATCGGAATGTAATTTGGCACGAGAGGGTGAGAACGAATGCGTTCAACATCGTCGATGACACTCTGTTTTAGATTGTGGATCGGCAAAAATTCCATGTATTCTCCCTCTTTAGAGCCGGGTCCTCTTCCTACATCTTTCCAATTTTGTCCGTCAAATTCAGCTGTTTCCAGGCTGTTGGAGAGCAATTGGCGGATCACGTCATTGGTAAACGTCTCCATCCCACAATCGGTATGATGAATCACGAACCATTCTTTTGTCCCTAACAGCTTATACGAGATAATGAGGGAACGAATGGCATCGTCACTTGCACGACCTCCGGCATTTCTGATCACATGAGCATCACCTTCCGCAAGTCCTGCAAACTTTGCCGGATCAAGGCGGGCGTCCATGCAAGTCAGAATGGCAAAACGACGCTTTGGCGGCATCGGCAAATGGGCTTTATCGCCGAAATGGGCAGAGTATTCTTCGTTAGCGGCCAATACTTCATTCAAAATATCACTCATGTACTAACACCCTTTCCTCAAATAAATTATATAAATCTTATCATTTTACTTAGATTATAGTGTGTTAATACATAATCGTCAATTCGATATTTTGAATATTGTGATCTTTTCGGCTTTAAATCCGTTATTGAATTGAAAAATAGAGTCTATGAAAGAGACTCATCCTTATTTTGTATAAACAGGAATCCAGGTCCTTTTTGTGGAATAAAAACAAATATAGATGATTTATTCTGGAGGTGTAAATGTGACGATTGGTCAAGAGTACTTAAAAGTTGTTCGAGAACGTTTTTTGGATATGAAAAAAACAGCAGAAAGAGCAATGGAACAATTGTCTGAGAAAGAGCTTTTTTATTGTTTCAACGAAGAATCAAACAGCATCGGGATCATTGTCAAACATATGAGCGGCAACATGATTTCGCGTTGGACTGACTTTTTTGCTTCAGACGGCGAAAAACCGAACAGAAACCGCGATGATGAATTTATCAATGATCTCGAAAGCAGGGAAGAACTTCTTGATCGCTGGGAAAAAGGGTGGCAAATTTTTTTAAAAACTTTATATGAGATCGATGAAAAAGATCTTTTAAAAACCACCACGATCCGAAATGAACCTCATACTGTCATCCAAGCCATCGAGCGGCAAATGTATCATTACTCTTATCATGTCGGGCAGATCGTCTATATTGCAAAACAAATAAAATCTACAGATTGGAAGACGTTAACGATTCCAAGAAAGAAGTAATTAGGTCTTAATTTGGCGTTAAGTTGAATGATCAAATGAAGTTAAAATTTTTTTAAAACCTTTTAACCTCATAAAGTAATGTATACGACGACACAATGAAAATACTAAATACCAACCAACAATTGAACAAAATTTTTCTTGAAAAAGAAGTATGCAAGAATTTATAGCGCGCTATATGCACGCTATACTTTTTGTTTATCGATTTTGTTCAAGTATAGCATAATAAGACGAACAAAAAGCGATAGAAGGAAAATGGTTATAAATGAATACATCCATGTCCATGTATGGTACTTAATCAAATCGGTATATTTTTCACAAAGAACCTCAATGATTGTTAAAGCAGAAGTATACAATGCACATTGTAAAATAATGCCTAGAAATTTGGAATGGTAAGTTGTTTGAAAAAAGTACACACACATAATTGGATATAGTAAGGATTCAAAAATAATGCTAGTATTGAAATATTTACTTAAAAACCTTACAGGGTATACAATCATTTTTTCTTCTGCAACAAAAATGCCAATAAATGTGGAAAAATAAGCTTTTAATAAGAAAACTAAAATCGAGTCTTTGATTAATGCTTTTTTTCTAAAGCTAAAAAGCAATAAAGCAATTCCAATGATAAACAATATCCACAAAATGATTTTGTCCATAAACATCAGTCTCCCGCGTTCAGTCTCTTTTCATTTATTATTCCTAAATAAAAGCAGAATATTTATCAATGCTTGAACATTTTCACTCAATGCTTTTACATGCGTTTGTAAAGATAATTACTAAGTCTTGCCCTTTGTTGAAAAGTAGATGGCGAATGATTGCAGCCATTCCGAGGAGTATTCATCAATCTTCGTAAACCCTATCGTATAAGATTGATATGCACATACTCGACAGTGGCGGACCCACAATGGACAAATAGGAGAGACCTTTCGCTGTGGTTGGAAAGAAATTAAACACAATGTAAAAAACGGTTTATTGTCTCGGCGAAATTTACGGTCTTTAGAAAGGAAAGACTAGCTGTTCAAAGATCAAACAGGTTGGATTAGAAAAAGACTTTGGTGATGAAGATTCAAGGGCAATTGTAAGAAATATTCACGTATGGCTATTCTTTAGAAAATACGATATTGAAGCTAGTAGAAACAAAGCCGAACATCGGAACCGTTTCTTGAATAATGGTAAACGTTAAATTGGAAGAAATCTAAAGATTGATGAATTGGTACTGCCGTAAAGAATACAATAATCCATTTTACAGAAAAAAGTAACGATTTTCTTGAAAAAGTTACCATAGAAACATTTACGCACTTTAAGAAGTATCGCTGTCATGATAGATTTCATAAAACGATATCTACCACCTATACGCAGTTCGAATATGCCTACTTTTACGCCCACTGCACACTGGAAATATAACACTGCCCATCCTATTTTTTCTACTATGAATAATGATTAAAATGAGGTATGCAAGGTTATTGACCAATTCAGCAATAAATTAGTTAACAGAAAAGGAAATAAAAACCATTCGATTGCTAGCAAGCAATAACGCAAGAAAGCTATTTAAATCATTAGGTTTTAGGGGAACAGACGAGATGGTTTTACGCATATCAGTTTTCCCTAAAAGGGATGACCTTCAAATAACGAGGTTTCGTTCTTCTAGTTAACGGGCACATAATACTTAGGTGTACTACAGACTACTATTTTGAAAAGTCATCACGAGCATTGGTTTTTTCATTAATTTCCTTCTTTCTTATATAAAACCAAATTTAGAATTTGCTGATAAAATTCTCTCAAAGTGGTTGAGCAGAAACGTATTCATGAAATAGGGCTGCCCGAAGCGACCATCATAATCATAAAACTATGGTAAAATCCTTTTTTCGATAGCGGCTAATTTCTAGTTAGATCACTATATCTCTTTCGTCCTGTTTTTGGTAAGTCCGTTCAACTTAAACTAAACCTTAGAAAAGTTGGAAGGATTTCGTTATCCTCTATTCTCATTTTAGTTGATTTATAAATATATTTAACCTTTTGCATTGAATTTAGCCCTAGTATTGTAATGATTACAGTGTAGACCGTTGTTAAAATGATTGCTGTATATCCTAAATAGGTAAGACCACTCGATTCAGTTTTGATGTTTAACATCGAACATGACATCGGTATTGCTAAATCCTATGAGAAATTACGAGTTTAAAACAATAAAGCTTGGCATTTTGCCAAGCTTTATCAAGTACCAATTTTTCGTCAAACCCAATAGCGAAACATTCGTGATGTATTTTATTGATACTCCAACGCTAGGCAAGTGCAGCTGCCATTAATTCTCCGATCCAAGCGAAAAGAACTCCTAATAGCACTGACGTCGAAACATAAATGATTGCGTTCCTCGTATCTTTTTTCTGCAACATTTGGATCGTTTCATATCCGAACGTTGAAAAGGTTGTGTAGGCTCCAATAAAACCAGTGCCAATTAAAAGCCATGACCATTCAGGTATGATTTTATTTGAATGTAGAACTGCAAGAATGCCAAGCATGAATGAACCCGATAGGTTGATGAACCAAGTGCCAAATGGAAAGACAGAAGATGTTTTGCCGGTAATCCATTTCCCTAGAAGATACCGCGAAATAGCTCCAAATATTCCTCCGATACCTACCCAAATCATTATTCTGCTCCCCCTTTCGATTGCTGAATATTGAAGGTAGCCAATTTAGCCCCAATGATCGCGAATCCAATGCCGCCGCCAACACTCAAAAGCAGGTAAATAAGAGCGATTAAAAATTGTTGATGTTCTATAAGAGTGAGTGTTTCAACGGAGAAAGTGGAAAATGTCGTGAATGCCCCCGTGAAACCAGTTCCTATGGCCAGCTTTAATTGTGGGTTTATCATCCATCGTTTTGCCGTTATGGTGAAAAACCAAGCAAGGAATAAGCATCCTGCAAGATTAATCAGCAAAGTGCCGACCGGAAACCCGTTGGTCGCAGGAATCCATTTTCCTACTGAATAACGGAGTATCGCACCAACGAATCCTCCTAATCCAATTGCCAATAAGTTCATCCTATCAGCCTCCTCAACTTTATTGTTGTCATAAAAAATAGACTCCTACCAGTAAATGTGCATAACTGGTAGGAGTCATTAGTCGCATGGACGGTTATATGGCGAACTCCATCGCCTATTCATCTGAAAATGATTATATACTTAATGACTTTTTCATTCAATGTCTTATATAAAATTCTTATCATTTATCCAAATATACCATTGAGAAAGGCGCATACTGTTTTTTAAATGGACTTTTCCGCAAATAGCGACAATAGGCATAAAAAATAATCATAATAAAGTGAATTTGTTATTTCGTTTCCTTTAATGTATCACCTGTTGAAGCGGCATACCTATATTGATAGTCTTTTCAGTCAGTATGCTTGTGAACTTTATAGGAAAGAACCTAAAAGTACAATGATGGAAGGGCTCGTTGTATCACAATAATGGAACCGGTAAATAAGCAGTCCATTGATTGATAAACATATCTGTAGTAAATAACATAACCAAAAATAAAAATCAATCATGTTCTACCAGCAACTGCTAGATACAGAGTAGGACGTAAAGCATTTTTTGTTGTCCTTTTTTCTTGTGTATTTAATGAAATA
>JADBKC010000010.1 GCA_014896555.1 Caryophanales bacterium | reverse complement strand
GTACGGATTGGCTGTGTCGTTTGTTTTGTATTTTTACGGTGGAGCGTTAACGAAACTATTTGGCACTTCTTTGCTGGCTTATTACTACTTGCAGTTGATGATCCCTTATTTTTTATTTTTTTATTTGGCGCTCCCTATGCAAGCTTTTTTAATTGGCATGAATTTAGTGAAAGACGCCTTTTATCATTCGGTATGGTCGACGCTCATTTCCAATTTATTTATTTTTTGGCTTGGATCAAACAGCCACTTGCAGATGGCCGGAGTCATTATCGGCATGAATATGGAAGCAGTATTGCTTGCTTTTCTTCACTTAACCACCATATATAAAAAGCTGCACATTTCTTTTTCAAAAAAGCAAAGTTCTCTTTCCGAAATGAACTGGGGCAACAGAAGAGCCTAGCTGTTTGTTGGGCAAAAAATCGATTGAAAACAAGTTTGATCTGCCTCGTTTTCTGTCTTCCGTGCAAGGAATGTTTTCATCATTTTTCCTAAACGGTTGACCTTTTGCATAGATGGGTGGATCCTGTTGACAGAATAGGATTCAATCAATTTCTGATTTTGTGGTTTTCAGATGAGAAGTTGAAAGGAATGACTGAATGAAATGGATTGGTTCTGGAAAACAAGAGCAAGGAAAGCCGAGTTTGGTATTAATAAAAATGAAATCGGCTTCCCGTATAGTTTCTTCACATACTTTTTATGTTTCTTGATGATTCAGGAATTTTATCTATGCGTGAAGCGTCACTGGAATTGAGCACTTGGCGGAGTTCATGGAACAGAAAGCTGCCGAAAAAGCCGATGAAAATCACAATAAAGCCAATGACCGTAAACCACATAAACGCCATACCACGTCTCTCCTTTCGAAAAATAATGAGGGGATATCTAACGTTATTTTACATGAATTTCCTGTCGGTTTGGGATTGAAAATTATTTGCGATAAGTTGCTAAAAAATAAAAAGAATGTTTTCAAAGCACTCATTTTGGATCCGGCTGGGGTAATAAGAAAAGCATTTGAAAAAGAAATGATAAATATTTAGGAGAAACGTCAACCTATAGCGGAAGGTTCTTTTAGGAAAAAGTCCTATTAAACATTTCTAATGGTTTAGGGCAATAAAACGCCGATTCGAAATACTGCCGGCATGAAGAGATAGGGTAGGTTGATTTAAGCGTCTCTTTTAGAAGGTCTTACGCAAGCGTCGCCATGGCAAAGCGAATCTGGAACAATTTTTCTTTTTTTGGCGATCTTTTTGTATGCCCATTCGCCTAATCCGGTAGCCTTTAGAATATAGAAAAATGGAAGAAATAGCCATAGAGATGGCGTTCTTTTAGCCATTAACCAAAATGCGTCAAACCCTTTTACATATTGAAAATCGTTTTTCAGCCGAGCATGCATTTCTGTCGCCAGTTTATCAAGCACAATATGTTCCTTTTGATAATGATCGCGAAAGGACCGAAATTCGATTAACGAGAACCAATCAAGTTTGGACCATTTATTGGCAACACCAGTGCAGAGTCCGCACCATCCATCGTACAACACAATGATTTTCCAGCGGTCTTTTAAACCCATGAGGATCGCTCTCCTTCAATTTATATAGCTTCCTTGGATTTCCATAAACACAATATCTTCAAGCATGGAGGTAATTTATCGCTTCTTACTCTTTAGGATAACATATTTTGGTGAACAAATGGATCAAAATGATTGATCTATAAGAAAGCGGATTGAATCCTAAACAGCCGGAGAAAGATCCCCGACTGCCAACCATTTATTTTGAAAAATGCTGAGGCAAATGGTTATTTGATTAAAAGAGCTGCTTCTGTTCAAACATTTTCGTAGCCGTTAATAATCAAATCTAGTTTTCCTGTAGAAGGATCGATAGCTAGTCCGTGAACGGGAATGTCATTTACGAACAAAGGGTGCTGTTTAATCATATGTACGCTTTCCGATACGCTTTTTTCTACGCTTTCAAAACCGTTCAACCAGTGATCAAGATCGATTCCAGCGTGTTTTAATATCGAGAACGTTTCTTCTTTAATGCCGCGTTCTTTCATATCCGCTAAGATGGTTTTGCTTTTTAATGCACCCATTCCACAATCGTAATGGCCGATCACCAATACTTCATCCGCCTGCAGTTCGTAAACAGCCACTAGCAAGCTTTTCATGACCATTCCAAAAGGTTCGTCGACAAGAGCGCCGGCACTGCGCACCATTTTGACATCGCCATTTTTTATGTTCAGCGCTTTCGGAAGAAGTTCAACTAATCGTGTATCCATGCAAGTTAAAATGACGCACCGTTTATCTGGAAATTTGGACGTTTCATATTTTTTATATTCTTTATTTTCTACAAACTTCTGGTTAAACGATAGAATATCATCCAGTAAAGACAATATTAACCCCTCCCGGTTATTTTTATGATACTCTTTTATTTTAGCGGAAATAACAAAGAATGAATAGTTTTCGTGAAGCATCGGGAATAAAATGGGTTGTTGAATAGGTTAATGGTCCCGATGGAAGAGGGGAAAAGGGGATATGGTGCCCATAAACAGAAGAGCTTATTCAAAGCCCATTTCGGAGAGTGAACGATTTTTTCTTTCATTCGTTTGGGTGGGGAATTCTGTAGCGTATTCAAGTTAATACCGTTGTTTTCAAACGGTAGATTACGGATAAATGATCATCGATGTCAACATGGCTAGACAAATAAGGTTTTCAAATGTAAATGACGATGTGCAAACCATTCGAAAAGAATTTTTGGGCCTATGAAAAGGGAAGGCGAACATTCGGCCATGTCCATATAAGAAAACAGCTTCGGAAAGGTCCGGAGGCTGTTTTCTTTTACTAATTTTCATTTTGCTGGCCGATTTCTCCTCTGCCAATGAGTTCGTTTGCTGCTTCCAGATCGGAATGTTCATGGACTGAGTCCCCTGGATCATATTCATTGATATCGGAATGAATGCCATATTCCGGCTGTTTTGGGATAAGGGGATTGTCCCTGTGTTTATCTTTCGCCATTTCTTCCCAACTCCTTTTCTTTTTAATATGGAGATATGAAGCGGGAAATATTCATGATTCTACATTGAAGTAGCGAGCATCTGGATGGGCAAAAACAATGGCAGACACGGAAGCTTCAGGCTCCATCATATATCCATCGGTTAAACGTATGCCTATTTCTTCTGGCTGAAGAAGGCGGAATAATTTCTCTTGATCTTCTAAATTCGGGCAGGCCGGGTAGCCAAAGGAATAACGTTGTCCTTGGTATTTGGCTGCAAATCTGTCTTTCATCGTAAAATCAGTTGAATCCGGAAATCCCCAGAAATCGCGCATTTCTTGATGAAGGCGTTCGGCAAACGCTTCTGCCAGTTCCAACGCTGTGGCCTGAAGGGCGTGGCTTGCTAAAAATTTTCCTTTTGCTTTCCATTCATTCGCTTTATCACGAACTCCAAAACCAGCGCTGACGACGAACAGACCGACATAATCGATCAATCCGCTTTCTTTTGGTTTTAAATAATCGGCAAGACAAAGAAACGGTTCTTTCTTTTGACGAGGGAAGGAAAAACGTTCTATCACCGTCTGTTGATCAGCGGGATCATAAAGGATCACATCATTTCCATCCGATTGGGCTGGGAAAAACTGATACATTCCCTTTGGTTTTAACATACCAGAGAAAAGAAATTCATCGATCATTTCCATTAACGCTGTTGCTTTTTCATTGCCTTCCGCGAGCATTTTATCCACTTTTCCTTTCAGCCCTAGATGGTGGCCGATCAGCGTTTGTAAGTTAATGTAAGGCTTTAAATACGCAATGGGATAATCAACGAAAAGATGTTTTTTCGTGTCTCTTGGCACAAAGACCGGTACATCTTGACGCACCGTTTTACTTGTCTTTTCCATGACCGCAACAGCGGCTGATTGAATGGATGTTTTTTTCCGTTCCGTTTCTGCTCTTTTGACTTGCTGGGCTTCAAGCTCCAGTAAAAGATCTTGCTTTTCTTCTTCATTTTGCAAGCGGTTGGCAAGGGAAAGACCTTCCATGGCATCTTTTGCGTATAAGACGGGTCCTTCGTATTCAGGCGATATTTTCGTTTCGGTAAAACGTCTGGAAAGTGCTGCACCGCCGACTAGCACTGGTACGTTGATTCCGGCTTGCTTCATATCCTGAACGGTCATCACCATTTGTTGGGCAGACTTTACGAGCAATCCGGAAAGGCCTACAATATCAGGTTGTTCTTTTTGAACAGCTTGAATGAGTTCGGAAGGGGCTACTTTAATACCTAAGTCGATGACTTTGAAGCCGTTGTTGCTTAAGATGATGTCGACTAAATTTTTACCGATGTCATGAACATCGCCTTTCACGGTGGCCAGCAAGACTTTTCCTTTTCCGTTTTCCTCTTCTTTTTTCTCCATGAACGGTTCCAAAAAGGCGACGGCTGCTTTCATGACTTCGGCGCTTTGCAAAACCTCGGCAACAATCAGCTGGTTGTCATTAAAAAGACGTCCCACTTCCGCCATTCCGTCCATCAATGGACCGTTGATGATGTCTAGAGGTGTTTCAAAGATTTCAAGCGCCTTTTGCAAATCAGGAATAAGACCTTCCTTTGTTCCTTCCACTACATAATAGCGGAGGCGTTCTTCAACTGTTTTCGGAAGATCTTGGACTTTTTGTTCCTTTTTTTTGTCACGGTAAAAAGCGGTAAAAGCCGCCAATGTGTCATCGTTTGTTTCAAACAGCAGCTTTTCGGCTAAATGCCGTTCTTCTTCCGGAATAGACGCATAACGTTCCAGCTTTTCGGTATTGACAATGGCATAATCTAACCCAGCTTGGGTGCAATGATAGAGAAAGACGGCATTTAACACTTCGCGTCCGACGGGAGGGAGGCCGAAAGAGACGTTGCTGATGCCAAGAACGGTCAAGCAGCGCGGCAGTTTTTCCTTGATTAGCCTGATTCCTTCGATCGTTTCCTGGGCTGATCCTATATATTGTTCATCCCCGGTTCCCACCGGAAAAACTAACGGGTCAAAAATGAGATCTTCCGGTTGAAGTCCCCATTTATGAACTAATAAATCATAAGATCGTTCCGCAATTTCTAATTTTCGTTCTCTTGTCACGGCCATTCCTTTTTCGTCAATGGTGCCGACCACCACCGCTGCACCGTATTTTTTGATCAGAGGAACGACTTTTTCAAATCGTTCTTCGCCGTCTTCCAAATTGATCGAGTTGATGATCGCTTTGCCTTGTGAATAGGTAAGGGCTTTTTCGATGACCTTTTCATCGGTGGAATCAATGACAAGCGGAACTTTTACTTTTTTAACTACTTCTTTTATAAAATTTTCCATATCGCTTAATTCGTCTCGATCCGGATTGGCAAGACAAATATCGATTACATGGGCGCCGCCTTTGACTTGGGCGCGGGCAATTTCGGACGCTTCTTCATATTTTCCTTCGATAATCAGCCGCTTGAACTTTCTCGAACCGATGACATTCGTTCTTTCACCCATAAAAAGGGGTCTCATTGAATCATCATATATAAGCGGTTCGATGCCTGATACAGCATGGCCGTGGGGCTGATTCGGCCGTTTTCGGGGCGGGTACGGTTTGACGGCTTCGCTGATCGCCCGAATATGCTCTGGTGTCGTTCCGCAGCAGCCCCCTACTAGATTTAGCCAGCCTTTTTCAGCAAATCCGGCTATTTTTTTGGATAATGATTCTGGAGTTTCGTGATATTTTCCTTCTTCATCCGGGAGTCCTGCATTCGGATAACAGCTAACAAATGATTGAGCCAGTCCAGCAAGCGAACGGATATGGTCTGTCATAAATTCTGGCCCTGTTGCACAGTTCAATCCAACAGACAAAGGGCTCATATGCTCTAAAGAAAGATAAAAAGCTTCGATGTTTTGGCCAGCCAATGTAGTCCCCATTGGTTCAATCGTGCCTGAGATCATCAAAGGGAGGGTTTTCCCTGTTGCTTGAAAAGCTCTTTGTATGCCTAGAAAACCGGCTTTCACGTTGAGCATATCTTGGCTGGTTTCAAGAAGGAGAAGGTCGCAGCCGCCGTCAATCAGACCTCTTGCTTGGATTTCAAAATGCTTGCTGAGCGATTCAAAATCGATGCCGCCCGTTACAGATAATGTTTTGGTCGTAGGCCCCATAGCACCAGCGACAAAACGCGGATTTTCCAGTGTTGAAAATTCAGCAGCTGCTTTTTTGGCGATTTCGGCTGCTCGGCGGTTGATTTCATAAGCTTGATCGCCAAGATTGTATTCATTCAGAACAAGTGGTGTCCCGCCAAATGAGTTCGTTTCGATAATATCGGCACCGGCTTCCAGATAAGAGCGGTGAATCCATTCGACTACATGAGGGGCTGTTATGTTTAAATATTCATTACAGCCATCATACTGCTCGCCTCCGAAATCGTTCGGTGTAAGACCGGCTTGCTGTAGCATTGTTCCCATAGCCCCATCGATGATGAGAATTCGTTTTTCTAGTTCTTGCTCAATTGGATGTTGTAATTTCGGCATGGACTGTCTCTCCCTTTTTTGCATCTTGTTCCCGAATATAGGCTGCCAAATTGGCAGTCATTTCATAGCGGAGGAAAGGAGTGATGAGATAAATTCCGTTAAAATACCGAAGAGCAGTATCGATTAACTCTTTAGCGATCTCAATCCCCATTTGCTGGGATTTGTCTTTATCTCCATCAAAGGCTCTCATTCTCTCTATTATTTCCTCGGATAATTTTATGCCCGGTACTTCATTGTGCAAAAATTCGGCGTTTTTGAGGCTTGTTAATGGCATAATTCCGATAAAAATAGGGACATTTAAATGTTTCGTTGCTTCGTAAATTTCTTTTATTTTTTCCTTTTTAAAAACCGGCTGTGTGATAAACGAATCGGCGCCGCATTCTATTTTTCTTTCCATCCGTTTGACTGCTTTTTCCAGCACGCGGACATTTGGATTAAAAGCAGCGGAAACGGAAAAAGAAGTTTTTTGTTTCAATGGTTTTCCGGAAAAAGAAATCCCGTTGTTCAATTGCTTGGTTAATGAAATCAGCTCTAAACTGGAAACGTCATAGACGCTTGTGGCACCAGGAAAGTCTCCCACTTTTGTCGGATCGCCTGTAATGACAAGAATATCATGAATACCGAGGGTATGGAGGCCCATCAAATGCGATTGCAGTCCTATTAAATTGCGATCGCGGCAGGTTATATGTACGAGCGGGCGAATATGCTGGTTGGCCTTTACTAAAGCCGCCATTGCCATGTTGCTGATCCGCGGTGAAGCCAACGAATTATCGGCCATTGTAATCGCGTCGATTCCGACTTCTTTAAGTACTTGAGTCCCTTTAAAATATTGAACAGTATCCAAATGTTTCGGAGTATCCAATTCTACGATTATCGTCCGTTTTTTCTTCGCTAGTTCGTGAAGAGGAGGATCGAGCGGTGCCGGTGGTTCTTTTACAATGATCGGTTTTTCGGGTTTCACCGATTTTTGATGAATGGGAGAAAGACCTGATAATGCTTTTTTGACGGCTTCAATATGTTTCGGCGTTGTGCCGCAGCATCCCCCGATAAGACGGACTCCTTGATTGCGCAATTTTACCGCCGCTCTTCCGAAATACTCGGCTTCCGATTCATAGATCACTCGGCCGTCTTTCACATCCAGCAGGCTGGCGTTAGGATAAGCGGAAAGATACGCTTTTTTGGGCAATGTAGCTTTTTCAAGGGCCTGTATCATATGGTAAGGTCCAAGCCGACAGTTCACACCCACTAGATCTGCTCCAAGATCTTCCAAACGGTGGAGAGCTTCATTAAGGGACAGTCCGTTTTGAAGGACTCCAGGATCATGCATAGATACTTGGGCGATAATTGGAATATTTGTTAATTTTCGAGCTATTTTCAAGACGGTTGTCAGTTCTTCAAAGTCATAGTAAGTTTCGAGAAGCAGTCCATCTGGATCTTCGTTCAATAAACTTTCTGCCTGTTCTAGGAAGGCCTCTTTTATATCGGTCAATGAAAATGTTTCTTTACGGAAGCCGCGGATGCCCCCAATTGTACCGAAAACAAACGTTCCATGATCAGCCGCTGCTTTTTTGGCAAGTTGGACAGCCGCTTTATTTATTTGTTTGATATTTTTTTCCAAACCGTAACGACGCAATTTCACAGCGTTGGCACTGTAAGTATTGGTTTGGATGACATCGGCGCCAGCAAGAATATACTCTTCATGTATTTTTGAAATGACTTCTGGCTTGGTCATATTCAACTCTTCATAACAATAATCAATTCCATATGAATAGAGGAGCGTACCCATTGCACCATCAGCTGTTAAAATCTCTGTTTTCAATCGTTCTAAAAAACTCATCCGTGTTCCTCCTTTCCTCTCGGATAAAATGAAAAAAGCCTTCCATAAGAAGGCTTTTGATGGATGATGTCCAAAATGATCCTTCTTATCTTCCAAACTCGAAAGTTTGCTGGATTTAGCACCTGGCCAATTCGGCTGGTTGCTGAGGATTCATCGGGCCAGTCCCTCCACCTCTCTTGATAAGGAATTTATGAATTTTTTTCGTATTTTCAGGTTTATTAAATTAATAATAGCTTTTCTTTAGGCAGCGGTCAAGAGAATTTTTGGCAGATAAACGAGTTGCTAATTATCCAACATATTCCAAGGAACAGGAATTTATGAACTGCTGTATCAGGCATTGTTGATGATCGCGAAATTCACTCGCTTTCCGAAGGCGTCTCAGAGCCTCCTCGCTCGTCCCTCACTGCGGGGCTCCTTTCTCGCTTTTCCCGCAGGAGTCTCGCAAATTTCGCGATCCACCGATCATCACAATAAAATTCCACTTAGTCCAATGCAAAAATCTAATTTTTTGTTTCAAATACCTCTTTCTCTATCACACTTATACCGTAATATGAGGTCTGCTAATCTGTTTCCATCGATTCTTTTTATTGTTTTGCACTCTAAAATACTCTGATAAAAGATCAATTATTTTTGCTTTCCATATATGAGAATGCAAAAGCAGATCGAAAACAAAAAGTCTGCCTCCGAAAAAGCAGGAGGGATGGTGTCCTGCTTTTCTTAGAAAATCGGAGAGTCAGACTTCTTTAAACCAGCTTATTTTTTTACTTTTTTTAACTGAGAGATGACCTGTAAAGATCGACCCGTGCCGATGGCGACTGATTCGAGCGGACTTGGTGCGAGGTTAACAGGAACAAGCATCTCGCTTGCCAACCATTCTTTTAAACCATTCAGCAGGGAAGCGCCACCCGTTAAAATAATCCCTCTATCAACAATATCACCGCTGAGCTCCGGCGGTGAATTCTCCAGCGTAGCACGAACCGTTTCTAATATTTGTAAAACAGTTTCTTTTATCGCTTTCTGAATTTCTACGGAAGTAATGGTCATTGTTTTTGGTAGTCCCGTCACCAAATCTCGTCCGCGGATCTCCATTTCTTGGACATCATGATCAATGGGTGCGTATCCAATTTCTTTTTTCAGCATTTCTGCGGTCGGTTCGCCGATTAGCAGGTTATACTCCTTCCGCACATATTGAATGATATCTTCGTCCATTTTGTCCCCGCCCGTTCGAATCGAATTGCTGCACACAACACCGCCATAGGAAATAATGGCTGCTTCGGTAGTGCCTCCACCGATGTCGACAATCATATTAGCGATCGGTTCATCTACCGTCAAATCCGCTCCGATGGCAGCAGCAATCGGTTCTTCAATCAAATGGACAGTTTTCGCTCCGCAGCTTCGAATGGAGTCTTCAATGGCTCTTTTTTCGACTGTTGTCGCTCCAGATGGGGCGCAAATCACTACATTCGGCTTTCGCAAGGTGATTCCAAGCGCTTTGTTCACTTTTTTCATGATGCTTTTTAGCATTTCCGTTGTAATTTCAAAATCAGCTATGACCCCATTTTTTAACGGTCGAATAACAGAAATGTTGGCGGGCGTTTTTCCGATCATTTTTTTTGCTTCTGAACCTATTGTCAATAGTTGTTTCGTATGGATATCAATCGCAACAACTGAGGGCTCATTTATAATAATGCCTTTGCTTTTACTATATACAAGGGTATTGGCTGTGCCTAAGTCAATCCCAATATCTTGAGAAAGCACCATTTATACCTCCATTTCGAATAAGCCAAACAAAATTGACGCATGTAAAGAAGATTCATATCGTCTTTATCCTATAAAAGTATACAAGTTTTTTTATTGAAAAGTATATGGGCATTATTGTCAAAATTGGTTGTTACAAATATAGAAGATTTGTAAAAATGGCCGAATGGACGATATATCAGCATTTGCGACATGGAGGTGGGACGAACTTTGTTTTCTTTTGTTTATAAAACTTAATCTTTGTAACTTTATGTAAAAAATGCCGCTGCTCTCTTTCGCAATGAATCTTTTCTTCTGGAAGTGTTTACTGGAATAGTGGACCGTTCATAATCTTGGAATCCAATTTTTAAACGGATCATTCTATAAGTACAATGACTTTGTTCAAACTTAAGAGGATAGTAGTACATTTGCTTCAGAGTTTGGAGCAGTCGAAAAAAGGAAAGGGCCGGATTTCCTCGTTGAAATGTGGGTGGAGAATAAGGATAGTATCAAGATTGAGGGATTATAGAATTCCGGCCTTTGAAAAATTACTTATTTCATTTTGGAGAAAAATTGAGCAAGTTCTTGGCTATGAAGTTTCCGTGCTTTCCGATGTTCTGCCCGATTGAGAGCTGTTTCATTTAGCCACCTTTCTTCTTCAGATTCAGGAACCACTTCAGGCACTTCTGTCGGTTTTCCATTTTCATCAAGGGCAACAAAGGTTAAGAAAGAGAGAGCTGCAACTGCTTTTTCGCCCGTTAATAAATTTTCAGATGTTACTTTCACAAATACTTCCATGCTTGTCCGGCCAGTATAAGTGATCCGAGCTTCTAATGTCACGGAATCGCCGCTATTAATCGGTTTAAGAAAATCTACGGAGTCTGTTGATGCAGTCACAACTGGTCTTCTTGCAAATTTCGTTGCAGTGATAGAGGCAATATCGTCTATGTATGCCATTAACTTTCCGCCGAATAGAGTGCCATGTTGGTTTGTATCCGGAGGAAGGACAAAACTTGTTTTAACTGTTAGAGTATCACGCATTGGAATTTTCTTTTTCATGAATCTTTCACCTCGTGGTCAATTGAGTTGCTAGTTAAATGATCTCCATTATAGCATTCCTTTTTAATCTTAACATCAAACTTGGCAGCAATGCATTTTGATTGTATAATCTAAAAAAATTTTTTGCAATAGATAATATTTAAGGTTGTATTTTCATTCTTTATTGTGTATAAATATTAATTATAAGGCTTTAGTTTTATGAATGTTTTTAATATTGACGTAGATTGTTCGAAGGAAAGTTGCAAAAAAGGACAACGCAATGGAAAGGAAGTGTTTGTAAGTGTCCATCGTTCATACGGTGAAACCCGAACAATTGAAAGGAAAGGATTTACTGACTCTGGCTGATTTTACTCCTGATGAAATTTCTTATTTTATAGAATTAGCGGCTGATATGAAAAAAAATCCTCTCGTTTATACTGAAAGTTTAAAAGGGAAAATTCTAGGGATGATTTTTGAAAAAAATTCGACCCGTACGAGAGTCTCTTTTGAAGCTGCCATGATCCAGCTCGGGGGGCACGGAATGTTTTTGGATTCGCAGCATACTCAAATAGGACGAGGAGAAACAATCGAGGATACAGGAAAAGTATTGTCGAGATATCTGGATGGGATTATGATCCGGACTTTCGGACATGACAAAATCGAGGCGCTGGCGAAAGCAGCCGACATTCCTGTCATCAACGGTTTGACGGATTTATCACATCCTTGCCAAGCACTTGCAGATTTGTTGACGATTTACGAATGGAAAGGAGAGTGGAAAGGGGTCAAGTTAGTATATGTAGGAGATGGAAACAATGTTGCCCACTCTTTAATGATAGGGGCCGCTTTGACAGGAATGGAATGTGTTGTAGCGGCACCAAAAGGATTTGAACCTGACCCGCAAGTCATGAAAAAAGCTCAGGCGTTGGCCGAAAAAACAGGAGCCAGTATAGCCTATTTGGAAAATCCGAAAGAAGCTGTAAAAGATGCTGATTTTATTTATACAGATGTGTGGGTCAGTATGGGACAGGAAAAAGAACAGGAAGAACGAAAGAAAAGATTGATTCCTTATCAGGTAAATCAAGGACTTTTCCAATATGCTAAGCCGGACTGTAAATTTATGCACTGCTTGCCGGCTCACAGAGGAGAGGAAGTAGCAGCGGACATTATGGATGGGCCGTCATCGATTGTTTTTCAAGAAGCGGAAAATCGTTTGCATGCTCAGAAAGCCGTTCTTTATAGTTTATTGCAAGATTAAAAAGCACAAAAAAAGAGGCGAACTTAAAGGTTGGCCTCTTTTTTGTGTGTATTTCGGGTTATGGCAAAAAGGTTTCTCCCATTAAATAACGGTCGATTTCTCGAGCTGCTTCACGGCCTTCGTGAATGGCCCATACGACCAAACTTTGACCACGGCGCATATCACCGGCTGCAAACACGCCTTCCACATTCGTTGTATATTGTCCATATGCCGCTTTCGCAGTATTCCGGCTTGTTTTTTCCACTTGAAAGGCATCAAGGAGTTTTGATTCAGTTCCGGTGAATCCAATGGCAATTAATACTAGTTGAGCCGGCCATACTTTTTCCGTTCCCGGAATCTCTTTCATTGTATAGGTTCCGTCTTCATGATAGGTTTTTTCCATTTGAACCGTATGCAATTCTTTCAAATGGCCATTTTCATCTGCCACAAATTTTTTCGTTTGAATTAAATATTCGCGTGGGTCCTCTCCGAAAACAGCGGCAGCTTCCTCATAGGCATAGTCTAATTTAAAGGTATTTGGATATTCCGGCCAAGGATTGCGATCCAATCGTGAATCAGGCATTTTTTCATGCTTTCCAAATTGGACGACGCTTTTTGCTCCTTGACGCAAAGCCGTTGCTACACAGTCAGCTCCCGTATCTCCCCCTCCGATGACAATAACATCTTTTCCTTTTGCAGAAATCATTTCTGTTCCGTCCAACAATCCTTTCAAGCTTTTCGTTAAATAATCCATGGCAAAATAAATGCCTTTTGCTTCACGGCCTTCGATTAAGATGTCACGATGTTTTTGAGAGCCGGCGCATAAAAGGACTGCGTCAAACGATTCCTTTAGTTCTTCGGCGCTGATATCTTTTCCGATTTCCGTGTTTGTCACAAACGTAATACCTTCTTGTTTCAATAAATTCACTCGTCTTTCTACGGTGGATTTTTCAAGCTTCATCGAAGGAATTCCATACATCAATAGTCCTCCGACACGATCGTCTTTTTCAAATACGGTAACCGTATGACCAGCTTTATTCAGCTGATCGGCAGCCGCAAGACCGGCAGGACCTGATCCGACTACGGCCACTTTTTTCCCCGTACGCACTTTGGGAGGGTTTGGCTTAATCCATCCTTCCTGGAATCCTTTGTCAATGATCGCTTTTTCAATAGATTTGATTGCCACCGGATCATCGGAAAGGGCGACAGTACATGATCCTTCGCAAGGTGCAGGACAAACGCGTCCGGTAAATTCAGGGAAGTTGTTTGTTTTCAAAAGTCGTTCTAATGCTTCCTGCCAACGGTTTTGATATACCAAATCATTCCATTCGGGGATTAAGTTATAAAGAGGGCAGCCGGAAGGCGTCCCTCTTAATTCCATTCCCGTATGACAGAAGGGGGTTCCACAATCCATGCAGCGGGCAGCTTGAATCGTTAGTTCTTTCTCGGAGAAAGGGAGCTGATACTCATTCCAGTCCTTGATGCGAACTTTTGGATCACGTTCCGGTGCTTTTTTTCTTTTATATTCCAAAAAACCTGTTGCTTTTCCCATTCTTCTAACCCCTTTCTCTACTAATTGATGGCTTCTATCATTCGCTGATCGTCAGATATGGTCTTTTTTTCGACAGTACTTTCAAGAAAAGCGGCGTATTCAGCTTCAGACTGCGTCTTTCCTTCCAAAAGGAAATGTTGGATTTTTTGTTTCATTTCTTTATATTCTTTAGGAATTATTTTTATAAAGCGGCCGGATGTTTTGCTCCAATTGTCGAGAATTCGTTTGGCCAACGGGCTGTTTGTGTAGTCAACGTGTTTTTTTATAAGAGATTTCACTAAGTCTTCATCTTCTTTTGACAACGATTCAAACAGAAGAGATGATTCTCTGCATTGACGTTTCGTCAATCCAGGCGTTTTTTCATAGATATACACGACGCCGCCAGACATTCCGGCTGCAAAGTTTTTCCCAACATCGCCGAGTATGACGACATTGCCGCCGGTCATATATTCACAGCCATGGTCTCCTACACCTTCGACCACTACATCGACTCCGGAATTTCGAACGGCAAAACGGGCTCCGGCTTTTCCGTTGATATAAGCTTCACCGCCGGTCGCTCCATACAGGCAAACATTTCCTGCGATAGTCTGTTCTTCTGGAACTAGGCTGGAAGATGAATCAGGGCGAACAATCAGTTTTCCTCCCGACAACCCTTTTCCAAAGTAATCGTTGGCATCTCCGTCTACCGCTAATGTCAACCCTTTAGGAGCAAAAGCACCGAAACTTTGTCCGGCCGAACCTTTGAATGTAAATTGGATCGTATCTTCAGGAAGACCTTCAGCTCCGTATTTTTGTGTAATCAAAGATCCTAAAATGGTTCCGGTCGCCCGATTGATATTGCGAATTGGAAAACTTCCTTTTACAGGTTTTTTCCATTCGATTGCAGGTTGAGCAGCGGGAACCAACTTTTGAAGATCAAGCGTTTTTTCAAGCTGATGATTTTGATCGTGCGTTTTGTGCTGGGATTGATGTTTGGCCTCTTCCGGTACATACAGAAGCGGTGACAAATCTAGATATTTGGCTTTCCAATGACGTTTCGCCCGTTCATGAACTTTTAAGAATTGTTTTTGTCCAATCATTTCGTCCATCGTCCGGAATCCCAATTGTGCCATAATTTCGCGGATTTCCTGGGCGACAAAGTGCATGTAATTCACGATATGATCAGGCGAACCGGCAAATCGCTTCCGAAGTTCTGGATTTTGGGTCGCGACTCCTACAGGACAAGTATCCATATGGCAAACTCTCATCATAATACAGCCAAGCACGACAAGAGGTGCAGTAGCAAAACCATATTCCTCAGCGCCTAAAAGAGCAGCGATGACGACATCTCGTCCTGTCATCATTTTGCCGTCTGTTTCAAGGGTTACGCGATCACGGAGACCGTTCATCAGCAAGGTTTGATGTGTTTCGGCAAGGCCGATTTCCCAAGGAATTCCGGCATTTTTAATGCTTGATTTCGGCGATGCACCTGTGCCGCCTTCATATCCGCTAATCAAAATGACATCGGCAAGCCCTTTAGCTACACCGGCTGCGATTGTTCCTACACCACTTTTTGAAACTAATTTCACGTTGATGCGCGCTTTTGGATTCGCGTTTTTTAAATCGTAAATCAATTGGGCTAAATCTTCGATGGAATAAATATCATGGTGAGGAGGAGGAGAAATAAGTCCGACCCCAGGTGTGGAACCACGAACTTCTCCAATCCAAGGGTATACTTTTTTACCTGGCAAATGGCCTCCTTCACCTGGTTTAGCGCCTTGTGCCATTTTGATTTGAATTTCTTCGGCGTTCACTAAATAATGACTTGTTACGCCAAATCGGCCAGATGCAACTTGCTTGATTGCGCTTCGACGCAAATCCCCATTTTCATCTGGTTTGTAACGAGAAGGGTCTTCGCCGCCTTCGCCGCTGTTGCTTTTACCTCCAATGCGGTTCATCGCAATCGCCAGAGTTTCGTGAGCTTCTTTGCTGATGGAACCGTACGACATAGCACCGCTTTTGAACCGTTTGAGAATAGATTCAACTGGCTCCACTTCGTCTAAAGGAACAGCAGGTCTTTTGCCAAAGTTGAAATCTAGAAGGCCCCTAAGGAAAAATGTTTGTTCTTCTGAAATCATTTTTGAGTACTTCTTATATAGTTCATAGCTATTTTGCCGTGCTGCTTGTTGTAAAGTATGAATGGTTTTCGGATTAAAAGCATGGGCTTCGCCTGTTCTTCGCCATTGAAATTCTCCGCCGGAGTCAAGGGAGGTATCATGAAATTCACTTTTATGAAATGCTTGGCGGTGGCGGAGAAGGGTTTCTTCGGCAATCACATCAAGCGTAATCCCGCTTAATTGGGAAGCGGTACCAGTAAAATAACGGTCCACTACTTCTTTGCCAATGCCAACCGCTTCAAAAATCTGGGCTCCTCTATAGCTTTGAACAGTGGAGATACCCATTTTCGACATGATTTTTACAACCCCGTCGATGCTTGCTTGCAAATAGTTGCGGATGGCTTGTTCGGCGTCCATTTCTTTAATAATGCCTTCCTCCACCATGTCTTCAATAGAAGAAATGGCAAGGTATGGATGAACTGCATCCGCTCCATATCCGATTAAGCAGGCAAAGTGATGAGTGTCTCTAGCTTCAGCCGTTTCCACAATAAGGCTTACTTTTGTTCTAAGCCCTTTTCTCACTAAGTGATGATGAAGACCGCTGACTGCGAGCAAGGCAGGGATGGCAGCAAAATCTTCGTTCACTCCATGATCGGATAAGATCAATAACGAATACCCTTCCCCAATTGCTTCTTCTGCTTCTTGGAATAGACGGTTTAAAGCTGGTTCGAGAGCTTGCGGGGAAGAAGCATCAAATAAAATAGACAGAGTTTTCGCGCGAAATTCTTTAAAGCGATTGCCAATTATAGCTGCCAAGTCTTTCTCAGAAAGAATAGGCGATTCAAGCCGAATTCTCCGACAGCTTTGTTCGGAAGGCTCCAGAAGATTTCCTTCTCTGCCAAGCAGCGTCATGGTCGATGTCACAATATCTTCCCGAATGGCATCAATTGGAGGATTCGTCACTTGTGCGAATAGTTGTTTAAAATAATTGTAGAGAAGCTGCGGCCGTTCCGACAATACCGCGAGCGGAGCATCATATCCCATTGATCCAATCGGATCCTTTTTCTCCGTTGCCATCGGCTTAATATTTTTCGTCAGTTCCTCATACGTATAGCCAAATGCTTTTTGCAATTTTACAATTTTTTCAGATTCTAAACGCGTTTCCACTGGTTCGAAATCGTTTAGATCGGATAGGTGGACAAGATTTTCGTCGAGCCATTTGCGATAAGGTTTTTCCGAAGCAATTTTTTCCTTGATCTCTTCGTCGGAAATGATGCGGCCTTCTTCGAGATCAATCAGGAGCATCTTTCCGGCGTCTAAGCTTTGTTTGAAAACGATTTTTTCCTCTTCGACAGGTACAACTCCTGTTTCAGAAGAATAGATGATTAAATCGTCTTCCGTTATATAATAACGGGCAGGGCGCAATCCATTGCGGTCCAAAATGGTTCCGATTTTTCGTCCATCAGTAAATGAAATGGAGGTAGGCCCATCCCAAGGCTCCATTAAGCAACTATGATATTCATAGAAAGCAAGCTTTGGGTCTTCCATTTGCTTATCATGATCCCACGGTTCTGGAATCAGCATCATTGCAGCGTGAGGAAGCGAACGGCCCGATAATGTCAAGAATTCAAGCGTATTATCCAACATGGCGGAATCGCTGCCATTTTCATCGATAATAGGCAAAATCTTTTCGTATTGGTCGCCAAACACTTTAGAGTAACTTGCTTTTTCGCGGGCACGCATCCAGTTCACATTTCCTCTGAGGGTATTGATTTCTCCATTATGGATTAAATAACGGTATGGATGAGCACGCTCCCAGCTGGGGAATGTGTTGGTGCTGAATCGAGAATGAACAAGGGAGAAAGCAGAAGTATATGCTTCGTCGGAAAGATCAAGATAATATTGATCAATTTGCTCTGGAAGAAGCATTCCTTTATAAATGATCGTTCTTGTTGATAGACTCGGAACATAAAAGATGCCGTTAATCGCTGGATCCTCTGCTATCGCCCGTTCTATACGTTTTCGAATAATGTATAATTTTAATTCAAAATCTCGTTCCGATTCGATGTCTTCGTTTTGCCCGATAAACAGCTGCATTATGAAAGGTTCCGTTTTGAAAGCACCTTCGCCTATGACGGAAGAATCGGTTGGAACTTCACGCCAGCCGAGCAGCAATTGCCCTTCTTCGCTAACAATTCTTTCAATGTGCGATTTAGCTAGTTCTCGTTCGAATTGGTCTTGTGGCATAAATAACATTCCTACTGCATACTTATGCATTTCGGGTAAATGAATATTAAGCTTTTCACATTCTTTTCTAAAAAATGAATCCGAGA
Organism: Caryophanales bacterium; assembly: GCA_014896555.1. Taxonomy (GTDB): domain Bacteria; phylum Bacillota; class Bacilli; order Bacillales; family DSM-4216; genus Bacillus_O. Next base: position 22,040 of record JADBKC010000010.1, on the reverse strand, counting down.
TTTGAAGCATAATTCCTGCTCCATCCCCCGTCTTTTCATTCACATGGCCACCGCGGTGTTCCAACTGGCATAGCATATATATACCCTGCTTTACAATGGAATGAGCAGGTTTTCCTTTTATATTTGCTACAAATCCGATTCCGCAAGCGTCATGTTCGTTTTGCGGATTGTACAGACCTTGTTCTTTTGGATAGCCATAGTGTTTCATCGGCTGCACCCCCCATTTTGTGAAAAGATTTACTGTGTAGGTCTTAAAAAATTTCCATCGGTGGGCTTCTTTGCGGATGGTTCGAAAATTTTGACTTTTCATCACCCGCGGATTTTGAGCTTTGAAGGTGGAAATTTTGCGGACGGTTAAGCAGGTAAATTTCAATTCTTTCTATTTTTCAGATAACAGTACTTATATTGTATATTTCTTTATTTATGCTAACAATATATAATTAAGAATAAAATAATCTAATTTTGATATTAATATAGCATTCCCCTGATAAAAGAGTTTTACGAGAGATCATGGAAAATAGAAAAGGAGGGAAAAAGATTGGAACTGCGCCAAATTAAATACTTTATAGAAGTTGCCAAGCAAGAACATGTGACCGAGGCAGCAAATCAGCTTCACGTTGCTCAATCGGCAGTGAGCAGACAAATTGCTCGTCTGGAAGATGAGCTCGGTGTCGTCTTGTTTGCAAGAGACGGCCGTAATGTCAAGTTGACGCATATTGGCAAAATTTTTTTAGAACATATTGAAAATGCAATGGAGGAAATCGACAAATCCGTTAAAGCAGTCAAAGATTATCTAAATCCAGAACAGGGAATGATCCGCATTGGTTTTCCTAACTCATTGGCTGCTAAAACGTTGCCGAGAGTGATTTCAGCTTTTAGAAAACAATATCCGGAAATTGGATTTAAATTTTGGCAAGGATCTAATAAGGAATTACGAGGACTGGTGGAAAATGGGGAAATTGATTTAGCGTTTGTTTCACCTGTACCTACAGATTCCAAAACCAATACCCATATTTTCTTTTCTGAAAGGATGAGGGCTTTACTGCCTTTTCAGCACCCGCTGGCTCAAAAAAAAGAAATTCGGCTTTTCGAATTGAGAAAAGAGCCATTCGTACTTTTTCAAACAGGTTACGATATGAGAAAAATTGTAATGGACGCTTGTCGCCAAGTGGGATTTGAGCCTGATGTCGCGTTCGAAAGCGAAGATATCTATACGATAAAAGGATTAGTAGAAGCCGGGCTTGGGGTTAGCCTTCTCCCAGAATCAACGCTTGATGAACAATCCAGCCCCGAAACCGTGAGCATCACGGTAAGCGATCCCATCATTACTAGGACGGTTGGGGTTATTTATCCTAAAAACCGAGACCTTCCGCCGACGGAAAAGCTCTTTTTTGATTTTCTCAAACAATATTATGAACGGTTGAATCAATTTAGTTTTTAGGATGAGAAGGAGGAAAGAGATAGGCTCTGTTCTTAAACCGTGTTGGTTCCTTTTGATCAAGCACCTTCCTGAAAGGCTGAGCTGCCTAAACAATCGCAAGGAAGAGGTCTTTCTTGTGTATTTCGTTTAGGAAGGGCGGAAGATTGGAATCGAACAGAGCCTTTGGAGTCTTTCCTGATAAAGTTGTGCAAGTTCATTCCATTCGGGTATTCAGGATGAATGCAATCGAAGTCATTTCTTATAATGAAATGTTCCTAATAAAAGGAATTTTTTAAAATGCCCAATTTCCTTTACGGAAAATCGGTTCGGTTTGGCCGTCTTTTGTGATGCCGTCAATATCCATAGATTCTGATCCGATCATAAAGTCCACATGGGTGATGCTTGTATTTAGTCCATTTTCTTCCAATTCTTCTTTCGACATTTGCTTTCCACCTTTGATGCAGAAAGCATAAGCGCTTCCGATCGCAAGGTGATTGGAGGCGTTTTCGTCAAATAATGTATTGTAAAAAAGAATTCCCGATTCAGAGATCGGTGAGTGGTGCGGCACAAGCGCTACTTCTCCTAAATATTGGGATCCTTCATCTGTTTCCACTAGTTTCTTTAGTATTTCTTCTCCTTCTTTCGCTTTCACATCAACAATTCTTCCGTTTTCAAATATGATGGTAAAGCCATCGATGATATTTCCTCCGTAGCTCAATGGCTTGGTGCTAGACACATATCCATTGACACCTGTTTTTTTAGGGACGGTAAAAACTTCTTCCGTCGGCATATTGGCCATGAATGAAACGCCGTTTTCATTGATGCTTCCGGCGCCGACCCAAATATGATTTTCTGGAAGTTCGATTGTCAAGTCTGTGCCAGGTGCTTTATAATGAAGCTTTTGAAATCTCTTGTTATTTAAATACTCGACTTTTTCGTGAAGAGTCTCATCATGCTTTTTCCATGCGGCTACAGGATCATCTTGTCCTATTCTGACAGAATCGAAAATGGCCTCCCATAATTTTTCCACAGGTTTTTCATCGTTTGGAAATACTTTTTCAGCCCAATCTTGCGAAGCAGCTGCGATGACAGTCCAACTGACCTTATCGGCTTGGATATATTGCCGGAACTTTGCCAGCGCTTGTCCGGCTGCCTTTTGAAAGCGGCTGATTCGATCAGGGTTCACTCCTTTTAAAAGGTCAGGACTTGAAGAAAGTACAGATATAAAGGCGGCCCCTTGTTCTGCAAGTTCTTCTTTTTCTTTTGCCCGCCAGATTGGATACTCATCAAACGCTTCATCAGGGGCAAGTTCATATTTCATGCGGGAGATGGCATCGTCGCTCCATTCAACATGGACATGTTTAGCGCCTGATTCATAAGCTTTCTTAACAATAAGCCGAACAAAGTCGGCCGCTTCTAACGTAGCATTAATGACGAGGGTTTGGCCTTTTTGAATATTGACGCCCACTTTTACAGCTAATTCTGCATATTTTTCTAACTTCTTTTGAAATTGGTCCATGTAATCCCCTTCTTTTCCAAAGTTTTCTACTCTATTGTAGCAGGAGTTTTCTATTCAATGCAAAGTACACCCTATTCGTCCTATTCATCAAAATCGAAATCGATACTTAGATTCAAAAAGGTAATGGAAACACTTCGAGAAGCGAGAATCCATTGTGTGGCTGGAGATGTGGAGGAAGGTACGGTTGAACGATAAATGGCTAACTTCAAATTGAAAGACTGCTATCATGAAAGAAAAAACAGACCGGAAAGCAGTTATTTTTCGGTCTGTTTCGAAAAATGCATTCGGTAGCTCTCAGGGTCAGCGACTAAATCTGCCAATGTATACTGATCCAAAACAGCAAGATAGGCAGCTAAAGCATGATTTAAAATGGGCTTTAAACCACAGACAGGGGATATAACACAAAAATTGTTTTTCGGATCAAAACATTCAACAAGACGAAAATCTTCTTCTGTTTGTCTTACAACTTCCCCAATATTGATATCTTTCGGTTTCATGGCAAGACGTATTCCCCCGTTTCGTCCGCGAATCGTTTCGACAATACCCATTTTCCCTAGTTGATAAATGATTTTCATCAAATGGTTTTTGGAAATTCCGTATATTTCGGAGATTTCTCGAATGCTGGAAAGTTCATCACTTTCTTTTGCGGCTAAATAAATTAGCACTCTTAATGCGTAATCTGTATATAAAGTCAGTCTCATTGTGATCACCTAATGAGTTTCATTTTGAGTATCCCATTGGGGGATAGTTTCCTAATTGATTTCAAAGAATCGAAGTTCATTATATTATACTCTATTTTTGGCGGACAGCCGAAAATGTGAACATTTTATTAAACATGTATTTTATATATTGTTTTTTAAAACGGTTTCCTCTACTTTAAAGAAGTAAATAAAATACTACTTTTAGGAGATGAAATAATGCTATCAAAAGAAAAGATAGATGTTATCAAGTCAACCGTTCCCATTTTAGAGCAAAGAGGGACTGAAATTACCACTCATTTTTATAAAAGGATGTTTGACAACCATCCTGAATTATTAAATATTTTCAACCATACGAATCAGAAACGAGGTCGCCAGCAAACAGCTCTTGCTAATGTGGTATATGCCGCAGCCAAATATATTGATCAACTAGAAGTGATTTTGCCAACCGCAAAATTCATTGCCCAAAAACATCGCAGCTTAGGAATCAAGCCTGAGCATTATCCTATTGTCGGTGAAAATTTATTAGCTGCTATTAAGGAAGTTTTGGGAGATGCTGCAACCGATGAAATTCTTTCTGCATGGAAGGAAGCCTATCAAGAAATTGCCAACGTCTTTATTACATTAGAGCGGGAACTGTATAAAGAAGCGAGCAGCCAAAAAGGAGGCTGGGAAGATTTTAAAGAATTTGAAATTATAAAAAAGGTGCCTGAAAGTTTCTTAATTACTTCTTTTTATTTAAAACCGAAAGATGGTGTTCCTGTTCCTTCCTATTTGCCAGGGCAATATATTACCGTTCGACTGAGAATACCGGGAGACCAATATTTATCAAACCGTCAATATAGCCTATCGTGCGGACCGTTTTATGACTTTTTTCGCATTTCAGTGAAAAAAGAAGCGGATCATGAGCCATATGGAAAGGTATCGGTTTATTTGCATGAACAGGCCAAGGAAGGCGACATCATCGAGCTGAGTGTTCCTGCAGGGGATTTTGTATTAAATAAGGAAGAAACAAATCCGGTTGCATTGATTAGCGGCGGCGTTGGAATTACTCCGATGATGAGCATGTTGGAAACTCTGGCGGAAGAAAACAGCAGCCGGGAAGTTGCGTTTATTCATGCTGCCCGCAACGAAAAAGCACGTGCTTTTTCAGACGAAGTCTATCGTCATATACGCCGACTCAAAAACGGCAAATGTTATATCGCCTATTCGTCGAAAGAAAATGAAAGCACCGTATGCGAACATCTTGGACATATCAATAAAGAGTTTTTACAAAGAGTCGTTCCGAAAAACAGTGTCTGTTATGTATGCGGTCCAGTTCCGTTTATGCAGTCCATTATTCAGCATTTGGCAAATATCGGGATCCCAGCGGAAAACATCCGTTATGAATTTTTCGGTCCAGCTCTTCAACTAGAAGTAAAAGCTATGTAATGGGCTTTTTTGGCCTTAAAACAGCAAAGTTTCTCATGAAAGGCTTTAGGAGGAACCTATCAAGATGATATGGCCAGAAAAAAAGCGGAGTCGTTGAGTGAACTCCGCTTCTTTCCTTGATTGAGTAACGTATTCTAAGTCAGTGGATTCCCCTTTTTTTAAACTGTCCGCCTTTTACTTCCGCCACTTCCCCAATGGCGAGAAAGGCGTTAGGATCGATTTGATCGACTATGGATTTTAATTGTGCCTCTTCCAGCCGATTGATGACACAAAAGATAATTTTTTTTCCCGTTCCTTTATATCCGCCTTCACCGTTCAAATAGGTGACGCCTCTTCCTAAATGAGTTAACAGCGCTTCTCCAATTTCAGTATCACGATCACTGATTATCCAGACAGATCGTGATTGCTCCAAGCCTTCCACTACGATATCGATCATTTTGAATGCGATAAAGTAAGCGATAAGGGAGTACATGGCATGATCCCAGCCAAAAACAAATCCAGCGCTTCCAAGGATAAAAATATTAAAGAACAGGACGATTTGCCCAACGGATAATGCCGTTTTGCTGCTGATTAAAATCGCCAATATTTCTGTACCATCGAGGGCGCCTCCGAACCGGATGACTAGACCAACTCCTATTCCGATCGTAATTCCGCCAAAAACCGCTGCTAGAAGTATATCGTGGGTTATACGGGCAACGGGGGTAAGCAGAAAAGTAAACAGAGATAAAACGATTATCCCGTATAATATGGAAATCGTAAACCTTTTTCCTAATTGTTTATAGCCTATGACAAAAAAAGGAATATTAAGAATAAACAGGAAAATGCCGAGCTTTAAACCTAATAGGTGGGACAAAATAATGGATATGCCTGTAATGCCGCCGTCGATGATGTGATTGGGAACTAAAAAGATTTCCAGCCCCACAGCCATTAAAGCGGCCCCCAATGTAATAAAAAAGGCGTTAATCAAAACGGATTTTTTTGATAACTTTTGATATTCCGCACTCTCCATTCGCATCTTTCCTTTCTATAACATTTATTTTTATAGGTTGTTTTGAAACTTTATTCATGCACGCCACTAATTTAATGGAACATTGCTTTATGTCGAGAATAATCTCTGAAATATGCAGACAGCAGAGAAAAGCGGAAATAAAGGAAGTTTGAATGAGCACCGAAATCATTCGGCGGACAGAAGAATTTTTCAATGGGGAAACAGTATCCTTTCCTAAGAGGGATAACTTTTCCATTCAAGCTGCCACTATACATACAAAAATGATTATTTGATCGTCTTCCAAGTGCTGACCATTCTAAAAATGATAAATGAAAAGTGAAAAATATATAACCGTTTCATGAGGAAAATAAATGTGCAAAACTTGTGGACAATGATAGGATCGAACAGAAAAAAACATGAATTTTGTACTCGTTAACATCAGTATAGCATATTGACCACCTATATTTAAAAAATTTGGACTTTCGACGAGTTTATTCTAATTTTAAAACCTTATGTAACACGCAGGAATGCAGATGGCTGTAGCTAATAAGGGGATTGGATTCTTAGTTTTTTTAGCCTTAGGTGGTGTTTTTTGTTAGTCTAATCAGTGTAGTGAAAAATCCGTTTCATGAATAGTGGGGGAAGTAATTTGACAATGGCAGTAGGTATTACATCATTAGTAGAAGGAATTGCTCTTTTGCCGTTTGGAGTTATTTATCTTAAGGAAAGTTTTAAGGAAATAAAAGAGTTATCCCCAAACACCAAAAAAATCGTGATATTTTTAGAAATGCTGGATTTATTCACCACGCCTGTAGGTTCAACTTTTCTGCTTTTTCTTTCCTTTGTTTTTATAATCGAGGTACCAGTTTAATTTTTCTGAAATTTCTTTCATCAGAACATAGGAACATTGCTGAAAAAAATGAACCCATTCTTCATAATGGAAAATAAAGTACTGGGATCAAAATGAATTTGAAATTTAAAGGGGGAGTTTTAGTGGATTATTTTACTTTATTAGCGGAAGAAAAAATCAAAGCAGCTTATGAAAAGGGAGAGTTTGATAATCTTCCAGGGAAAGGAAAACCATTGAAAATCGACCTTATGATAGATATTCCAGAAGACTTGAGAATGGCCTATCGAATCATGAAAAATGCGGGTTATACGGAGGAAGAAAAAGGAATTCGAAAAGAGTTTATGACGATAGAAGAACTGATCAGACAATGCCGTGATGAACAAGAGAGAAAAAAATTGGAAAAACAATGGTCCGAACAATTGATTCGATACAATCAACTGCTTTCTAAAAGAAAAGTAAAAACCAATTCGTCAATATTTAAAAGATACGAGCACAAAATTGAAAAAAGATTAATTGGATCGAACGGTAAACAATCGTTGACATAAAGAAGGCATAGCCTTGGTTTGAACATAGTAAAAAACCATCGTAATTTCAATGAATTGCCCTTTTTTGCGTTAAGATTTGTCAAGATTAGTCGATATAGTAAATGAAACCTTGAAATTAGTAATATGATATGCTGTAGGCAATTACTAGAAAGAGAAATTAAGCAAATAGGGTGAGAATAATGGATAAGACAACAATTATTGGGGTAATACTCGGAATTATTGCCATTGGAGTCGGTATGGTGTTAAAAGGGGTCAACCTTTCGGTATTAGCGAACCCTGCCGCTTTTTTGATCATTATTGTCGGGACTGTAGCAGCTGTGACAATCGCCTTTCCAACGAACGAGATAAAAAAAGTTCCAAAATTGTTCGCGGTTATTTTTAAAGAACAAAAATTAATGAGTCGGCTCGAGGTGATTCGTTTGTTCTCGGAATTGGCAGAAACCGCCCGAAGAGAAGGCCTTCTTGCCCTGGAATCAAGAATAGACGAGATAGAAGACTCTTTTTTGAAAAACGGTTTGAGTCTGGCGGTCGACGGTCAAAATGCCGACTACATCCGCGATGTCTTAACGGAAGAGATTGAAGCAATGGAGGAACGTCACAAAGTTGGAATCGCTATTTTTTTGCAAGCAGGTTCATACGCTCCTTCTCTCGGGGTGCTTGGAGCGGTGATTGGATTAATAGCTGCCCTTGGAAATATGACGGATACGGATGTGTTGGGCCATGCTATTTCGGCAGCGTTCGTGGCTACCATGTTAGGGATTTTTACTGGATATGTATTATGGAATCCATTTGCCAATAAATTAAAACGAAAATCGCAGCAAGAAGTTCAATTAAAAGAAATGATGATAGAAGGAATTTTGTCGATCATCGAAGGAGAGGCCCCCCGCACCATTGAACAAAAATTGTCTTCTTTTTTGCCTCAAGAGGAACGGAAAAATATAATGATGGAAGCGGACGGTGTAAGTCAAAATGGCGAAGCGTAAAAAAAAGAATGACGATGAGCATATGAATGAATCTTGGCTGCTGCCTTATTCGGACTTGTTAACGTTGCTTTTAGCTCTGTTTATTGTTCTCTTTTCCATGAGCGCGGTTGATGCGAAAAAGTTCCAAAAATTTGCTCAGACTTTTAATGATATATTTCAAGGCAGCACGGGGGTCATGGATTTTTCTGAGTCGATTCAAACTCCGGTTCCATCTCCTGAAGGTCAATCAAAAAAAGATGACATTCTAAATAAAAAAGATGAAAAAGAATTAAAACAAGTAGAGGGAAAAATCAATCAATATATCGAAAACAAACATTTAACGAGTAAAATTACTATGTCTTTGACAAGCGAGGGACTTTTGCTGAGAATTCGGGATAATGTATTATTTGACTCCGGAAAAGCAACGGTTCGGAAAGAGGATATTCAAATGGCAAGAGAACTGTCAGACTTGCTCGTTATGAATCCCCCTCATCAAATCATTATCAGCGGACACACGGACAATGTTCCCATTAAAACGGCTGCGTATGAATCTAACTGGGAGTTGAGCGCTATGCGGGCTATCAACTTTATGAAAATTCTTTTAGAAAATCCAAAACTCGACCCGCGTCTTTTTAGTGCCAAAGGATATGGCGAATACCAGCCAATCGCAGACAACTCTACCCCAGAAGGAAGGGCCAAAAACCGCCGCGTCGAAGTACTCATTGTGCCGATCAATCAACAGAAAGGCGTGCAGCAATAAGTATAATGTTTGTTTAATGAACATAAGAAGGGGTACAATAAAAAACGATGAGAGTCATGAGAGTACAGACGATGGCTAAAAAAATGCCGTATTGGTAACAGATAGAGTGGAAGACTCTGAGTACAACGAACCAGTAAAAGCCTATAAAGCAGCTGGCCATGAATTGTCAATATTGAAAAAGAAAAAGGGAAAACGGTAAAAGGCAAACATGGGCGACGCCGTTGTTAAGATCGATGAAGGCATTGATAATGCGAAAGTGGAAAAGTTGATATCGGGAGGATTTTCACCAGACATATTACGTGCCGATGATCGATTTGTTCAATTTGTAAAAAAATTTTATGGATTCCCAAAAACCGGTATTTGCGATTTGCCAGGGGCTCCAACTCCTCATTACAGCGAAAGCTCTGGAAGGAAGAACAGCAACCGGCTATAAGTCCATTCGCGTTGATAAGGAATATGCCAGTGCTCATTATAAAGATGAAGAAGTGGTTGTAGCGACAATCAACTTGTAACGAGTCGAACTCTTGACGACATTAAAGCATTTAATTGCGAATCGTTGAAACTTTTTCAATAGAACGTAGGAATGCCTTTTTGCAATGAAGAAAGTTAATGATAAGGGTTTGATTCCATGACACAATGGGACATATTGCGTCAGAGGAGCAAACCCTTCATTTTTTTTTGTAAAAGTGAAGAAAAAAACCATATAATAAACATGGAATGTTGAAACATATAATCGTGCGTTTCCTTAAAACATGGAAGTGAAAGGGAGCAAAAAAGAAAGGTAGGATTTTCATGATCGTATTGAAATCTCCGCGTGAGATTGAAAAAATGCAAAAAGCGGGAAAGCTTCTTGCGTCCACCCATAAAGAACTGGCCAAGTTGATTGAGCCGGGTGTGACTACTTGGGATATTGAAGTCTTTGTGGACGAATATTTGAGAAAACACGGGGCCACACCGGAACAAAAAGGATATCGCGGTTACGAATATGCAACTTGCGCGAGCGTCAACGACGAAGTATGTCATGGATTTCCCCGTAAGCAAGCATTAAAAGAGGGAGATATTGTCACGATTGATATGGTCGTTCGATTAAATGGCGGGTTGGCAGATTCAGCTTGGTCCTATGCTGTTGGAGAAGTCGATCCACAAACCCAAAAATTATTGGACGTAACGAAGACAGCCCTATATAAAGGGATTGAACAGGTGAAATTAGGAAATAGAATTGGAGATATTGGCCACGCCATTCAAACGTACGTGGAATCGGAAGGATTTTCTGTCGTTCGAGAATTCATCGGTCATGGAATTGGTGCAGTCATTCATGAAAAACCAGATGTTCCTCATTTCGGCCTCCCTGGAAAAGGTCCGCGCATTAAAGAAGGGATGGTCTTTACGATTGAACCGATGGTGAATATGGGTCATTGGGCAACGAAAATGGACGATAATGGATGGACTGCCAGAACAATGGATGGATCGCTCTCCGCCCAATATGAGCATACTATCGCTGTCACAAAGAACGGAATTCTCATACTGACCGATCAAGGGGAAGAAAAAACTGCCGGCTCCCACTAAACCGGCAGTTTTTCCTTATTTTCTCAAATGTCCGAGTTCTTCCGCAATGGCTTGCATCTCGTTAGGGCTGAAATGATTTTTTCTTTCTACTAGCTCATAAATTTCCTTTAGTTCTTCATATTTGTCGGAACTGAAATTAGAAGGTTTTAAAGCGTCGCCGTTGACCATTTTCAGCTTTTCTTTTATTTTTTCCACCATAAACTCAATGTTTTCAAATGTGTTTTTTGTAAGATCCACTTGATCCATCCTTTCTGTTTTCGGCTAGTACTTAATCCTATATTTCCATGTTTTTTCATCCGTGTCAAACCGAATAAGAAGAAAGAATCCAATCGTTGAAAGCAGAAAGGATCACTTTCGTTCGTACCACTATTTCTTTGTCGTTTTTCAATGAAAAATTTTGTAGAATAATGATAATACCAATGCTTTAAAGAAAGGAAGGGTTCGATTGATACAAGTCTTGTTTGTCTGCTTAGGAAATATTTGTCGTTCTCCCATGGCTGAAGCGATGTTTCGCGACATGGTAAAACGAGAAAAGCTAGATCAGAAAATCGCGGTTGACTCGGCTGGTATTGGCGGCTGGCATGTCGGAGAATCTCCTCATCATGGAACGTTGTCCATATTAAAAAAGTATCAAATTAATGATGAAGGGCTTGTTGCTCGCCAAGTTCAGCAAGAGGACTTAAACAAATTCGACTATATTGTGGCGATGGATCAAAGCAATGTGGATGATTTACATAAGCTTGCGGATAATGCATCCGCTAGAAACATCATTCGTTTACTTGACTTAGTGGAAGAATCTGAGCAAAAGGATGTACCTGATCCTTATTTCACAGGAAATTTTGAAGAGGTTTATGAGCTGATTAAAAAAGGCTGTGATCGTCTGCTTGCGCTTATTAAAAAGGAACATAACCTTTAAGGGAGTGAAAAAATGGGAAGAAATAAGTTTTTTATGGGAATGTTCATTGGTGCTGCTGCGGGGGCTGCTGTTAGTTTATTGGATAAATCAACACGCTCTAAAATGTCCAAAGTATGCCAATTTGTTGTCCAAATCGCAAAAGATCCTAATCGTATCATTTCTTCTACGAAGGAAATTGTGGACAAAGCCAAGGAAACGGTCAAACAAGTAAATGAAGATGTTGGCTTTATCCGCGAAAAAGTGGAGGATCTTCGTGATTTAACGCCTCAAGTGAAGGAATTGCTTACGGAAGCAAAAGATACATTTTTGCCTGAAAAGAAGGATGCATCCTATCAAGTCGGCAATAATGAAAACGAAACGAACAATACAAATATTGAAAGGTAATGGGACTAGGCGTGCTGAAGTGCGTTTTAATGATTGGAAACTTGAATGCCTCTTGAACGATCAAAAGGATAACAGAGGGCAAATAAAAGAACATGATGATAACGCTGGAGCCGCTGAACATTAGAAAAAAGACGACTGATCGTATCGGCCGCATAATTTGGATCATGACTTAAATAGGTTTTGCACAACAACTCATAAAAAGGGGGCGTTTTGGTTACGCCCCTTTTTCGATTTCTCATTTTGGATGCTTGTTTTTGTTAATAAGCTTTTGATTCTTGTGTTTCGAACACTTTTTCTCTCGGTGACTTCAAAAGCCGGAGCCCGTTTAAAATAACTAAGATCGTGCTTCCTTCATGACCGATCACACCGAAAGGGAGATCAAGAATTTGAAGGAAGTTGGAACAAATCAACACCATAATGACGGCAATCGAAAAAACAATATTTTGTTTCACGATTTTATTCATTCTTTTTGAAAGCTGAATCGCATTTGCAATTTTGGCTAAGTCATTTTTCATCAATATAATATCTGCCGTCTCAAGCGCTGCATCTGTTCCTTCTCCCATGGCAATTCCAACGTTCGCGGTTGCCAATGCAGGGGCGTCATTAATGCCGTCTCCGACCATCGCAACGGTTCCGTATTTTTCCATAATCTTTTTCACATGGTCCACTTTATACTGGGGCAGGCATTCAGCGATATAGCCATCTAAATGGGCTTCTTTCCCGATTGTGTACGCCGTTTTATCGCTGTCTCCAGTCAGCATAATTGTATAAATTCCTTCTTGGCGCAGAAGATCAATGGCTTTTTTCGCATCGGGGCGTATGCTGTCTTTCAAAGCGAAAAGAGCAGCAATTCCGTTCGAATCGCGGACAAAAACGACGGTTTTTCCTTCTGATGCCAATTCTTTTGCTTTTCCATTTGCAAAAGAAAGAGCCTCTTCCTTGCCAACGAATTCTGCTTTGCCGATTTTCCATTCTTCTCCTCTAATCGCTGCTTTTACACCAGAACCGGCCACGTCTTCCAATTGATCCACTTCTAAAAGCTGAATCTTACTGTCCTCGGCAAATTTTACGATGGCCTGGGCAAGCGGATGATTCGACTGGTTTTCAATAGAGGCAGCTATTTGAATAAGTTCCGCCTCTTCTAAACCATTCCGAACGACGATGTCCGTTACTTCCGGTTTTCCCTTCGTAAGCGTTCCAGTCTTGTCAAACGCTATTGCTTTTAAATGACTTAAATTTTCTAAGTGAACGCCGCCTTTCACTAGAATTCCGTTCCGAGCGCCATTGGAAATAGCTGCAAGAGTAGCGGGCATAATAGATGCGACAAGGGCGCACGGAGAAGCGACAACTAAAAGGACCATTGCGCGATAAAAGGTTTCATTCCAACTCCATCCAAACAAGTAATGAGGGAGAAACATCATCAGCAAGACAACCGCTAACACGACTTTGACATAGCGGCCTTCAAATTTTTCAATAAAAAGCTGTGATGGTGATTTTTCGCTTTGAGCAGATTGGACAAGTTCAATGATTTTTTGGAAAAGTGTTTCATTCGATCGTTTCGTAATTTCAACGGTAATGGAGCCATTGATATTGACGGTCCCGGCAAAAACTTCTTCGCCAGGTTGTTTCGTAACCGGCATGGATTCCCCGGTAATCGCCGATTCATCTACAGAAGAGTTTCCCTTTACAATCCGCCCATCCGAAGGGATACGCTCTCCTGGTTTTACGATAATCAAGTCACCGATATTAAGACTGGAAACGGGGATTCGTTCTAAATTTCCGTTAGTGATTCGCCATGCTTCTTCTGGCTGCAGATCCATTAAGGAAGATATTTCTTTTTGGCTCTTACTCATGGTATACGTTTCTAAAGCTCCGCTGACAGAAAAAATAAAAATTAAAATAGCCCCTTCTGTCCAATATCCGATGCTCGCCGATCCAATGGCTGCGATAATCATTAATATTTCTACATTTAATTCTTTATTTTTCAGGGTTTCTTCAATTCCCTCTTTTGCTTTGGCAAACCCGCCGATAGCAAACGCCAGCAGGTAGAACACACTCGAAACTAGTCCAGCATGATTCTTTTCCATTATCCAGGCTGCTAAAATAAGAAGACCGCTTAATAGAGCTGCCATTAATTCAAGATGCGGTTTCATTTTCTCTAATTTCGCCATTTTCGTTTGACCGATTTTTTTATTTGCCAAAGCATTTACATCTGCGCTCATGTTGACCCTCCTTGTTTAATTGAAAATATATTCTTCTTAATTGAGAATAATAATCACCTTCATTATAGGACTGATAGCAATATAATAAGTAATAAGTGGTGATTAATATATTTTTTAAATTAAAATTATTATAATGTAGATACATATTAACATATATTGATCCAGATGTGAAGAATAAAAAACAAAAAGATCACTCATATTGAAAAAGCAGGACAGACTTGATTTCCTAAGAACCAACTTTCGATTCGAAAGAAGTGGCTGCAACTTTGTTCGCAGAAAACAAGAAAAAGGGCAAGGCAGAGACAAAAAAATTTGATGTATAATGTATAAAAATGGTATATTCAAAAATGTTATGAAAAAGGTATTGAAAGGTAAACGGCTCTCATTATAATAGAAACATCGTAATAGGCATCTGAATAAGCCTTTAAGCACTATCATTTTCTCAAGTTTGCCTCTTCATCTTCACGACAATGAAGAACGTGCGCTGCTAAAGACAGCGGCCAACCCCCTAGAAAAATTCAATAACAAAAAATAAAGAGATGATTCCTGTTTTCAAGAAAAAAATAGAAAGAAATGAGGTTTGTTTATGAATAAGATTTTTGCCGTTATGGTATTTGCTGGGGTCCCTTTATCGGTTATAGGGGCTTTGCTTCATTGGCCAGATGTCATGATGTTTGTGGTTTATTGTTTCACTATTATTGCATTGGCAAGCTATATGGGAAGAGCGACGGAAAGTTTGGCTATTGTTGCCGGCCCTAGAATCGGCGGGCTTTTAAATGCTACATTCGGAAACGCTGTTGAACTAATTATTTCGATTTTCTCTTTAAAAGCGGGACTTGTCGAAGTCGTACTGGCTTCCTTGACTGGTTCGGTTTTAGGAAATCTTCTTTTAGTTGCCGGGCTTTCCTTTTTTTTAGGTGGATTGAAATTTAAAAGGCAAAAGTTTAATGTGTATGACGCCAGACATAATTCTGGGTTATTGGTGTTTGCTGTCATTGTGGCCTTTGTTATCCCGGAAATATTTTCTTTAAAGATGACAGGAGACAAGACATTTTCGTTAAGCATCGGGATTGCCGTGATTATGATTCTCTTGTACTTGGCGGCCTTGTTCTTTAAATTGGTTACTCACCGCGGAGTGTACCATTCCACACAAGAAAGTCTGGAAGAGCATGAAGAGCCGGAATGGAAAAAAGGGAAAGCCATGGTGATATTGGCGTTGGCGACGGTTGCGGTAGCTTACGTTTCTGAAAATCTAGTACATACATTTGAAGTCGTGGCCGACAAATTTGGCTGGAGTGAATTGTTTATTGGGGTCATCATTGTCGCCATTGTCGGAAATGCGGCAGAGCATGCTTCTGCTGTTCTTATGTCCATGAAAAATAAAATGGACATAGCAGTGGAAATTGCGATCGGTTCCACACTCCAAGTGGCCATGTTTGTAGCGCCGATATTAGTGCTTGCATCGATGTTTTTTGAACAGTCTATGCCGTTAATCTTTACGTGGCCAGAATTAATTTCGATGGTCACGGCTGTGATGCTAACGATTGTCATCCAAAACGACGGAGAGTCGAACTGGTTTGAAGGGCTAACCTTAATAGCCGCTTATTTCATTATGGGAATAGGATTTTATTTGCTGTAGCAAACATAGCTTATTATTAAGCCTATCCAATTCAAAAAAATCTATTTGGCGAGAAAGATTTGTCTACTCTCAAACGCTGGCACTTAGCCTGCGTTTTTCTTTTACTCATTTTCCTTTTAAGCTTTTCCGCAAAGTTTTTCGCGACGTCAAGTGCGCTCTCTTTTTTCTTGAAAAAGGGATAGGAAAAAGAATATGGGAAACTCTATAAAAAAGTAGACATCGAAGAGAAGGGAGTAAAACATTCATGAAAGTGTACCGCATTGTCCTAATAACATTCTTTCTATCCCTATTCACCATAACGGCTGCGGAGGCGTCCAAAAAAAGCGACACACGGCATTATCAAATGCCCTCATCTGTGATGAATATAGCGAAAGAAAACACCTACCCGAATCCGACACAAGATCTCCCATCTTTGCAGCCAAGCGAATTCACGAAGGATTTGCTGAGTACATCAAAAGTGAAAATTGAAAATCCCGATTTAATTCGAATGTTGAATGAAACTTCCATCAACAAAACTCCGTTTGCTATAGGATTGAGAGCCACTATTTATTTGGGAGAATGGCCTCTAAATTATGAATCGAGCGAAACGGTGCCCAATTGGGAATATCAAAAAATCAATACGAATTATTATGACAACCGCGGCGGAAATGCTAATTACAAAATCCATTATGTTCAGGAAATGCAAAAACAGATTAAAGGCGGTTTAACCGCTAAGATTCCTCATGCGGATGATGTTCAAAAAATGATGATGCTGACAGCGGCGGAAAAAACAAAACTTCCACTTTCGTTTTCAACCACTATTGGAGCCGGTACGAAAAAAGGCCAAGTTTATAATATCCCAACGCAAAGGCTTGGCTACTTATATGCATACGCACCGGCAGTAAATGAAAAAGGAAAAGTGACGTATGGGGAAGTATTTATTGTACTGAAAGGAATGAAAAGATCAATTGTTGTCAAAAATGTAACCTCCCAAGGAATCGGGGCGTGGATTCCCATTCAGGACCATGTTAATTTTGCTTTTGTCACATCGAGCGAACCTAAATAGAAAGAACAAAGAAGGCCAGACCCAAATTCAGGATGGTGAACAATCGTCATTAGCCTGTCCGCGGTGTCTGGCCTTTTATGGGAATGGAGTTTCTTCTAATGCAAATTGCTTTTTTAAAAAAGCTCGATTATGATAAAAAAGAAGGGAGAGAAAATAGTGGGGAAAGCAATTTATGATACGGACAGGCAGCTTGATTATTTAAAAGAAAGACTGAACATGTTTTTAGCGTTATTGGATTCTTTGGAACCGGAATCAACCGATATTGATGATATCGATCGATTAATTCAAATCGTAGAGGAAATAGAAGAAAAATATAAGCAGTTTAGCAGCAGATAGCAGCCGCTTTTCCAACGGCTGCTTGTTTTTTAGTGATGGGAAGGTTCTTTTTGCTCGTTTTTTCCACTCCTAATCGTTCATCAGCCATTGATTTCATGTTGTATGGAAAAGAAGAACTTGCAAAGTTTGCGCAATAAGGCGTCTTTTTCTCTTGGCTTCTTTCTAAGCAGAGCAGACTAGCTTCCGGTCGTTTCATAAACTGCTTGTAACCGATTCCATGTTTGTCTTTTCATCTAGTTTCTTAAAGAGTATAATGATAGGAGAAATTTTTTGTCTATTTTGTCAATACATATTTTTGCAGCAAAAGGGAGAGGAGAAAACATGGATCTGGAAAAGTTTAAAGAGAGTATGTACCAACTGATTGTGGAGACCTCCACAAACTTGCCAAAAGATGTCCGCCGGGCGATTTTGGCTGCTAAAATGAAAGAAAATGCTGGCACAAGAGCGGCTATGAGCTTAGCAACGATTACCCAAAATATTCAAATGGCAGACGAAAATGTGTCTCCTATTTGCCAAGATACGGGGCTTCCTACTTTTAAAATCAAAACACCGGTAGGAGTAAACCAGATAAAGTTAAAACAGGCGATTTATGAGGCGATCGAACAGGCGACAAAAGATGGAAAATTGCGTCCGAATTCTGTTGATTCCTTAACGGGCAAAAACTCCGGAAACAATATTGGAGCCGGCACACCTGTCATTAAATTCGAGCAATGGGAAGAAGATTATATTGATGTCCGATTGATTTTAAAAGGCGGCGGATGTGAAAATAAAAACATTCAATACAGCTTGCCTTGTGAATTGGAAGGACTGGGAAGAGCAGGACGTGATTTGGACGGCATTCGTAAATGTATTTTGCATGCCGTTTATCAAGCTCAAGGGCAAGGCTGCAGCGCTGGATTTATTGGGGTCGGAATCGGAGGCGACCGTTCATCTGGATACGATTTAGCGAAAGAACAATTATTCAGACCGGTGGATGATGTCAATCCGAATGAAGATTTGCGCAAGCTGGAAGAGTATATTATGGAAAACGCTAACAAGCTAGGAATCGGAACGATGGGATTTGGAGGAGAAACGACTCTCCTTGGCTGCAAAATTGGCGTCATGAACCGAATTCCTGCCAGCTTCTTTGTTTCCGTGGCTTATAACTGCTGGGCATTCCGCCGCCTCGGCGTTAAGATTGATCCGAATACTGGCGCCATTTCCGAATGGTTGTATCAAGATGGAGAAAAAATCACTTTTGAACTATCGGAAGCAGAAAAAGAAACGGCAGCATCTAATGAAGATTCATCGAAAAGCAAAGTCGTCACTTTAGAAGCGCCGATTACGGAAGAACAAATACGCCAGCTGAAAGTAGGGGACGTTGTTCAAATTAACGGTATGATGTATACAGGCCGTGATGCCATACACAAATACTTAATGGATCATGATGCACCAGTTGATCTAAACGGTCAAATCATTTATCACTGCGGTCCGGTTATGCTGAAAGATGACGAAGGAAATTGGCACGTAAAAGCAGCAGGTCCGACTACCTCGATTCGTGAAGAGCCATATCAAGGAGACATTATGAAAAAATTTGGCATCCGTGCAGTGATCGGAAAAGGTGGTATGGGTCCGAAAACGTTGGCAGCGTTAAAAGAACATGGCGGCGTATATTTGAACGCTATTGGCGGTGCTGCGCAATATTATGCGGATTGCATTCAATCAGTAGAAGGAGTCGATTTCATGGAATTTGGCATTCCTGAAGCCATGTGGCATTTAAGAGTAAAAGGATTTACAGCCGTTGTCACAATGGACTCCCACGGTAACAGCCTGCATGAAGATGTGGAGAAATCCTCATTAGAAAAGTTGGCACAATTTAAAGAACCAGTATTCAAATAATCCCATCACGGAGGGTGGCTTTTCGTCATCCTCTTTTTTATTTTGCCATCTGAATAGATTTTACAGAAAAAGGAATAGAAAAGTCAGCATGAATCCTTTTTTTACACAAAAAATAGGCAAGACAGATCCTGCATTTCTTAGCTTTTCATCATGGCAGGAAAGAGAAAAAGAAATACGCTGTAAAGGAAGGATAATATGCGAATACGTACACTAATAGTATGGATGAGTGCGCTTGTTCTGGTATGTTCCGTGGCAACACCGGCATTGGCGCTTTCTAATCAACCTATTCATTGGGGATTTAAAAAAGCCCAAAACGGAAAACCGGCAGAAGCAGGACAGGAGTATGACGAGCTGTTGGCCAAATATAGAAGTTATTATAAAGGCCCAAGCAACAAAAAAATTCTTTATTTAACGTTTGATAATGGATATGAAAATGGGTATACGGCTCAAATTTTAGACGTGCTGAAAAAAGAACACGTGCCGGCGACCTTTTTTGTAACAGGGCACTATTTAAAAACAGCCCCCGATCTAGTTCAAAGAATGGTGAAAGAAGGGCATATCGTTGGAAATCATTCATGGAGCCACCCCGACTTAACGCAAGTGAGCGACGAAAAGATAAAGCTGGAATTAAAGAAGGTGAAAGAGGAAACAGCCAAACTCACGAAGCAAAAAGAGATGAAGTATACACGTCCGCCGCGGGGGATTTTAAGCGAGAGAACATTGGCTTTGGCGAAAGAGGAAGGATATACACACGTTCTTTGGTCTCTTGCATTTGTCGACTGGCAGACAAATAATCAAAAAGGTTGGAAATATGCCTATCAAAACATAATGGCACAGGTCCATCCAGGCGCGATTTTATTGCTCCACACCGTCTCTAAAGACAACGCGGAAGCTTTAGAAAAAGTCATCCAAGATTTAAAAAAGGAAGGCTACCAATTTAAAAGCTTGGATCATTTAACGAAAAGCCAAAACAAAAAGAAGTGATCCTATAACTCCCACTAGCAGCGGACTATGATCGGGATTGAGTTGGCTCTCGCAAACCATATTTTTGGGGAGGTGTCGTCCATAAATTTGGATAGAAGGACTGGTTGAAATAACCATCCTATAAATATGGTGAGTATTGGAAAATGCCTAAACTGTTTAGAAATGATCTTGGTATTGAACCGGGGTCATTTTTAAATTCCTTTTGACAACAACCATGATGATGCTTTTGACTGCTTTAATGCTTACAGTTTCACATCTTTTAGATTTCACTTCACCCTTTAAATAGCAGAATAAGAATTCAGTTGAGCATTATCCCGACCATTTCCTTTCTAAATATTTGATGAATCCCCTCATTTATTACTTTATATTGAAAGAAGGGATAATTGTAATGGAACCCTTTTTTTGAATGAAGGAACGCTTCAGGGCAAATTGATTTGAATATAGCTTCTTTAAGTTTTTCTAAGGTTTTAAAAACAATATCCATCTATAAAGAAGCGGACAAATAATGTTTTCTGCAACTAAAAATTTAAGCGAAATGCAATGAAAAAGTTTAGCACCCTATGTTCCATAAAAGTAAATATAATCCATATACCAATATAAATTATCTTACCCTATAAGGCTTGACAATGGAGCCTCTGCGTGCATGGATTCTTTTGCGAAGGCCGCAGCACAAAAGGAGTTCGCAGAGGCAACCAGCCTACCATGCACGCCACTCTCTGTAAAGCCGTGTCTCTGAAATTATATTTTGTGAGAAAACTGACCTGTTTTGTTTCCAATTTAGTGCTTAATTTTTATCTTGCATTTTGCTAAAGTTTTATTTTGCATTAACGATCTAAGCATTATAAACGGTTTTTTATTTTGAATACATAGAAAAACACGAATAAGGAGCACAGTTTTCATTCTTGTCCAATATTCGGGTTATGGTTCATCAATCAACACCTTTTTTTATTTAATAAACAGTGGTATGTCAACACTAAACTAGACAATTTTTTTGAGGTGTTTCTCTTTGTACTCCATTGGGCTTAAATACCCTAGTGTTCCATGGATTCTAGTATGATTAAACCAATGAACATAATCATCTAATTCCATTTTTAATTGTTGTAAGCTTTCGAAATATTTACCTTTTACAAATTCTGTTTTGATAATTTTAAACGTTGCTTCAGCGACTGCGTTGTCATAGGGGCAACCTTTCATACTTAACGATCGTTTAATGTTAAACGTTTCTAACGCTTCATCAAGGTTTTGTTCTTGAATTCGTTGCCTCTGTCTGTGTGGAATAATTGAATTTTCCTCAAATCTGCTTTCACTGTCGATAATGCTTGATAAACTAGCTGGGCATCTTTGTTTGGACCTGCACTATGACCAATAATTTCTCGATTGTAGAGATCGACAAATAAACAGATGTAATGACAGCTTTTTTTCCACTCTAACGTATGTTAAGTCACTGACCACAACTGTTCATTCTTTTTGTTGATCAAATTCTCTTTTTAACACATTTTCAACCTTTGATTCATTACATGTACCCACATGGGGTTTAAACTGGGCAACCGTATAGTTTGAAACCAGCCCGTTTTCTTTCATGATTCTGCCAATTCTTTGCCTTGAGGCGATGATGCCTAGTTTCTTTCATTCATATTTAATTTTACGTGTACCATAGTTTTGCCGGCTTTTCTTGAATATCTCGAGAATGGCGGCTGTCAGTTCATCTTCTTTATTCACTTGCTCTTTTGATTCGTAGTAATAGGTGCTTCTTGAAAGTTGTAGGACATCGCACATTGCTGATATCGAGTATTTGTGCTGGTTATTTTTGATCACATTTACTTTTGTCCTAGTATCAGCGCGGCTTGCTTTAAAATATCATTCTCCATCAGTAAACGCTTGTTTTCTTTTCGAAGCT
>JADBKC010000158.1 GCA_014896555.1 Caryophanales bacterium | reverse complement strand
GAAAAATGGTAGCTTCTATTTACTTTTTCCGGGGACTTACGCTCCTCTTTTTGTTACTGTTTACGTTGAATGTAAAGTGGTTAGCTGTATTTTTAGCACATCCTTGGCTGCTTTTTTTATTTTCCATTACGTTCGGGATCGTGGATTTTGCGGTTGTTGCCCCAACCGTCAAAATGCTTTCGGAATATTTTCAAGGGCCTTGTCTTGGCACAGCGACTGGCTTTCTCTATATGAGCCATCAGCTAGGATCTGCCATAGGATCGTACCTTCCGGGAGTATTGTTTGACCGTACAGGAAGCTATACAAGTTCATTAGCAATTGCAGCCGTCTTATTGGCTATTGCCTGTTTCTTAAGCGCTTGCTTGCCTAAACCAAATACAGTCCTCGTGAAAAACGACGAATCAAAATTTCCTAAAGCGATTTCATGAAAGCCTTTAGAGGAAGTGTGATGAATTCCGCTTCCTCAAGCGTCTTGTGAAGATAAAACCATTTCCTCCACTAGAAAGTTTCTTTTTTTCTTTCCTCCTTCTATTAACATGTCTTTAAATCATTTAAGGATCATCTCGAAAAATATGTATGAGACTTGAATTTGTGTTTATAAGAGGAAGGATACTACTAAAACGCCGAAAAAAAATTTCCTCTATTCTATTCACTCTTCATTATGTTATAAGGGCTGCATGGTTATACGTTCTTTGTACATACTTTGATAGAGGCATTTTTACACGAAAAAGGAGTAGGGGAATCGAAGTGGAACGGAAAAACATCTTCCTTTCAATGGGAAAAGAGAATGTGAAAAACAGATTGCCTTCGACATCTCCTCACTCCAAATTCATTTTTCTAACCTGCTTTAAAGGCTAAAGGGAGAGGAGAATGACTGGACGATTCCCTCCCCCATTTTATGATAGATTAAAAAAAATCACTTTTGTTGATGAAATTTTCCAGTTTGATAATCTAAAATAGCTTGTCGGATTTCTTCTTGCGTCGTCATCACAAACGGTCCGTATGCTACCACAGGTTCATTTATTGGTTCACCAGCGTACAATAAAACCCGCATCTTTTCTTTAGCTGTAATCTTAATGATACTTTCTGAATCTTCGTTTTCTCTAGTTAAAAAGAGTACTTGCCCGGCATGACCTTCCGTTTCGTCAATGCCGAAGAATCCGCTCCCTTCCAATACATAAAGAAAACCGTTATAGGCTCCTGGTAGATCCTGGATAATGCTCGCTTTTGGTTCCAACTCAATCTCCACCATCGTTATGGATACGTGGTTAAGAGTTTTCGCCTTCACACCTTGTGAGGAACCAGAAAACACCCGTATGATGGCTCCTTCCTCTTTCCGTACCGGCACGCCTTCTCTTTTCAAGTTTTGATAGCGCGGTTCGGTCATTTTCTTCGTTCTTGGTAAATTAATCCACAACTGCAAGCTGTGCACGGTGGAACCAGGCGCTGGATCTTCTTTATGAATAACACCTCTTCCTGCTGTCATCCATTGAACATCCCCTGCTTCCAGTTTCCCTTGACCCGCTTGATTGTCCTCATGTTCTAATGTTCCATCGATCACATATGTCACTGTCTCAATGCCACGATGAGGATGAAAATCAAAAGCTCCTCTTTGGAAAATATCTTCCATCAACATCAAAAACGGATCATACTCTTTCCAATTTCCGGGTTCTAATACATATCCATTGCGATGAATAGGACTGTTTTGTTTTATGTTTACTGATTGAATGCGGCGAATGCCTCGTTCTTTCATCATAGGCTCCTCCTTATCAAGGTGGTGAATCTGTTTGAAAAGATCTGTCCACTAGAGCGAAGAAATTGTTTAGACGAATATCAAAACGCAAGAATACACGGAGACAAATAGTGTCAAGCTTCGAATAGCCACAATTTATTATACTCTACGATCATTCTATTTCCTTTGCTGAAGACAATCTAAACTTTACACTACGCTCTCCTTATCATATCATATCGGCGTGCCAAGCTCCAAAACAATCGGACAATGAGAGTCCGAAAGCGCTTACGGATGAAATTCAAAAAAATGGTTCGCCAACCTATGACTTACATCTATTTTCAGCGAACCAAAAAATTCCCACAAAGTCTTGACTGACTCATCATCTTCTCCTTACTTGTAAATGCATCGTTTCTTATACTATACTACGAAATTAGATGATACACACCCAATAAGAATTTGCTGGCCTGAATTCCTCTTAAATATTTCACTATACGGAAAGCAAAACAGCTACTTCCATACGTTTCATACTAAATTCATCATATGCATAAAAATCGATGGCATTCGAAAGGATATTGTGTTTCAATCAAAGATTCCCCATTTTTGTCCATCACAACGAAAAAAGCCGTCCAAAGAGAGGACGGTTCCTTTTGTTTTCATGGATAAGTTTTTTCTCCTAGACTGATGGTAAGTAGCTATTGGTGTACCTCATAAATTCTACCATCCGTATGAAATTCATGTTCAAAACAATAGGAACTATTTTTCGGCGATACGTTTCAACATCCTTCATTCTGCTCATCAACCCTCTATATCCTATTTTAATCAACTTCTATAAAAAATCCCTTCTTTCTTTGCCTTTTTTATGGTTCGATGACTATCGATCCACTTAAGATTTTCGTATTGCTATGATGAACTTTTGTCAGGCAAACCGTATACTACTTTATCATTGTATCCGGGATTTTCATTGTTTCATAGGAGTTCGTTCAAGGAGAAGAGAATATCCGTTGCCTATCGATCGTTCTTAATGGAAGTTGAGTCTTATTAACCATTGTTAAAATGTTAAATAAACATTGACGCATGTTTCTGCCGTAGGTTCATAAAAACAATGCAACTTATAGCGACCTACAAAAGGCTGATTGTACCAACGATCAGGGCAGTCTCCTCGCGGCCTGAAATACCATAAACTGTATTTTGCAGGCCAATACCGTTCGCCATTTATCACCCTTCTCGCTAACCGCTTTTCATGTTCTCTAGCTCTTTGATAAAAGTATCCATATAATGTGGCTTCAAAAGCATGTGGTTGAAATACCATTTGCGGAATGGTTCGGATCCCTACAAAATCCGAACAATTGGCCCTGACGCGATTTATGCCTACATTCCCCACAAGCAGCATTCCTAGTGTCCCTTCTCCTTCAGCCTCAGCTCTCATCAATCTTGCCAAAAGGGCGACGTCTGATTCTCTCGCCTTCACAACGGCCATATTTCCACCTCCCATTGAGTCTCCTTTATCATATTGTATGATTGGGTGAATGATGACGACTTAGATAGCAAAATATTTAGAACGAGCAGCTGGAAACGCCTCATCCCATGTTTTTCGCAAATATTTTAACAAATGAAGTAGCATTTACTCCCTAATAATTAGTTTCATAAAGTCATTGCTTGTCCAAAACTAGTTTTTTAATCAACTACAAATCTATTTATTTAAATGGGGTACAAATCTTTTTGTAGGATTTTGTCTCGTTTCAGTACGACGTCCGTTTTCTTTTTAAAGGTTAAGAATTATCTTTCGCTTATCTTCATGAACGCCAATAAAAATAAGCAGCGCAGAGGAACTATCGCCTGAGGAATAAAATTGGCAATCGTGGAACTAGAAAGAAGTGGTTTGAATAGTAAATATTGTACTTGTATGATTCATAATGAGGGGAGTCGAAAAGGGCACGACTTCGAAACGCCCCGCCCTTTTTGAATCATTCTTCTCCCACAGTTTGACTTTGTTTGTGATAGGCAAGAAAATACGCAAGTCCTACAAATATTGCTCCTCCAATGACATTACCGATAAAGGTTGGAATAACGTTATTAATAAAATCTACCCACGAAAAATGTCCTGCAAAAATGGCAGCAGGAATCACAAACATGTTTGCCACAACGTGTTGAAAGCCAATGGCAACAAAACCCATAATTGGAAACCAGATTCCGATGATTTTCCCGATAAAGTCATCAGCTCCGTAAGAAAGCCAAACGGCTAGACAAACTAGCCAATTGCAGCCAATTCCAGATATGAGTGTTTGCCAGAATGATTCGTCGATTTTTCCTTGCGCAATGGCCACCGTTTTATCCAAAAACGTTCCCGTTTCTGTAAGTCCCACGACATGACCAAAGAAATACGCAACAAAAATCGCTCCAATAAAATTAGTAATGGTAATGGCAATCCAGTTAACAATTAGTTTTGATACGGTTACTTTCCGCGCATAAAAAGCCATAGCTACTGTCAAGATATTGCCTGTCACTAATTCCGAACCAGCCAATAACACTAAAATGAGCCCCAACGGGAAAACCGCAGCACCTAGCAAATTGCCAAAACTTCCCCACTCAGGCGGCAGATTTCCGCTCACTCGAATATCAAGCAAAAAACCGAGCGCAATAAAGGCACCCCCTAAAAAGCCCAAAATGAAAATAGAGGGCAAAGTTAGCTTTGTTTTTTTCACCCCCGCATCGATCGCGATACTTGCAATTTTGTCTGGCTTGTAAAATGCCATCTCTATCATCCCTTTCCCCCAAAAATAACAGCAACAATCCAACCCTTAAACCTATATTAAGGGGAAGAATGCTGATTACTTACTACCATACCCGTTCAGGGCGTTTTCCATTCATTTGACAATCTACAAAACATGTACATTTACTCCATATTGCCCATCGTTGTATGGTTTATGTAAATCGATGGTTATTATAACAAAACGGACGACAGCGTGCAAACTACATTTGAAAATGAGAGTCAAAAGATTATTCATTTCCAATCACAGAATGGGGGTTTATATTTATTTTTCCAGATCGATAATGCGTTCCGGATGGGTATAGACATTTAGAGAGTGATTGCGAATAAAGCCGACTGCCGTAATGCCCAAATCTTCCGCTAATTGAAGCGCTAATTCGGTAGGTGCTGACTTTGATAAAATGACTTCGCAGCCAATTTTCGCTACTTTAAGCAAGATTTCCGAAGAAATTCGGCCGCTAAATACAATAATTTTATCTCCAATTGGAATACTATGTTTTAGGCAATGACCATAGATTTTATCCAATGCATTGTGCCGTCCGATGTCCATTCGACTTAATAATATTTGATGGACATCGCATAGTGCAGCATTATGCACGCCGCCGGTTTCGCGAAATGTTTCGGCTGATTGCTGCATGGCATTCATTAATCGAAAACAATCGTCTATGGACAGTTTGACTCGAATATCCTTCATTTTTTTAGCCGTTAAAGCATCGTTGACGAATACAAAACCTTGCCTGCTCACTCCGCAGCATGACGTAATA
>JADBKC010000157.1 GCA_014896555.1 Caryophanales bacterium | reverse complement strand
CCTATTGCCCGACGCGTTGATGATTCTGTGATTCGAGTTACCCCTTTTGGATCTACTGTTTTACGGCGGGCAAGGGGATATGCGCCGCTTCCTGTTGCCCAAATTCCGTGCGATCGACCAATTCTTGCAGTAGGATCTGACTTGAAAAATACCATCACGTTAGCAGTGAACGGACAGGCCATCATTAGCCAGCATTTGGGAGATATAATGAAATATGAAGCATTTATGTCATTTGAGGAAACGGTATACGATCTTTTATCGATGTATGATGTTCCATTGGAAGAATCCATTGTGGTGCACGATCTTCATCCTGAATATCGTTCCACAGTCTTTGCTCAAAGTTTAGAGGCATATCAACATATCGGCATTCAGCACCACCGTGCACATGTGGCATCTGTGTTGGCGGAGAGAAACGCATTGGAAAAAAAAGTGATTGGGGTTGCGTTTGACGGGACCGGTTTTGGGGATGATGGAGCAATTTGGGGCGGCGAATTCTTTGTTGGAAGCGCAGTAAAAGGATTAGAACGGTGTGGACATCTTCGTTACGCCATGCTTCCTGGGGGAGATTCCGCAGCGCGTTTTCCAATTCAAGCATTGGCAGGTTTTTTGGCAGATGAACCTAAACTGGCCAAGGATATCGGAAAACAGCTTTCGTTTCCTGAACGATATTTTACCGCGGTAAAAATGGTAGAAAAACGTTTGCGCACTTTTCCTACGACATCTGTTGGCCGTTTGTTTGATGCAGTGGCTTCACTCTTAGGATTTTCCGGTGCTGTCTCGTTTGAAGGCCAGGCAGCGATATGGCTGGAACATTTAGCACGCAAAGCCCCATTAGAGAAAGTATATCCTTTTTTATGGGACGGAAAAGAACTTGATTATTGTCCACTTTTGAAAGAAATGGCGGAAGACCGTTTAAACGGAAAAGATGTGTCAGTTATTGCACGCTCGTTTATTCGCAGCGTAGCCGAGGGCATAT
Source organism: Caryophanales bacterium (assembly GCA_014896555.1). Lineage (GTDB taxonomy): Bacteria > Bacillota > Bacilli > Bacillales > DSM-4216 > Bacillus_O. The sequence continues at coordinate 4,318 of JADBKC010000157.1, read as the reverse complement.
TTAGAAGTGTTCGTTCTTTAGGAGCGTCCCATGAAATTGACACGGTTGTATTATCTGGTGGTGTATTTCAAAATTGGCTTTTGTTAGCAGATTTGAAAGAATTGTTTTATAAAACTGGTATGGACGTATGGATAGGGGAAGGAGTGCCTCCGAACGACGGCGGCATTAGTCTTGGTCAGGCGGCGCTCGTATCGGCGATGCATCCCAATGGATGAATATGTTTATAAATCACTATAAAATGACTGCATAAATCTTCTTTTTACAGAACACTAATCGAATAACAACGTTCATTTAATATGCGTAATTCGCGGTTGAATCCCCGTTAAGCAGGGGATTCATATGTGTTTATCCTACGTTAAACAGAGAAAAGTAGCTGCATAAATTCAGCTATTTCTCTCTGTTTAACGTGTCCGTTTTCTTGACATAGCACCAACTTTTCATTCCCTGACAAGGTCAGCATGCGAAGCGCAGTAAAAAAAGTCTCTATTTTCTGTGTCTAGTTTCTTGACATAACACCATTAGTACAGGATGAGTAAGAACGAAAGAATATCTTTTTGTTTAAGAATACGTAAATGAAACAACCTTTCCTGCAACTGAGTGTTAGGAGATAGTTAAATATTAGTTATTGTAAAAGTAGTTTTGTTTACTATAGTGAATTATTATTTAGAAACCACTTACAAATATACATTGTTCGAATTAATCACTAGATAATAGTGGCAGTCTTCATCACCTATATTGGTAAAACTATGTTCAATATCTGCTTCATAATACATGGAATCGCCTTCTTCTAAGTCATACGTTTCATTTCCTAATTTTACTCTTAATTTACCCTTAGCTACCGAGATATACTCCTTAACTCCTTTTTTGTGCTTTGGGAAAATTCCTGAAGCTTTTTTATAAGGAATAATATTTAAAATAAATTCGATCCCCCTTGATGGGAAAGAAGGAGATAAAAGATGTCTTTCAAAACCACTATGTTCATCCTTATAAATATATCTTTCCTCCTTTTTTATAACAATCACCTCTTTTCTAGCATCTTCTCCTAATAATTGTGAAAGGGTCATATCTAAACCTTCTGCAATTTGACAAGCCACTTGGATAGTAGGGTTTTTTTCCCCTCTTTCGATTTGCGAAAGCATAGAGCGACTTACTCCACAACGATCAGATAATTCCTGTAAAGAAAGTGACTTAGATTTTCTAGCTTTTTTAACGTTTTCCCCGAAACTCATGATGAATCCCTCCTGCATTAAGTTCAGATTGAAAAAAGATATAATATAAATGTTTAAGTTAAGCAAAAGATCAAATGGAAAGTTTCATTATATGGTGAAAAATCAATTTGATACATAACTATATTACACTATAGTGGAATTTTTGTCTTGACTTTCATGGTAATTAGTAATAATATGGAAATATATCCACTATAGTGGAATTTAAACTATGGAAAAAGTGATATTTATTAATTCTCCAATGTTAACACAAAAAAACTCTAAAAACTATTGTTATCAATAACAATACATAGGGGTGATAAAACTGATCTCGACATTAGTTTTTATTGATGGTGAATTTTATCCTAAAGAACATGCAAAGATTAGTGTTTACGATCATGGATTATTATATGGGGACGGTATCTACGAAGGAATGCGCTGTTATTCCGGATATGTCTTTCAAATGAATGAGCACTTGGAAAGGTTGATGAAATCAGCAAAAAGCCTGAGAATTGAAATTCCTTATAATAAGCAAGAGATTGGCGAATTCGTATTAGAAACTTTAAGGAAGAATCGGTTAAATAATGCCTATATACGGTTATTAGTTACAAGGGGGATTGGAGCAATTGGCCCTGATCCTCGTTCGTGTAAACGTCCATCCCTCATTATTATTGTTGAAGATGTACCGAATGTCCATGGAACTGATGCTTTAACAAAGGGAATATCAATGGCGATTGTTTCGATTCGCCGAGATGCCATCGATGCAACATCTCATGAAATCAAATCTCTTAATTATCTTAATAGTATTCAGGGAAAAATGGAAGCCATTCAATACAACGCTGATGATGCTATACTTCTAGATTCGAGAGGATTTATCTCTGAATCTCCCATTTGTAATATATTTATCTATTCAAATGGCGAAATTGTCACTCCGCATTCAGGAAATGGAATTTTATTAGGAATCACTCGTCAAAACGTTATTGAAATTGCTAAAGAAATGGGACTGTCTGTAGTACAACGCGATATAACACCGTATGAATTGATCAATGCCGATGAAGTTTTTATAACTGGGACACATGCTGAAATTGTAGGAGTGACCAAAGTTAATAATATTGAGTTCGGTAGTGGATGTGTTGGGGAAATTACAAAACAAATTATGTCACGATTTCGTGAAAGAACTCTTAACCTGAAATTTGGAACACCTATAGAAAAACAGTTTGTTTAAAATTATTTGAATATTAATTATTTTATTAATTAAATTTATAAAATTAAAGGTGGTAGATAAAATTGTTATTTACAACAAATATTGAACAAAATTATAAGACTTTACTTTCCAATTTATCGTCCGGAAAAAGTACTATAAGTGAAACATTAATTGACTTAACAGAAACTCACTTGATGGAAATGTTGTTACCATCGTTTAGATATACAGGAATAGAATTATTGGTTGGAGAAGGGGATGGGATATTACCAGGTGATGTTACTGGGCAGTTAGTATTGAATCGAGAATTAGGAGAGAAGCTATTAGATGAAGCAAGAAGAAGAAATACGAAGATTGATTTAATTTATTCAACCCCATACGGAGATCTCGAAGATTTTCGTCTCATTCAATCTATTAGAGGTTTCTTCACCAATCAAAAAGGTCGTACAACATTTTGTCCGGTTCAGGCAAGTTGCGAAGGAATTCCATCTATAGTGGGAGTGAATTGCACTTATATTGAAGAACAAGACCAAATGACCTATAAATATTTTTTTAAAGATGGAAGTTATATAGAAATTGAACAACCTATACGAAAGGTCTATTTTTCCATATATGGAAATAACATTGAAATTCTTGAAGGACAATTTCTTTCAATGAGCGGAAGGCATGGAAGAATATATAAGGGTGAATTGCTCGTAGAAGAGCCGTTAATTGCTAAAGTTTATAAACTGCTTACCCAATGTTATTTAGAAGCTATTGAGATGGTAGTTCCATTAAAGGCACACACTTGTATAGTTGAGAAAAATACTTTCCAACAAAACAAACATTGGCTCATTGATTCTATTCAATCAGAAGAGTTTCAGTTATTCCAAGAGCTTGTTCACCATGCCCAAGATGTAACTGATTTAGAGGTATTTGCCACAGCCCATACTACAAAAGGAATGGTTCAAACACTTTTGTATGCAAGCCATATCTCGATAGATGACGATAACCGAGTGGTCATCAAGGTTAGAGAAGATAAATATGCACTTGGTCTTTTACGTGATGAACGTATGTGGAATGATCCAGAGGCAATTGATTTGATGAGATTGATTTTTCTAGGTCCGGATGTTGTTGGTAAACATTTCAACAAATTCAAAAACCAATATGTAGAAATTTTCTCTAATCTTCTTTATCAAACATTTAAAGTTGGGGTAGGCAAAATTGCGGTCATCAGATTATTATGTATGCCATTTAAGATGATTTTTACAGAAAAATTTGATGTGAAACGTTTCTCTCAGAAGTTCGATTTAGATGAAAAGGCTGTTAGAAATCGAGTAAATGTTCTCACAAATGAAACTGAGACGTACCATGGTTGTCGTGGTGTAAGGGTTACTGTTCAACGTGAAGATATATGCGAACTTTGGTGTGAAGGTTTACTAAAAGCAGCAAAAAGAGCTAATGATGAAGGGATAAAAACACAAATCCAGATTCTCTTATCCATGGTAACGTTCCCTCAAGAAGTTGAGATGTTTATTGAGGTGTTTGAGCGAAAGATAAGAGAAATGATTGGAACCAAATGTGACTGGATTCGTGGTATATCGGTAATGATAGAAACGTCTGGAGCGTTTCATTTAATAGAAGATATTTTGGATTTGAAAGGGAAAAATTATTTGTTAAATGGTGCTTTGTTCGGTGGCAATGATTTTACCGCTGCGTGTCTAAATATGAATCGCACGGATTCAGCTAATTCCATTATTCATAGCTATGTTCAACTCGGGATAATGAATAGAAGCCCTTTTCAAACAATAAATACTCAAATTGTAGGTAAAGCAATTGTGACAAGTTTGCGACGTATTCGCAATTTACGAAGAATTAATAACCGTGATTACTTAATTGGCTTGGGGGGTGAAATTGCAGGAGACTGGGAATC
>JADBKC010000156.1 GCA_014896555.1 Caryophanales bacterium | reverse complement strand
TGTTGGAGCAGGTAAGGAGATTTTTCATGTATTAGTCGATTGGCTTTTTTATCCTTAGTCATGGTGAACCACCTCCTTTATATTGATGTTTTAAGGTTTCAATCTAATCCAATAAGGCTTAAAGAAATTTTACAGTTTTATCACTATCCTCAATGGATAGCCTTATAAAGTCCTCATGGCTTATTATTGACTTTCGTATCTTGGTTCTATCCTTTCCCATTGTATCCTTATTTAAGTCATTCCGTACATCATCAAGATATATTAGATTGTTCTTATTCTTCGCAGCATCTCTTTTTGTTGCTTGTCTAATAACTCTAAATTCCCTTCAAAAAAATTTGTTTAATAGTTTTTCTTTTCAGATATGCTCATTTTTAAATTTTTCTGTTAATTCATTATTTAAATAACTTAGATCTTCCGCCATTTGCGCAATCTGATAAGACGCTTTTGCAATCTCCCCGAAAGTCTGTTGAAAGTCTTGGATAATAGAAGCCAATCGATCGATTTTTTCCCCGCTGGATGTCACACTTGCGGCTTCGTCTTCAAACACCTGGATGATGCTTTCGTTTGCTTGGCGGAATTCGCTCGTTTCCTCGACGATACGCTGAAATGCTGTTTCAAATTTTTGAATCATTTGTTGGACGATATCGATATGATTTTGAATAAAATCGAGAGACTGTTCCGTTTGCATGGCCAATTTTCGCACTTCATTGGCGACGACTGAAAACCCTTTCCCATGTTCGCCGGCGCGTGCGGCTTCAATATTTGCATTCAGCGATAAAATATTCGTCTGGTTGGAGATGTCTCTAATCGTGGCAACAATTTCATCAATTTTTTTGGAGCTGTCGGCTAGTTCAGCGGTGAGAGCTTTTGTTCCTTCAATGAATTGGGCAACGTTATCGAGTTTTGTTAATGTATGGGCAACATTCAATTTTCCACTTTCCATTTTTGCGATCATTTCGCTTGACTGTGTTTGAATAGCGTTTATTACATTAGACATTTCTTTGACGTATTTTTCCTGATCCTTGATAGAAGCAGTTGTCTCTTCTGCATTGGAAGCAAGCATTGTAGACGACTCCGTTAAGCGATACTGTACTTTTTCGATTTCACTAAACTTCATCATGGACGATGTATACGCTTCGATATATGTCATTATGGCTATTTGTATATCGAGCCAACAAAGTTTCATGAAAGAATGGTATACGTCGGTTGCTTCATGGGGAGGCAGTTCTTGCATCAGCATTCGCAGCACTTCGCTTTGAATGAAGGCATAAGCCCCGAGATACCATTCAGGGAATAGATTGATGCGATTATGAACCTGTCCGATCACCTTTCGTCGCAATACATATTGTTCGCCAACTTCCCCCGACACCATATCCAATAAATAGGCACGGAACGTCTGCTTTAAGCGGTCAATCGTCGAATGGCTTTGGATAATTTGTACTAAGTTAGGCATGCTGCCGATGCGGTCGTAAAAAGCCTCGACGATTTTGTATACATGTTTTTCAAAAAGAGGACGGATATTCGCTAATCGCTGCAAATCATCAGCGGTAAGTCCGACGAAAGATACTAGATTTTTATACTCTCCTTCCGTAAGTTGTCGATAGTGCTCTTCGATGGAAGTAGGTGACGTTGAAAGGGATGAAGAAACGGATGGAACAGCCGGGATATGTTTCTCTTTTTTCCAAAATAGCTGAAAAGTCCCTGTTTCATTTTGTATAAGCCGACATAATAGATCTTTTGACATATAGTCTCCTCCATAATCATCATTTTCCAAATAAATTATACATTGCCGAATGCGTGTACAGAGTAAAAGGATAGATAATTCACAAAAATTTAGAATATTTTAAGGGGAGGTAGAAAAAAGTATTATATAATGATGGTGACGAAGGAGGATATTGTATAAGATGGAGGATTTTATGAAATGGGAAGAATTCACGCAACAAACAAGGAACGATTGCAGCAATTGCGCTATACAGGAGTGACGGAGGAAAGGTTGCAATACGTCTATGAATATAGAAATATATTACTCACGCTTGTTGATCCGATCGTCGACGAATTATATGAAGAAATATCAAGGATCGATTCCTTGCGAGAGTTCATTCAACGCCATTCAACGTTAGAAAGACTAAAAACCACACAAAAACGGTATTTGCAGCAATGTTTCGAAGCGACCATTGACGATCGTTATATTCAATCACGATATAACATTGGCCGGGCTCACTCTGTAATTGGACTTCATTTGGAGTGGTATTTAGCAACGTACACCAAATACATAGATATTATTTATAAACATGTTTCACAAGTGCTTCCGGAGCAAGCCATCCATATTTTGCTCGTCATTCAGGCGATTTTTTCATTTGATATGCAGTTGACGCTGGAAGCATATAAAGCCGCGGAAATCGAAAAAGCGGCGCACCCATTGCGGTTTGAGTTGGACAAATTGCTGCAAATGAACGGCATTACAAATCAAGACTTGGAAAACCTCGATCAATTTAGCGGATATATTTCATTTCGTATTGATAGTATTATGGAACTTTATCATCATTCGCTTATTCGCCGATTAGGGGAGGAAAGCCACTATCTCGTTAGCTTTTTACAAAAAGAAAAGCATTTGGATTATGTGAGAAATTTTTTATTACAGTTTTTCCAACAAAAAGTATACGATGATTTGGAAGCTTATTTTCTCATTATTCGCGATTGGAGCCGGCTTATTATTGAGCAGCGATCTCATGAAAATTTTTTTCATATTGCAGCCGAATCGATTTGTGAGGCGCTTAAGAAAGTGTTTTTAACAAGAGAGTATTTACATGATTTTCACTTCGTTCAATATATGGATTCATTTGAACGGTTTTCAAAGTTTACGTTGGCGATTATGAACGAAATCCTCCGTCCATACTTATTTTTACGTGATTTTGATTTTCTTGAAATTTATGCATACGAAATTAGTACGATTGATTTTGGGCGGATAACGTGGATGGATGATAAAATGAAACGTCTTTTAAAAAGGCTCGGTATGAACGAGAAGCGTCCTATTGGGCGGCGTTGTTATGAATTGCTGCATAACCGCACCGTTCCTTGTTCAGAGTGCCCAATCCTAAAAGAAAGTGAACCGATGCTCACGACGCTTGGCAATGACAGGGGATTGAATTATTATAAAATTCGTCTGCTTCCTCAAACGAAAATTTTTGAACTTTCGCGCGCACTGATGGTGATTCAAGATGTGACGAAAGAATCGAAGGTGATGTTCGATGTGTTGGAACGATTGCTGCGATTAGCGGACTATCGCGACGATGATACAAAAAATCATGTCTATCGCATTGGAATGCTTTCTGGAATGTTGGCCCGCCTGGCAGGATGCAACGAACAGTTTGTTTCTAATATTGAAACCGCTGCTAAATACCATGATATTGGAAAAGTCGGTATTCCTGACTACATATTGAAAAAACCTGGAAAGCTGACAAAAGAAGAGTGGGAGTCGATGAAAACGCATGTGGTCATCGGTCATCAAATTCTCGTCAATTTAGATTTGCCTGTTATTCAAATGGCGGCAAATATCGCTCGTACACATCATGAATGGTGGAACGGCGGAGGGTATCCGAACGGTTTAAAAGGCGAAGAAATTCCGTTGGAAGGGCGCATTGTCGCGATCGTCGATGTATTTGATGCTTTATTATCGAAAAGAATTTATAAAGACGCTTTTCCGCCCGAAAAAGTAAAAGAAATTTTATCGGATGGGCGTGGGAAACAATTTGATCCGAAGTTAACAGATTTATTTTTAGCCATGTGGGATGATTTTTTAGCAGCACGAGAAAGCTTAAAGTAAGGCGAACAGTGCTTTCCGCTGTTGTCCTTTTTTAAATTGCCACTATAAGTCTATAGAGGCTATACAATCCTTATAACGGAGACGCAAAAAGAGCTCATATCTTGATTCTCTGCCAAATGCTATTTTAGCTGCATTTTTGTACCCGTTGCTGGTATAACTAGTGACCCTCAAGAAAGGAAGACCATTTTGAAATATGCCAACCAGGTTGCTGACATTGCACTTTCTCCGGATGGCATGATCCAACAAATTGCCTTTCTTTCTGGAATTAAATTGGATGAATCATTATTAGGAGTTGCCCTATGCTTCAACCCAGAATAGTCATAGAAAAATGATAAATCTGCCTATACTTAAAGCTATAATGACTCAAATGCAGATTTATAACGCTGAACAATTCTGATAGGAAAAGCCTCATTCTCTCATTGTTATGATGAGAAATTAGGCTTTTCCTTAATTAGACAGTATGAATTATAATGGATTAAATATTATCTACGAAATAGCACTTCAAAAGTCATTATATAATTACTATGAAATAACCAAAATAACTAAATTTACACATTTTTATTATCATTGCATTCCTTAAGTAACTTCTCGCATAAATTCTGGCAAATTCCTTGAGAATGGTATCTATTCAATAATTCACTTAGGTTTATGAATATTTTATTTTCATTTAATATATTTTTAAAATCTTGATAAGTGAAATTTCTATTAATTTTAACTTTTCTTTCCGGGAAAAGGCTATTTATTTTATTATTGACTTTATTAGTGAATTCTTCACTCTCAGCTACTAGGTTTTGTAATGTTGAAGCAAAAGTCAAAATTGTTTCGATAAAATGAATATCATCTTCATTTAAACCAATTTTTTTCATCCATTCACTTACAGTTACATTTCCCACCAATATCACTCCTAAAAGAATAACACATCTGCCATACGAATAGCCCAGCTTACAGCTATTGCAATGTTTTCAGCGGTACCTTTACTCATTCTAGTATTCTCTTTTAAATAAACTGGAAGTTGTTTTCTAACCATAGTAGCTGCATCTGAACCAGCGTTTTCAAATCGTGTCAACCAATTTCCTATTTTTTTACTATTATTTTTAAACGTTTTGGCAGTAGATGAATCTATTATGTTAAACCGTCTTGCCGCATCAATGACTTCATCTCCACCTGCTCTAAGCAACTGAGCGACTTTTACAACGGCTTTGGATTTAACGCCCATTGTAGTTATATTTTCATTTTGACCATCTAGTTCTAGATTGAATGATTGTATTATGGACCCATAAAACTAGACACGAAATGAGGAGATGTTAAAGTAGGTTTATGAAAAGAAAACGATATACACCAGAGTTTAAATCCCAGATCGTGCTAGAGGTCCTAAAAGAAGAAAAAACGATGAGTGAAATTGCCTCCCTCTATAAATATTGATTTATCAACGGTTTGACCCGTTTTAGGGGGTGTCAAAAAAATATTTTTCGACACGATCACTAACATAATTTTATAAATATG
>JADBKC010000009.1 GCA_014896555.1 Caryophanales bacterium | reverse complement strand
TCAAATTTCGATCGGACATATCGGTTTTGTGCGAAAATTGTTTCAGCAAATTCTCGGAACTGAGGAAAGGGCAAGCGTTTTGCAAAGCTATTTATATGAAAAAAATTATGTCGGCTATAAAGAACATGTAAAGCAGCTCTCGCTTTCGTCGATTGACAAACAGCGCCTGCTCCACTTTTTAAATATGAGAGGGACTGAGAGTGTTCTTCAAGAGGCCATTTCTCTCACGGAAGATGGGAAAGGAAATGAAGCGATTGATGAGCTCAAACAGCTTTGGCTTGTATTGAAGGATCATGGAGTGGAATCGTTTGTCAAATTTGATCTTTCGCTTGTCAGCCATATGAGCTATTACACAGGAGTTCTTTTTGAAGTATATGCGGACGGTGTTGGATCCCCTATCGGAAATGGCGGCAGGTACAACAATCTATTAGAAAAATTCGGATTTCCAACAAGCGCCACTGGTTTTGGGCTCCGGCTCGATTTCCTTTTGGAGGCGATTGGAAAGTTATCTGAGGAAGAACCGCTGCAATGCGTTTTGTTCAGCAAAGAACGGCGCAAGGAAGCGATTGATTTCGCTAAATCCCTTCAACAAAAAGGGGAAAGAACAGTGCTTCAAGACATTTCTGGTGTTCAAGATGTGGACCGTTTTACCGCCAAGTTTAGTAAAGTTCATTTTTATATTGGGACACCGAAAATGGAGGTGGAAGAATGAACAATACGCCATTAGTCATTGCCATGCCGAAAGGGCGGATTTTTCACGAAGCGGCGGAGCTTTTGAGAAAGGCGGGCTATCAGCTTCCTCCAGAATTTGATGAATCACGAAAGTTAATTGTCGATGTCCCAGAGGAGAATCTGCAGTTTATTTTGGCGAAGCCGATGGATGTTCCTACTTATGTGGAGCATGGAGTGGCGGAACTTGGAATTGCCGGCAAAGACGTCATGTTGGAAGAAGAACGAGATGTCTATGAGTTGCTGGATTTAAAAATCAGCCCTTGCTATCTTGCCGTTGCCGGCCTTCCCAACACGAAAATGAACGAGGTTGCTCCTAAAGTTGCCACGAAATATCCAAACGTGGCATCCAGCTACTTCCGCGAACAAGGCGAGCAAGTGGAAATCATCAAATTAAATGGCTCAATTGAACTGGCACCGATTGTCGGGCTAGCTGATCGAATTGTCGATATCGTCTCGACAGGACGAACGTTAAAAGAAAACGGTTTGGTAGAGTATGAGCATATCGTCGATGTTACTTCCCGGCTGATTGTGAATCCAGTCAGCTACCGTATAAAAGATGCGGCGATTGAACAATTAGTCGACCGCCTGAATCGGGTGATTTCAGAGAAAGTGGTGTGATTGATATGAGAATACAAAAGGTGATAGATGATATATCCATTGAGCGATCGGTGGACCGCGGCACCGAAGAGCAAAGAAAAGCGGTTCTGGAGATCATAGAAGCTGTCCGCCGAGAAGGGGATCGGGCTCTTCTTGCTTATACGGAAAGATTTGACGGAATCAAACTCGATCGGATGCAAGTGTCCGAAGAAGAGATAAAAGAAGCGTTGCAAAACTTTGATCCTGAAATACTGAAAGTCTTAGAGGAAGCGGCAAACAACATTCGCCGTTTTCACGAAAAACAAAGAAGAGAAACTTGGGTTACTCAAGATGAAAATGGAACCATTCTTGGTCAAAAGTTTACACCGCTCGATTCCGTTGGTGTATATGTCCCGGGTGGAACGGCAGCCTATCCATCGTCTGTTTTCATGAACGTACTGCCAGCTAAAGTAGCCGGCGTAAAAAGAATCGTAATGGTGTCTCCTCCTGATCAACATGGCAAGCTTCCTGCTGGCGTTCTCGTTGCTGCCCATATAGCCGGAGTGGAGGAAATATGGAAGGTAGGGGGAGCCCAAGCGATCGCAGCTCTTGCTTATGGCACCGAGTCGATCAAACCCGTTGATAAAATTGTCGGACCGGGAAATATTTATGTGGCTCTTGCCAAAAGAGAAGTGTTTGGCAAGGTGGACATTGATATGATCGCGGGGCCAAGTGAAATTGCGGTGCTCGCTGATGACACAGCCTTGCCTTATGAAGTGGCCGCTGATCTTTTATCGCAAGCGGAACATGATCCAAGAGCCACCAGTGTTTTAGTCACGACATCCCGGACGCTTGCGGAGGAAACCGCACGCGAAGTGGAAAAGCAGCTGGAACAGCTCCCAAGAAAAGAAATTGCGAAACAGTCGATTGAACAATATGGAGTTATTTATCTCGCTCCCACTATGGAAAAAGCGATTGAAGTGGTGAATCAAATCGCGCCAGAGCACTTGGAAATTGTCGCTAGAAATGCGCTTGAATTGGTTCCGTTGATCCGCCATGCTGGAGCTATTTTTGTCGGAAGATTCAGTTCGGAGCCTGTTGGCGACTATTTTGCAGGTCCGAATCATGTCTTGCCGACGAACGGAACGGCGCGTTTTTCTAGTCCTTTAAATGTGGATGAATTTATAAAGAAATCGAGCATTATTTATTACAGCGAAACGTCCTTCCGGCAAAATGCAGAAAAAATTGCTGTTTTTGCCCGCCTTGAAGGATTGGAAGCTCATGCCCGCGCAATAGAATCCAGGCTGAAAAAATCGGTTAAACCAGAGTAAGGGGGAGACAAATGGAAAGCAGACGCTTTGCAGAAATCAGCCGCAAGACGAACGAAACCGATATCCAATTAGCCTTTGACATTGACGGATACGGTACGGCTGATCTTGATACAAACGTTCCGTTTTTGACTCACATGCTTGATTTATTCGCTAAACATGGCCAATTTCATTTAACCGTCAAAGCAAAAGGCGATATTGAAATAGATGACCACCATACAACGGAAGACATCGGCATTTGTCTTGGCAGCGCCTTGAGGGAAGCGCTTGGCGATAAAAAAGGGATTAAGCGCTATGGAAATGCTTTTGTTCCAATGGACGAAGCGCTCGCGCAAGTGGTGGTCGATTTAAGCAACCGCCCTCATTTTGAAATGCGCGGAGAACTTCCAAGCAGCCGGGTTGGAACATTTGATACAGAGCTGGTGCACGAATTTTTATGGAAATTCGCATTGGAAGCTCGCATGAATTTGCATGTGATCCTCCACTATGGGCTGAATACCCATCATATGATCGAAGCGGTTTTTAAAGCGCTGGGAAGAGCGCTCGATGAAGCGACTATGCTGGATCCCCGTGTTAAAGGAATTCCTTCAACGAAAGGGGTTTTGTAGCATGATCGGAATTGTGGATTATGGGATGGGGAATCTTTTCAGCGTTTCGAAAGCGTTGGAACGTTTAGAAGCCCCTTATATCCTTTCTTCCAAAGAAAGTGATTTGGCAAAAACGGATGGACTGATTTTGCCTGGGGTGGGGGCGTTTAAAGATGCGATGAAACGGCTGCGAGAAACAGGACTCGTTTCCTTTTTGCAAGAGTATACGAAAACCGGTCGGCCGCTTCTTGGCATTTGCCTCGGCATGCAGCTGCTTTTTGAGGAAAGCGAGGAAAACGGTCTGGAAGAGGGACTTGGCTTGTTAAAAGGAAGAGTGACGCGCATTCCGTCCGACAACGGAAAGGAAACGTTTAAAATTCCGCATATGGGCTGGAACAAGCTGATCTTTCATCGAGCATCTCCGATTACAGAAGGAGTGGAGGAAGGATACGTATATTTTGTCCATTCTTACTATGCCAGCAGCTTAGAGAAAAACACGCTAATTGCCAGTGCAGATTACAATGTTCCAATTCCTGCTATTGTGGCAAAGGGAAATATTTGTGGCATGCAGTTTCATCCAGAAAAGAGCGGTAAGACGGGCATGCGACTGTTAAAAAACTTTACGGAAATGATGGAAAGGCCGGGTGCTGAGCAATGAGTTTTACCATCTATCCAGCCATTGATATGAGAGGAGGCAAATGTGTTCGCCTTCTTCAAGGGGATTATGATAAAGAAACGATTTATGGCGATTCTCCTTTTGAGATGGTGAAGAAATTTGTCGATCAAGGAGCGGAATGGATCCATATGGTTGATCTGGATGGCGCAAAAGATGGCATGCGAATCAATGACCGTTATGTTCTGGAAGCTGCGCAAAAACTTCCGGCAAAAGTGCAAGTGGGCGGGGGCATCCGGTCGGAACAAGATGTGATTCATTATTTGGAAAATGGAGTGGACCGGGTGATCATCGGCAGTTTGGCCGTTTCGAATCCGGATTTCGTTCTAAAACTGGTTCGTACATATGGATCCAAAATTGCTGTTGGGCTTGACGCGAAAGACGGATATGTAGCGGTTCACGGCTGGTTGGAAACTTCCCAAATCAAAGCGGTCGAATTGGGAAAACGGCTGGCAGAAGGCGGAGTAGAAACGTTTATTTTTACTGATATTGCGACGGATGGCATGCTGTCAGGGCCCAATATAAAGGCAGCGGTGGAATTGGCGAAAGCAACGGGTAAACAAGTTATTGCTTCCGGCGGAGTCCGTTCCCTCTCTGATTTGCAAGCTTTGAAGGCTTATGAGAATGAAGGCGTGGCTGGCGCAATTATCGGCAAAGCCATCTATACCGGACAATTTTCGGTACGGGAAGCGCTGGAAGAGGTGAAAAAATGATCACAAAACGGATTATTCCTTGCTTGGATGTTAAGGATGGAAGAGTCGTGAAAGGCATTCAATTTGTCGAGCTTCGGGATGCTGGCGATCCGGTTGAGCTGGCACGTGTTTATGATGAACAAGGTGCCGATGAACTGGTTTTTTTAGATATTTCCGCTTCCCATGAGGGCAGGAAGACGATGGTTGATGTTGTCAAAGCCGTCGCCTCCGAACTGGCTATTCCTTTTACCGTTGGCGGCGGGATCCATTCACTGGACGATATGAAAAAGATTTTGCGTGCGGGTGCCGATAAAGTTTCTTTAAACACGGCTGCTGTCAACCATCCTTCCCTTATTACCGAAGGAGCAGAATATTTTGGATCACAATGCATGGTCGTGGCCATTGATGCCAAATACGACGAGGAACTTGGTTCTTGGCGGGTGTATACTCATGGAGGAAGAGTAGCTACCGAAAAAGAAGTCGTCTCTTGGGCGAAAGAAGCAGTGGAAAGAGGAGCTGGCGAAATTTTGTTAACAAGCATGGATTCAGATGGTGAAAAGAAAGGGTACGACGTTGCCTTAACGAAAGCGGTTAGTGAAGCTGTCACGGTACCGGTCATTGCTTCGGGAGGCGCCGGGAAAAAAGAAGATTTCTTGGAAATACTGACCGAGGGAAAAGCGGACGCTGCTCTTGCCGCCTCGATTTTCCATTATAAAGAAACAAGCGTGCAGGAAGTAAAACACTTTTTGCAACTCCAAGGAGTGAATATAAGATGACAGAATTATCAATAGACCAACTTGTTTTTGACGAAAAAGGACTCATTCCAGCTATAGTTCAAGATGTGAATACAAAAGAAGTTCTCACTTTAGCTTACATGAATAAAGAATCTCTCCAAAAAACGTTGGAAACGGGAGAAACTTGGTTTTACAGCCGTTCCCGCCAAAAACTTTGGCACAAAGGCGAAACAAGCGGAAATACCCAAAAAGTGGTGAAAATGAAATGGGATTGCGACCAGGATGCGGTGCTTGTTCTAGTAGAACCGAACGGCCCTGCTTGCCATAATGGCACTGACAGCTGTTTTGTGGACGAGTTTTACGGGGAAGAAAGTCACATCACCTCTTATACGATTTTGTCTGAACTAGAACAAGTGATTGCCAAACGGGATGAAGAACGTCCAGAAGGCGCCTACACCACCTATTTATTTGAAAAGGGCGTAGATAAAATCCTAAAGAAAGTCGGGGAAGAAGCGTCCGAAGTCATTATTGCTGCCAAAAACCGCAGCCATGAAGAATTGCGCTGGGAAGCAGCTGATTTGATTTATCATCTTCTTGTGCTGCTGCGCGAACAGCGATTGCCTCTCCAAGACGTATTGGCTGTTTTGGAAAAGAGACATGAAGAAAAATCAAGAAAAAGCAATGAAAAATAAGTGAACATAAGCTGGCTGAGGGGCCGGCTTATTTTGCGCTGTTCCTTTCAGGACAGCATGATGGCTCTATAATAGAATTATACAAATCTCATTCAAAGCTTACTTCCTCTCGCTAAGAATCGTTCACTAAGCTTTTGAAAACAGGTTTTCATTATTACGGATCGCCATATTTCGTCAGAGTTTGATATATGATATACTACTGTAGTTAATTAAGTACGTTTTGGAGGACTTTTATGAGAAAAGGCTCAAATATTGAAGATGAGAAAGGGAAAATCCTTTCTTTCATCCCTACAGGCGAATATTACTTTACAAAAGGATTAAAGGCGTATAGACATAAAAATTTAAAAAAAGCAAAAAAATATTTTTCACGAGCATTTGAGTTGGAGCCTCTAGAACCTGTGATAGCCTGTCAATTGGCGATTGTGGAAACCGAACTGGGCAATTACGAAGAGTCTAATCGGTTGCTCATCATGATAGTGAATGATTTAGATCCGTTTATGAATGAAGTTCATTATTTTCTGGCAAATAACTACGCCCATATGGGGATGTTTCAAGAAGCGTTTAAACATGTTCATGAATACTTGCAAAAAGATCCTGACGGGGAATTCAGCGAGGATGCAGAAGATTTGCTGGAAGTGATTCAAATGGATGCGGAAGAAGCGGAGGATGTACTCGTTGTTCAAGATGAGCTGATATCGCTGCAGGAAGAAGCCCGCAATTTATTGGAAGCAGGTCAATTTGAAGCGGCAATTGAAGTGTTAAAAAAAATTATTGACAACTATCCGGAATTTTGGGCAGCGTATAATAATCTTTCTTTGGCCTATTATTATTTAGGAAAAACGGATAAAGCGTTTGAAGTGATTGACGACGTATTAGCGCTAAGCCCTGGCAACCTTCATGCGCTTTGCAACACCGCTGTGTTTATGTACTATGGGAGAAAAGAAGAAGAACTTCAGAAAATAATAGGTACTCTCCAAAAAGTACGGCCAATTCTAATGGAGCATCAATATAAGCTAGGTACGACATTTGCGTTAGTGGGCCGTTACGAAGAGTCGTATTTTTGGCTGAAAAACCTTTATAAAAAAGGGTTTGATGGGGATGTGAATTTTTATTATTGGCTTTCGTACGCCGCGCATCATACTGGTCATCACAAAACAGCCCGTGCTGCTTGGGAACAAGTGCTTCAGATGGCCCCGGAAAAAGAAGGATTGGAACCTTGGAATGAAGAAGATTTTCATTTTCATCATCAAGGGATAGAAAACATGCCCTCTTCCATCATCAAAAGATTAAACAGCGAATATATAGAAGAACGGCTTTTTGGCATGTTTTTGCTATCTTTGCGAGAGGATAAAAAGGCAATCACAGCGGATCCCAACTTTTGCGATATTGAAAATTTGACCTTTCAAGAAAAGATTTATTTGGCTCGAGTGCTGGACATGGAATTGAAACCAATAGATGCAAGTTCCGCCATTGAAATTGGCCATGGAACCGCGCAAATATTGTATGAACGATTCCAGCCGATTGGAATCGAGCAAATTGGTGTTTATTTGCTATGGTTTTCTTTTTTTGCCTCCATTCTTACAAAACGCCCAAGACTGCAAAAAAAAGAGGCGTATGCTGCAGCGATTGAATACATTTGGAAAAAACTGCGGCAGCAAAAAGCGTCTCAAAAAGAAGTGGCTGAAATTTATCATATCTCTCCCGCCACTTTGCGTCGATACATTCAAGCCATCAAAAAAGAAGTCTCCGGTATAAGCATATAGTTGGACGCAATTTCTTTTGTCTTATAGGATAGAGATAGCAGGAGATAATAAAGCAAAGATGAATGATTCAATAGTAAATTTGGATTACTTGCTTATCAGTCTCTGTAAACGTTAGATAACATCTTCCATGAAAAAGGAATGTTTTGAATCTCAGTCATGAATAAACTTCTTTCAGAACAAATATGCATAGAAAAGGGGAGTGTCTTACGTGGCGGAAGAGAAAATTTACGATGTCATTATTATTGGCGCCGGCCCAGCAGGAATGACAGCTGCTGTGTATGCCTCAAGAGCTAATATGTCTACGTTGATGATTGAACGAGGAGTTCCAGGCGGTCAGATGACGAATACGGAAGAAGTAGAAAATTATCCTGGATATGACAGCATTTTAGGACCTGAGTTGTCTAATAAAATGTTTGAACACGCCAAAAAATTTGGTGCGGAATATGCATATGGCGATATTAAACAAATCATTGACGGTGAAGAATATAAGACAGTAGACGCCGGTACGAAACAATACAAGGCTCGGTCCATCATTATTGCGACAGGAGCACAATTTAAGAAGTTAGGGGTTCCTGGTGAATCTGAATTTGGAGGACGCGGCGTTTCCTACTGTGCGGTTTGCGATGGCGCCTTTTTTAAAGGAAGAGAACTAGTTGTGGTCGGCGGAGGAGACTCCGCTGTGGAAGAGGGCGTCTATTTAACGCGCTTTGCTAGCAAAGTGACGATTGTCCATCGCCGCGACAAGCTGCGCGCCCAAAAAATTCTCCAGCAACGCGCTTTTGAAAATGAAAAAATTGACTTTATTTGGAATCACACCGTTAAGGAGATTCATGGAAAAGACGGAAAAGTGAGCTCTGTGACATTAGTGAATACCATTACGGGAGAAGAAAAAGAATTCAAAACGGACGGAGTCTTTGTTTATATCGGAATGGTTCCATTAACAAAACCGTTCGAGAACTTAAATATTACCAATGAAGCAGGATATATTGTAACGAACGAACTAATGGAAACAAGAGTTTCAGGAGTATTTGCCGCAGGAGATGTTCGTGAAAAGAACCTCCGCCAAATTGTTACAGCAACTGGAGATGGAAGCATTGCGGCTCAAAGCGCCCAACGTTATGTGGAAGATTTAAAAGAAAAACTGGGTGTGAAATAAGAAGGGGAAATTTGTTAATCTTTATAAAAGCTTAATTATGTTGTAATCAATCTGCAACAATGATGATGTATAGTAAAGACAGTTGAAATTCCCCTCTTTTTTTAAAGAATCCCTTTTTGAACACAGGTGTTGCTACCTGTGTTTTTTTTCTTAGAAACTGTTCTTTCATATGAATTGAGTACCTGCATTCATTCATAGTATAATAAATAGAATAAGGTGAAACTTCCTTCAGTGGGGGTATCCTCACTGAAGGTTAGTTGAACCAATCGGGTGCTTAGGGGCAGTGCTCCCCACAGGTAGACTACTATTGCCCCTGCAATCCGGAGAAGGGCAATCTCACAGCCCCTTAATGCGGGAAGAGATAATAGAGAAAAACAGAAAAACGGTTTTCAGCTGCCATTGAGGTGAAGAACATGCAACGAGTAACAAATTGTCTATTAATGAGAGATGAAAAAGTGCTGCTTCTGCAAAAACCACGCAGAGGATGGTGGGTGGCTCCCGGTGGGAAAATGGAATCAGGCGAATCTATTAAAGAAGCGGTCATCCGCGAATTTCGGGAAGAGACCGGCATTTACCTTCGAAATCCGAATGTAAAAGGGATCTTTACCATTCTGATAAAAGAAGGAGAAAAAATCCTTTCAGAATGGATGCTGTTTACTTTTTTCGCTACAGAGAGCGAGGGATTATCCCTTAAGACATCCGAAGAAGGAAACCTTGCCTGGCATTCCATTGACTCCATTCATACGTTGCCGATGGCGGAAGGGGACCGGCATATTTTGGATTATATGATTCATGGAAAAGGAATGATTTACGGAACCTTTACATACACACCTGATTTCCAACTGTTATCCTATCGCTTAGATCCAAGTTAAATGAGGGGGGTCCACGATGAGCTCGCAGTCAAAAACAGCGGATATCCAATTAGTCATTATTACTGGAATGTCTGGGGCGGGAAAAACGGTTGCTATTCAAAGTTTCGAAGATCTTGGCTACTATTGTGTAGATAATCTTCCGCCTACACTGTTGCCAAAATTTTTGGAACTCATGAAAGACACAAGTCATAAAATTAATAAAGCGGCTATTGTAATGGATCTAAGGGGCAGAGACTTTTTTGAACATTTGTTTAAAGCGTTGGATGACATGGCAGAAATTGATTGGGTAAGCCCGCAAATCTTGTTTTTAGATGCCGATGATTCTGTTCTTGTGCGCCGTTATAAAGAAACGCGCCGCTCGCATCCGCTCGCTCCTTCAGGACTGCCTCTTGAAGGAATCCAGCAGGAAAGAAAGCTGTTGGAAGATCTGAAGGGCCGTGCCCAACTGATTTACGATACTTCCAACATGAAACCGAAAGACTTGCGGGAAAAGATCATAACAGAATTCTCCGCGAATAAACAGTCGATCTTTACTGTGAATGTCATGTCATTTGGATTTAAACACGGAATTCCCATTGATGCGGATCTAGTATTTGACGTTCGATTTTTGCCAAATCCGTATTATATTGATCATATGCGACAAAAAACTGGCATGGATGATGAAGTGTCTAGTTATGTGCTCAAGTGGAGCGATACGCAAAAGTTTTTAGCAAAAGTAACCGATTTGCTTGCCTTTATGCTTCCTCATTATAAGAGGGAAGGAAAACGCCAGGTGGTGATTGCCATAGGATGCACTGGGGGGCAGCATCGCTCTGTTGCACTAGCTGAATATATCGGCCATTATTTTGAAAAAGACTACCAAACACGCATCAGCCATCGCGATATTAAAAAAAGAAAGGAAAAGACAACATGAATCCTGCTTCTGATAAGAAAGTGGTTGTCATCGGTGGCGGAACGGGCCTTCCTGTTTTGCTTCGAGGGTTGAAAAAATACCCCATTGATTTGTCAGCCATTGTGACTGTTGCCGATGATGGCGGGAGCTCTGGAAGGCTAAGAAACGATTTGTCCATTCCGCCGCCGGGTGATATCCGCAATGTGTTGGCTGCCCTTTCAGAAGTGGAACCGCTGATAGAACAGCTATTTCAGCATCGGTTCACCACTTCGAATGAACTATGTGGGCATTCGCTTGGAAATTTGATGATTGCCGCATTAACATCGATTAAGGGAGACTTTGTACGGGCGGTTCAAGAAATGAGCCGTGTATTGAATGTGCGCGGAAAAGTGCTTCCGGCAGCTAATGAAAGTGTGGTGCTGCATGCAGTGATGGACGATGGGACCATCGTTTCAGGAGAATCGAAAATTCCATACTCTGGAAAAAAGATTCAAAGAGTGTTTTTAACGCCTGATAATGTGGCACCGCTTCCAGAAACGATTACAGCTATTCGGGAAGCTGATTTAATTGTTGTCGGTCCGGGCAGTTTGTACACAAGCATTCTTCCTAATTTGCTAGTACCGGAAATTGGGCGGGAGGTATACCGTGCAAAAGCGCATAAAGTCTATATTTGCAATTTAATGACTCAGGCGGGAGAAACGCTTGATTATTCAGCAAGCGACCACGTAAAGGCGATCCACCGCCATTTGAATCAATCTTGTATTGATACGATTTTAGTCAATAAAACACCGATACCGGAAGAAATTCAAAAAAGGTATGAAAAAGAACTGGCCAAGCCAGTGAAATTTGACCTAGATGAGCTTCGGGCTCTTGGTTTGAACATTCTTTATGAAGAGATCGTCTCTGTGAAGGATGGGATCATTCGGCATGATACCGATCGGGTTGCCCAAATATTATACTCGTTATTAGTAAAAAATACTGAAAATGAATCTGAGCTAAGAAGACGATAGTCTCAGAATGGGAGGTGGCGGGGATGTCGTTTGCTTCCGAAACAAAAAAGGAATTGACCACTTTAGAGGTAAAAGATTGCTGTGCCCGCGCCGAACTTTCGGCGCTTATTCGAATGAATGGCGCCCTTTCCTTTTCTAATCGGCTCTTGGTAGTCAATGTTCAGACAGAAAATGCAGCTATCGCCCGACGAATTTATGTTCTGATTAAAAAATTGTACGATGTGCCGGTAGAATTGCTTGTCCGTAAAAAAATGCGGCTAAAGAAGAACAATGTTTATATCGTTCGCTTAAAAGAAAAAGCAAAGCAAATTTTAGAGGACTTGTATATACTTGGGAAAAATTTTTCGTTTATTCATGACATTTCCCCGGAATTGATTAAAAAGAAGTGCTGTCGTCGGTCGTACTTGCGGGGGGCGTTTTTGGCGGGTGGCTCTGTGAATAATCCGGAAACATCTTCTTATCATTTAGAAATATTTTCTCTTTATAAAGAGCATAATGATTCATTGTGTGAAGTAATGAACACCTTTTATCTCAACAGTAAAACGCTGGAAAGAAAAAAAGGGTATATCACCTATTTAAAAGAAGCCGAGAAAATTGCGGAATTTCTCAATATTGTCGGCGCCCACCATGCGCTGCTCCGATTTGAAGATGTTCGGATTATGCGCGATATGCGCAACTCAGTAAATCGCCTTGTCAATTGCGAAACGGCGAATTTAAATAAGACGATTGGCGCCGCACTAAGGCAAGTGGAGAACATCCGCTATATTCAAGAAACCGTCGGGTTGGACATTTTACCGGAAAAATTAAGAGAAATCGCTGAGCTTCGAGTGGAACACCAAGATGTAACGCTGAAAGAGCTAGGTGAATTGGTATCCGGCGGGAAAATCAGTAAATCCGGCATTAATCACCGTCTAAGAAAAATTGATGAAATCGCTGAAAAATTGCGGGCCGGCAAAACCATTACGAAAAAACATCAAGCATGAAAAAAGCCGGTGCGGCTGGCAAAACCGAGCAAAATGTTTGAGGCTCCTTAGCCAACCGATGTGTGATGACACGGGTGGCGAAGGGCCGCAGTTGAATCATAAAAAAAGGGGTTGTGAAAAATGATTCAAAAGATGGTGGAAGTTAAGCTGAAAACGGGATTGCAATCGCGGCCTGCTGCTTTATTTGTACAAGAGGCCAACCGGTTTTCATCGGAAATTTATGTAGAAAAAGACGAAAAAAGAGTGAATGCCAAAAGTATCATGGGAATTATGAGTTTGGCAGTCGGAACGGGCACGAAGATCCGGTTAATCGCTGATGGTCATGATGAAGACAAAGCATTGGAAGCGTTAACGGAATTTCTTGAAAATGAAGATTAACAAAACAGGCTGATACTTTTGATGAAGTATCAGCCTGTTATATTTGGCGTTCTGGGCTTGGTGGTAAGGGAACCGAACCAAATTCATCTTATCCGCCTTAACCACTGGACTCTCTCTATTCCTGATGTTAGGAAAAGACAATCCATCGAACGAGGCGATTTTCCGCTCGATGGGAGTAAACGAAATTATTTGCTGATATCGTTTCGGCTAATGATATGGTCAATTAAGCCATATTCTTTGGCGCGTTCGGCCGTCATAAAGTTGTCGCGGTCTGTGTCTTTTTCAATGACTTCGAGCGGCTGGCCAGTGCGTTCTGATAAAATTTTATTTAATTTATCTTTTAAGAACAAAATGCGCTTAGCGGCAATTTCGATTTCAGTTGCTTGACCTTGTGCGCCTCCGAGCGGCTGATGGATCATCACTTCGGCATTTGGAAGAGCATAACGTTTTCCTTTCGTTCCTGCTGCAAGCAAGAATGCTCCCATGGAAGCGGCCATCCCGATGCAAATAGTTTGGACATCTGGTTTAATAAACTGCATCGTATCATAAATCGCCATTCCGGCTGTAATGCTTCCGCCAGGACTGTTAATGTAGATGGATATATCTTTTTCCGGATTTTCTGCTTCAAGGAATAAAAGCTGAGCTACAATAGAGTTTGCGACAGTGTCGTCGATAGCGCTGCCCAACATAATAATGCGGTCTTTCAACAAACGTGAGTAAATATCGTACGCCCGTTCCCCGCGGTTTGTTTGTTCAATAACTGTAGGAATCAGATTCATACCAACTTTCCTCCTTTTTCAAATTTCTTCATAAAATTTCTAGCGAAGAGAAACTTATGTAATGTAATCATACAATGAAGGTCAATAAAGGTCAAACATAAAAGCTTATAAAAAAGAGATTTTTTTGCACACACTGAACATTTTACCCGTGTCCGTTCGAATTTAAACTTTTAAAACGATGATGTAAATTATTTTGTGTAAGCAAATTTTTCTACTAGAAAAAAAGAAAAAGGCAGGGTATTCTCAGATTTGCGACCAAACAAAACTGAAAGGAGATACCCTACCTTATGAGTAATAGTATACTCAACTCAGATTTCGCAAATCAACTGGAAAATATGATAAAAGATTTTGTTCAAGAAAAGCTTGAATTCATCATGAAAGAAGAAATCAAAAATTTCCTCCAAGTGGAACAGGAACATGTTCAAAACTCAAGAAATGGTTATTATCACCGTACTCTTGATACAAAGTACGGGAAAATAGAATCTCTTTCGGTTCCAAGAGATCGCAACGGGGATTTCCAGACTCAACTGTTTGAGCCTTATCAACGTCAAGACGGCTGGCTGGAACAAGCGATTATGAAAATGTATCAAAGTGGGATGAGCACTCGAGAAATTGGGAAGTTTATCGAAAGAATTCTTGGTTCAACCTACTCTCCTACCACGATTAGTCATATTACAGATGCCACGTTGGAGGATATTCAAAAATGGCAACAACGTCCATTAAACAAACGGTATTCTGTGTTGTATCTTGATGGGTTTTATATAAAAGTTCGTCGTGATACGTATGCCAAAGAAGTCATTTACGTTGTTCTTGGTGTCAATGAAGAAGGTCATCGTGAAATTCTTGGCTTTTACGTTGGAGGTCAAGAAAGCGCGCATGGCTGGCAAGGATTCTCCAAGACCTTTATACACGCGGTGCTCATGAAGTCTTACTTGGTGTTTTTGATGGACTCCCAGGTCTTGAAGAAGCCTTTAAAGCCGTCTATCCGAAAGCCGATGTTCAACGATGTGTGGTCCACAAAGTAAGAAATACGTTAAACAAGGTAAGGAAAAAAGACCAATTTGAAGTGGCTGAAGACCTAAAGCTGATCTATCGTTCGATGACAAGAGACGCAGCCATTCAAGCCTTTCATGAGTTTAAAGACAAGTGGTCTAAAAAGTATCCTAGAGAAGTCCAATCTTGGGAACAGGATTTAGATGTCCTCCTAACATTCATGAAATATCCGACCAGTATTCGTAGTGTCATCTACACGACCAATGCGATTGAACGAACGATTAAAGATATACGTAAACGACTCAAAACGATGAACAGCTTAACCAGTATTGAAGCAGCAGAAAAAATCACGTTCTTAACGGTACAGGACTTGAATGAAAAATGGTCCACTAGAAAACTTAAAGGGTTTTCTACGGCATACAAGGCACTTCAAGATATGTTTGAAGAAAGATACTGAAAGACCAAATTTTGTTCATGAAGAACAGAGTCTAGGAAGACTAAGTTGTCTTATATGAGACTGAATATTCAGTCTCATATAAGACAACTAAACACCTCCTCCAAGATTAAAAAAACGTATCTGAGAATACTCTCTTACACAAAATTCTTGACGGTACCTTTAAAACCCGTCTGAAGACAAAGTTTTTTCCATAAAACTCTTGCATTATGATTGTTTTTTCATTATAATTTAAAACCGTACTGATTCATTATATGCCCTCGTAGTGTAACGGATAACACGCAAGATTCCGGTTCTTGAAATGTGGGTTCGATTCCTGCCGAGGGCGTTTCAAAAAAACGCAGTGATGACGGTGTTTCAACGAAAATGAATTCGTGGGAACACCGTTTTTTTGTGCTTAATTTAGCCGATTTATCAGCTATCTCAAATGTACCAGGATTTTAAGAGAACTTTAAAACCACAGGTTTATTTTAAATAAAAAATCCATAGCTTTGTCGGCTATGGATCCTGTCGCGCAAGGATTTTAGGCGGGGTGGCACTCCCGCATCTCCATCAAGGGTGATGGCTGCCTGTTCCATCCTCAGAAAATCCTCGCGTTATTAACATATGTCATTTCTTTGCAGTTAGTATACCGTATGATCGTTTTTTTGCAACTTGAACCCAATTTTAGTGTGAGTCAAGTTTTTGTGGAGTTTTTCTTTTCGAAAGAAGAACTCTTTTTTGTAAATCGTTACAATTGTTTTTATGATTCTTCAACATAGAAAGGTCGCCTCTTTCTACAAAAATGGTGGTTTATAAAAGTAAGAAAGGGAACCTCTTTCTTGATTTTGTTTTTTCCAACCCCGAAACATTTTACTTTTCGATAAGAGCACTGCCGCATGGTTATTTCATCTAAAGATGTGTTTTATGGTGA
This sequence comes from Caryophanales bacterium, assembly GCA_014896555.1. Classification (GTDB taxonomy): domain Bacteria; phylum Bacillota; class Bacilli; order Bacillales; family DSM-4216; genus Bacillus_O. The sequence continues at coordinate 24,938 of JADBKC010000009.1, read as the reverse complement.
TTTTTAATACCAAGCACGTTCTGTAATCGGAATGCTAAACAGACGCCGTTAATTTATTTAAGCGCTCTTTTAACGATTCACGCCATGATTTGGCTAATTCTTGAACCTCTAATACTTTTTTTATCCCTTCTGCATCTCTCTGTCTATGGAAATAAACCTCGTTAGCATAAAGAACAGAAACTTGTTGAGGATGACGTTGAATCAATTCGATCTTTGAATGGTGTCTGACAGTGCCTTCTTTTAGGACCCGACAAAGATAACCGGTATAGCCCGTTTCTACCATTCTCTTAAGTAGACCTTGTATGTTCGTTCTTCTGGTTATAGTGCTGCATGGAATTCTCCCTTGCGTGATTTGTATGACCGCTTCTCCTAACTGATAAATATCCCCTATACAAACATCTTGCTCTAACATGTTGGCCACGGTAAGATTTTCTCCGAACGCAGAAGGAGGCAATGAAGTATCAAATTCCTGCTCCCACAACTGATAATGTTCATACGGATAGATACAGACGGCACGGTCGGGTCCTCCGTGGTATTTTAGGTTGGCCACTCCATCTCCGCGAAAACCTTCTTTGGTAAGAAAAGCTTCTTCCGTTCCATTCTTGCATATCCCGGTTTTCATTTCCTTCTGATTGCCGTATTGCATCGTTTTGGGAAGTCCTATAGCAAAGTGGATGATTTCAATGTTACGATCCTTCATATGACGTATATCCCTGCTTTCTGTAGATTTTTCTTTAAAATGATCTTAACATTTGAAATATTAAAAAATCCAGAGGGTGATTCATTTTGATGCCGGGATCCCTTTGATTCATTTTATAACGCAATTCCCGACATGGAGTGATGAATTCGGCAAGATCAGTTTTAAGCTTAGTCTTTCAAAATTTTTCTTCTATCGTTTTGGGCGCAGACATGAAGGAGCTTATTTGATAAAACCAAACCAATTCTATAAAACTGAAAAGGTTATAACCATAAAGGGAGCTTACTGAAATTTTATCTATCGATGAATTTAAACAGATAGCGGCAATGGTCCGATTGAAAAAAGGATTAAATGGAATTTATCACCATGAAAGAAAGATAATTTTGTATAATAAAAGTAATGGGATTTTTCTGGATTTAAGGAGGCATATAAATTGAAGAAAAAGAATTTTGCAGGTGCTTTGGCATTTGCGGCTTTGCTGGCAGGTGCTATCCCTGCTTTTGCTGCTGACAGCGACTTTCGAGATGTTCCGAAAAGTTCCTATGCTTATTCAGCTATTGTGGAACTAGCAGAACGCGGCGTTGTCTCCGGTTATTCTGATGGCACATTTCATCCGAATGAAACGGTAACAAGAGGACAATTTGCTGGCATGATTGCCAGAGCTTTCAATCTGCCAAAAGGGAGCAGCCATTTTAAGGATGTTCCAAAATCGAAAGCTCTTTATGAAGAAATCAGTAAAGCAGCAGACGCTGGCATCATAAAAGGAACAGGCGGAAATTTTTATCCTGATTGTCCCGTGACACGGGCTGATATGGCTGTTATGCTGGATCGGGCCATGAATCTCAAAGGGAATTTCAAAGAAGAAGGAAATCTGAAATTTAAAGACAATGTTCCGGCCTATGCTTTAGAATCAGTCAAACGAATGGTCTCTTATGGCGTGATTCAAGGAAAAACAAACGGTACATTTGCTCCTGGAGAATATGCCGATCGTGCTTCATCCAGTGTCTTAGTGAGCCGGGCGCTGCAAGTCATAGAAAGGAATGAAACGAACCCAAGTAATCCGACAGGTCCATCTACACCGTCGAATCCTTCGGATAAAGTGCCGGATTATGTCAATATGTCATTGGCACAACTTCATGCAAAATATGGAGACTGGACGTTAGTTCGGAGAATTGATGGTATGGTGCCGGGAGGGGGCATTGTAGCAGACGTTGATTTGTTAAAAGATTTTTACAACGAACTACATCAATCAAAAGATGCCTATAAAAATCTTCCAGATCCTGAAACCTATTTAAAAAATGAAACACAGTCTTTACTATCTCAAAAAACGTTGATAAGCGCTCATTATCCAGACTATGAAATTATTTCATTCAACGGTAAGGCTTATAAGGATTCAGAAATTTATAATCCTCCTTTTCCGGAAGATCATCCGGTAACGGTTACTATGCCATCTCAACCGACAGAACCTAATCAATATTGGATTGACTTGCATATTCCATATACTCAATTTGGCGTGTATGGGCATGATAAGGTGACAGTGGGTCAAGTTCAACCAACCTATACAAAATCTGGTGTGGTGATGGTCGATGTCAAGGGGTTGTTTGCCCAAGTGCCAACTGTCACGGTGTCCAATGATGGCAAAACTGTTCAATATAATGGAACCACGATTCAACTCACACCGGGAAGCAATGAAATTCAAGTAAATGGAGAAACCAAAACATTGTCCGTCGATGTGGAAACAAAAAATGGAACCGTTTATGTTCCAGGAAGAGAGTTTGCTAAGGAATTAGGATGGTATACTCGTTCAATTCCTCGCTATAAACGATTGGATTTTTCCACTTACCCGTTACCGCAATATGAAGGATTAACGGAATAAAATGTAATCAAAAAACTTCCGTGAAATGCAACAAAAATGAAGGAAAAAAATTCTTTTGTGGTTTCGTTACATATGGCGGTGTTCGTATTTTGTTTCCCCGATCGATTGGAATTACATTCGGTCTGCAGGTGTTATTTAGTTTGGTGATAGGACGGGGTGGGGCAAAAGGCTTTTTTGCGATTTGGGCAGCTGGATGGATAGGCTTTTTTGGTCCACCCGTTTTTCTGTTGATCGGGAAGGGAACGATCTAGGCTGAATATTGTCGAAAAAATAGATTTTTTGAAAAAATAGTTCATTTCCGATGGATATCTTTATAAAATAATGAATGAAAGCGCTTTTAAAACATGAATCGTGAACGATCATATATTGTAAAACAACAATAAGGAGGAGGGAAAAACATGAGTATGCAGTTGAAAAGCGGGCTTTGGCTGCAGCAAACCCAGAAGCTGATGATGACCCAAGAACTGTCGCAAGCCATTGAATTGCTTCAATATTCCACTCAAGAATTGACGGAATATTTGGAAGAAAAAACGATGGAAAATCCATTTATACAGCTAGAGACTCCGGCGATGGAATATTCCGACAGATGGAGACGCCGCAAGCAGACAAAAATGATTCATGACGATAAAAATTGGATTGAACAAATTGCCGATCATTCTTACCAGCTTGTGGATTATTTGCGCTTGCAGCTGTCTGGAATCAAAGTGCCGAAAACGATTCGCAAATGGATCGATTTTTTGCTGCTAAACTTAGATGAAAACGGCTATTTAACCATCCGTCCGGAAGAAGCTGCTATGATGCTTAAAACATCGGTGGATGAAATACAGACAGCTGTTTCGATCATTCAAGAACTGGAGCCAGCCGGTGTTGGTGCATACCATCTCCAGCATTGCCTGCTTTTGCAAATGGAAAAAGATACAAATGCGCCTCCGTTAGCGAAACAAATTGTTCGCTTTCACTTTCATGAATTTGCAGAAAAAAAATGGAAAAGGTTATCCAAAACATTAAAAGTGGAAATATCCGACATTCAAAAAGCCTCCGATTATATTCAAACGTTAAATCCTCGTCCTGGAGCGGCTTTTCAATCAAGCCGTACGAATGAATATATTACCCCTGATATGTCTGTGTCCATTCGTGGGGAGAAAATAGAATTGCAATTTTTGGATGATAGAATGCCCAAAATGGTCTTTCAAAAAGAATACTTTCAAGAAGTCTCCAACCACCATGATCAAGAGCTGAAAATGTTTTTAAAAGAAAAATTCCAAGATTATCAATGGCTGTTAAAAAGCTTGGAGCAGCGGAAAGAAACCATACAAAAAGTCGGATGGAAAATCGTAGAAAAACAACGGGATTTCTTTTTCGAAGGGCCAAAAAAATTAACTTCCTTGACAATGAAGGAAATTGCGGAAGAACTCGGAATTCATGAATCAACCGTCAGCAGGGCGGTAAGGGGAAAGTATATGCAAACTCCTTATGGTACGTTGGAACTTCGCTATTTTTTCACTAACGCCGTACCTGCCCGAGACAACGCCGAGGCAATATCCAGCCGACGGGTGAAAGGGTTGATCGAAAACATGATAGCGCAGGAAGATAAAAAACACCCGCTTTCCGACCAAGAAATATGTGATCGACTTAAGATGGAAGGAATCATGATTTCAAGAAGAACAGTCGCTAAATATCGAGATCAACTGCATATCCCTTCGTCATCCAAAAGAAAGCGATATGAGTCATAACGATCGTCCGTCCGGATGACTGAATCGAAAAAACAAATACGGATTGGTTCGCAGCTTTAATATTGAAAAGGAAAATCATGATTTTTCAATGTATGTTTCTCGATGACAAGGGATTATCGGATCGGAATGTCTCGCAAAACAGGTTGAACGAAAGATTGATCGATGATAAAAGCGGATTAAATGATGTTTCCACAAAAGGGAGGTTGCCTATGATGATTGGTGGAACCAATTGGGATGAAACAGGAGGAACGACCGTGAAACATATAGTGCTTTATACAAAGAAAGATTGCCCATTATGTTTGGAGGCAAAAATGAATTTGATGCTTGTCGGCGAATTAGTACCGTTGAAAATAGAAGAACGGGATATCGAAGAGAAGGATGAATGGATGGAAAAGCACGGCACGAAGGTTCCGGTTGTTGAATACAACGGTGCAATGATCCAGTATGGACGTGTCGATTATCCCACGCTGCTTGCGCGGCTTAAATAAAAAATATTTCAATATTGTTAACGAAATAGGAAGGGTTTGTAAATCGTGTTCTTCATCGTTGATTTCTTCCAATATCCTTGCTACAATAAAAGCGCAAGCAGGGATCATTTTTTTTTACAGCAGGTGGGACGTAATAAGTCTATGTGGGACGAAAAATGTCCAACTGGATAAAGGAGTCAAAGCATGAATGAGTACATTTCTTGAAGTTCAAAAAAAATTAATACCAGACCTGCTGCAAATCATGCAGAAACGCTATGAAATTTTAAGATCTATTTGGCTGTCTGGCCCTGTAGGGAGACGTACTTTGGCCCAAGCTGTCGGTTTGACGGAGAGGGTGCTTCGCAGCGAAGTGGAGTTTTTGAAAAATCAACATCTGATTGAGATTCGCTCCACCGGAATGGTGATTACCGATGAAGGGAAAGCCATTTTGCATGAAATGGAAGACATGATGCGGGAAATTTCAGGTATTAACCAAATGGAAAATAGAATCAAGGAGTATTTTCAAATCCAAGCGGTATTTATTGTGCCCGGAAACAGCGATACTTCTCCTTGGGTGAAAAAAGAAATGGGGCGTACCTGTGCCCGGAGTATCAAAAAACGCTTATTGGGAGAAAATATCATTGCTGTAACCGGAGGAACAACGATGGCAGCTGTTGCTGAAACGCTTACGCCCGATTTTTCCAATAAAAAAATCATGTTTGTCCCTGCCCGGGGTGGAATTGGCGAAGATGTATCTAATCAAGCCAATGTCATTTGTGCCAAAATGGCGAAAAATACGGGCCAAAAATACCGGGTTTTCTATGCACCAGACCAAGTCAGCCAACAAGTGTATGCTTCTTTAATGAAGGAAGAACCGATCAGGGAAATTTTGACGTTGATATCATCCGCTACTATGGTCCTCCACGGCATTGGCGATGCTATGGTCATGGCCAAACGCAGAAATACAAGCCCGGAGGATATGGAGAAACTCGTCAAAGCGAAAGCAGTTGCTGAAGCATTTGGCTACTATTTTGATGAAGAAGGAAAAGTAGTACATAAAGTTTCCACTATCGGTTTGCAGCTATCGGACTTATCAAAGGCAAAAGATGTCATTGCGGTAGCTGGCGGCGCTTCAAAAGGGAAAGCGATTTTCGCTTATTTAAAAAGCGCGCCTAAATCCACTGTGCTCATTACGGATGAAGCAGCAGCGAAAATGCTTTTAAAAGGGATTTAACCCTTTTTAAAGGATAAAATTTTACATTACATCCTGAAACTATGAAGGAGGAATTTTAAAATGGCAGTAAAAGTTGGAATTAACGGATTTGGCCGTATTGGACGCAATGTTTTTCGTGCAGCATTAAACAATCCCAATGTGGATATTGTAGCAATCAACGATTTAACAGATGCCAACATGTTGGCGCATCTTTTAAAATATGACTCTGTTCATGGCACTCTTAATGCGGAAGTAGGCGTTGACGGAAATGCTTTAGTAGTAAACGGAAAACGCATTAAAGTAGTGGCGGAACGTGACCCTGCCAATCTTCCTTGGAGAGAACTTGGTGTAGAAATAGTAGTAGAATCTACTGGTCGTTTCACAAAACGTGCAGATGCAGCAAAACATTTAGAAGCAGGCGCAAAAAAAGTAGTGATTTCAGCACCGGCAAAAGAAGAAGACATCACAATCGTTATGGGCGTTAACCAAGATAAATATGATCCTGCAAATCATCATGTCATTTCGAACGCTTCTTGTACAACAAACTGCTTAGCTCCATTTGCAAAAGTGTTAAATGACAAATTCGGCATTCGCCGCGGTATGATGACAACCGTTCACTCTTACACTAATGACCAACAAATTTTGGACTTGCCACATAAAGACTATCGCCGCGCTCGCGCAGCAGCTCAATCCATCATTCCGACTACGACTGGAGCTGCAAAAGCTGTTGCGCTTGTATTGCCTGAATTAAAAGGAAAATTAAATGGTATGGCTATGCGCGTGCCTACTCCAAACGTTTCTGTTGTAGACTTAGTAGCAGAACTGGACAAAGACGTAACAGTAGAAGAAGTCAACGCTGTATTAAAAGAAGCAGCAGAAGGCGAATTAAAAGGCATCCTTGCCTACACAGAAGAACCGCTTGTTTCCCGCGACTTTAACGGAACAACAGTTTCTTCTACTATTGATGCTCTTTCCACAATGGTGATCGAAGGAAACCTTGTGAAAGTAATTTCTTGGTATGACAACGAATTTGGCTATTCTAACCGTGTGGTAGATCTTGTGGATTACATTGCACAAAAAGGTCTTTAATAAGCTCTAAGAATATTGGAAATTGAAATCCTAACATCTATAATAAAAGTGGGATGAAAGGGGGAGCGGGGGATTCATCCCCCCTCCCCGTTTTCGTGAAAAATCTTGGCTGGAAAATCTTCGAAACCAAGGAGGCCTTCTGCTATGAATAAAAAAACGATTAAAGACGTGGATGTAAAAGGAAAACGAGTTTTTTGCCGCGTTGATTTCAACGTCCCGATGAAAGACGGAAATGTGACGGATGATACAAGAATCCGCGCTGCGCTCCCAACGATCCGCTATTTATCCGAAAACGGGGCAAAAGTAATCCTTGCTAGCCATCTAGGACGCCCGAAAGGACAAGTGGTGGAAGAAATGCGCCTGACACCGGTGGCAAAACGCCTTTCTGAACTTCTTCACAAAGATGTTCGAAAATCAAATGAATCTTATGGCGATGAAGTGAAAGCAGAAATCGCGAAAATGGAAGATGGCGACATTCTCCTCCTTGAAAATGTTCGTTTTCATCCCGGAGAAGAAAAAAATGACCCGGAACTGGCAAAAGCGTTTGCTGAATTAGCAGATATTTATGTAAATGACGCTTTTGGCGCTGCCCATCGCGCTCATGCTTCCACGGAAGGAATTGCAAAATATTTGCCGGCAGTAGCAGGATTTTTGATGGAAAAAGAATTAGAAGCACTTGGCAATGCATTGTCTAATCCGGATCGTCCTTTTACGGCCATTATCGGCGGAGCAAAGGTAAAAGATAAAATCGGCGTCATCGACAACCTTTTGGATAAGGTCGATCATTTAATCATTGGCGGCGGTCTTGCCTACACGTTCGTCAAAGCAAAAGGCTATGAAGTGGGCAAGTCGTTGCTGGAAGAGGATAAAATTGAATTGGCAAAAGACTTTATGAAAAAAGCCGAAGAAAAAGGGGTTCACTTCTATATGCCAATCGATGTTGTCGTGGCAGACGACTTTTCCGAAACCGCCAATACAAAAGTAGTCAGCATTGAGGAAATTCCATCTGGTTGGGAAGCTTTAGACATCGGACCGGAAACAAGAAAAAAATACCGCGAAGTCATTTTAAATTCCAAATTGGTGATCTGGAACGGACCAATGGGTGTATTTGAAATGGATACGTTCGCAGAAGGGACAAAAGCTGTTGCACAAGCTCTTGCTGATGCTGAAAATACATATACTATTATCGGCGGTGGGGATTCAGCGGCAGCAGTGGAAAAATTCCATTTAGCTGATCATATGGACCATGTCTCGACAGGCGGAGGCGCCTCTCTGGAATTTATGGAAGGAAAACAACTTCCTGGCGTTGTTGCTCTTAACGATAAGTAATAGAAGTCGCAAAAGAAAGGAGAGGCTAAAACCATGCGAAAACCCATCATTGCAGGAAACTGGAAAATGAATAAAACGCTCACGGAAGCTCTTCAATTTGCCAACGAAGTAAAAAGTTCCGTACCTAGTGAAGAGAAAGTGGACAGCGTCATTTGTTCACCGGCGCTTTTTCTTGACCAACTAGTCAAAGCCGTTCAAGGAACACCGATCAAAATCGGCGCTCAAAATATGCATTTTGAAGAATCCGGCGCTTTTACCGGTGAAATCAGTCCGAAAGCGTTGGAAGAATTGGGCGTACAATACGTCATTATTGGCCACTCAGAACGCCGGGAAATGTTTAATGAAACAGATGAATCGGTCAATAAAAAAGCGTTGGCAGCATTTCGCCACCATTTAATTCCCATCATTTGTGTAGGGGAAACGTTGCACCAAAGAGAAAGCGGACAAACGAAAGAATTGGTTGGCGATCAAGTCCGCAAAGCGATGCAAGGTTTAACAGAAGATCAAGTGAAACAAACCGTTATCGCTTATGAACCTATATGGGCGATTGGAACCGGAAAATCTTCTACAGCAGAAGATGCCAACAAAGTCTGCGCTCATATACGAGAAGTAGTCGCTGAACAATTTTCAAAAGAAGCGGCGGAAGAAATCCGCATCCAATACGGCGGAAGCGTAAAACCTGAAAACATTACAGACTTTATGAAACAACCAGACATTGACGGTGCATTAGTCGGAGGCGCAAGCCTTGATCCAAAATCTTTCTTACAATTATTGGAGGCAGGCAATCATGAGTAAAGCACCAGTTGCATTAATCATCTTGGATGGTTTTGGTCTAAGGGATGAAGTAAAAGGGAATGCCGTGGCACAAGCGAAAAAACCAAATTTCGACCGCTACTGGAACAAATATCCGCATGCAACATTGAGAGCAAGCGGGGAAGCGGTCGGATTGCCGGAAGGGCAAATGGGAAATTCGGAAGTAGGCCATTTGAATATAGGAGCTGGCCGGATTGTCTATCAAAGCTTAACAAGAGTCAATATTGCGATTCGAGAAGGGGAATTTGACCGCAATGAAACATTCCTTGGAGCGATGAACCATGTGAAACAACATGGAACAAGCCTTCACTTATTCGGTCTATTGTCCGACGGCGGGGTCCACAGCCATATTCACCATATGTTTGCCTTGCTGAAGCTCGCTGCGAAAGAAGGCGTGAAAAAAGTTTATATTCATGCTTTCTTGGATGGTCGTGATGTAGGTCAAAAAACAGCGAAAAAGTATATTGAACAAACGCTTGAAAAAATCAAAGAATATGGAGTCGGCGAAATTGCAACGATTTCCGGACGCTATTATTCGATGGACCGCGATAAGCGCTGGGAACGTGTGAAAAAGGCGTATGATGCGATGGTTTACGGCGAAGGTCCAAAATATAAAGATCCGTTTGAATTAGTAGACGATTCTTATGCAAACGGCATTTATGATGAATTTGTCATTCCGTCTGTTATGGTAAAAGAAAACGGGGAACCAGTCGCAACGATTCAAGACAACGATGCCGTTATTTTCTATAACTTCAGACCGGATAGAGCCATTCAAATTTCCAATGCTTTCACAAACGACGATTTCCGTGAATTCGACCGCGGACCGAAAGCACCAAAGAATCTCTATTTCGTATGTTTAACCCATTTCAGCGAAACGGTAAAAGGATATGTGGCCTTCCAGCCAACGAATTTGGATAATACGATCGGGGAAGTTCTATCGCAAAACGGTTTAAAACAACTGCGTATTGCTGAAACAGAAAAATATCCGCACGTTACTTTCTTTATGAGCGGCGGACGAGAAGAAAAATTCCCTGGAGAAGAACGGATTTTAATCAATTCTCCAAAAGTGGCCACATACGATCTAAAGCCAGAAATGAGCGCTTATGAAGTAGCCGATGCGCTTGTGAAAGAAATTAAGGAAGACAAATTTGATGCCATTATCTTAAACTTTGCCAACCCGGATATGGTTGGACACTCTGGCAAACTAGAGCCGACCATTAAAGCGGTGGAAGCAGTGGACGAATGTTTAGGACGCGTAGTTGACCTTATTTTAGAAAAAGGCGGCGTCGCTATTATTACGGCTGACCACGGAAATGCGGACGAAGTCGTAACGCTTGACGGCAAGCCGATGACGACCCATACAACGAATCCGGTACCGGTCATCGTGACAAAAGAAGGATTGGAATTGCGCGATGGCGGTATTTTAGGCGATTTGGCGCCAACCATGCTCGATCTTTTAGGAATAAAACAGCCTAAAGAAATGACAGGCCAATCGATTATTAAACATTAATATTTAGAAATTAAATAAAAAGGAGAGATTCATATGCCATTCATTACAGACGTTTATGCTCGTGAAGTATTAGATTCTCGCGGTAATCCAACAGTAGAAGTCGAAGTTTATACGGAATCTGGTGCATTTGGACGTGCGCTTGTTCCATCCGGCGCTTCCACTGGTGAATACGAAGCTGTGGAGCTGCGCGACGGTGATAAATCACGCTACTTAGGAAAAGGGGTATTGACGGCGGTTAAAAATGTAAATGAAATCATTGCCCCTGAATTGATCGGTCATGATGTAACAGACCAAGTCGGAATTGACAAATTGTTAATTGAACTGGACGGAACAGAAAATAAAGGAAAATTAGGCGCTAATGCCATTCTGGGTGTTTCCATGGCAGTCGCTCGTGCCGCAGCAGATTATCTAGAAGTTCCACTTTATGAATATCTTGGCGGCTTCAACGCAAAACAATTGCCAGTTCCTATGATGAATATTTTAAATGGCGGTGCGCATGCGGACAACAACGTGGACATTCAAGAATTCATGATCATGCCGGTCGGTGCATCCAACTTCCGTGAAGCACTTCGCATGGGATCGGAAATTTTCCACAATCTGAAAACGGTGTTGAAAGAAAAAGGCTACAATACAGCAGTTGGTGACGAAGGCGGTTTTGCCCCAAACTTAAAATCCAATGAAGAAGCGCTGCAAACGATTATTGAAGCAATCGAAAGAGCGGGCTACAAACCAGGCGAAGAAGTGAAACTGGCGATGGATGTAGCCTCTTCCGAACTTTACAGCGATGAAGACGGCAAATACCATCTAGATGGCGAAGGCGTAGCGAAAACATCCGAAGAAATGGTAGACTGGTATGAAGAATTGATTTCTAAATACCCAATCATTTCGATCGAAGACGGTTTGGATGAAAACGATTGGGAAGGCCATAAAATGCTGACAGAACGCCTTGGAAAAAAAGTACAATTGGTAGGCGACGACTTGTTCGTTACAAACACGAAAAAATTAGCTCAAGGGATCGAAAAAGGCGTCGGCAATTCCATCTTAATTAAAGTAAATCAAATCGGTACTTTAACCGAAACATTTGATGCGATCGAAATGGCAAAACGCGCAGGATACACGGCTGTCGTTTCTCACCGCTCTGGTGAAACAGAAGACAGCACGATCGCAGATATTGCCGTAGCTACAAATGCCGGCCAAATTAAAACAGGGGCACCATCCCGCACCGATCGCGTAGCGAAATACAATCAATTGCTCCGCATCGAAGACCAATTGGGAGATACTGCCCAATATCTTGGCGTAAAGGCTTTCTATAATCTGAAACATTAATCCTTCATACACTTTTCATAAGGCTGACTCATCATGGACTGACTCTTTGGATGAGCCAGCCTTTTTTGTGAATCCTATTTGTCTTCTTCCTGACCGTTGTGGTAAAATAAAACTAATCGTTTGTTCGTTGTTATGGAGGGGAATCATGCACACATTTTTAACTATCGCATTAGTAGTCGTTTCCATCGCGCTCATTGTAGTCGTTTTGCTGCAATCAGGAAAAAGCGCTGGTCTTTCCGGTGCCATTACCGGCGGGGCAGAACAGCTTTTTGGAAAGCAGAAAATACGCGGTGTTGATTTAGTTTTGCACCGCATTACGGTTGTATTGTCCATTTTGTTTTTTGTGATTACCATTGCGATCGCTTATCTTGGATGGTAGCGGCAGCTTGCGCCGTGGAGTGAACGGAGCGTATCCGCACCTTTAGAACGATATAACATTGCGAATTTTTCAGCCTGACCATTCGTGGTTAGGCTTTTCTCTTGAAAAGCTCATTCGCTTCTCATGTTGATCGCCAACATCGGCGCTGGCTTGCGCCGTTTTGTGGTCTAGGGTATCAACATGCGGATCATGAGAGAGAGTTTGAACTAGAGAGGATTTTTGAGAAGACGGATTGATGAGAAGAAACGAACTTTTTTCAGCGGCAGTAAAACATTTGAAGTCATGAAGAAAGGAGAAGTCATCATGAAAATTAAATGGCCAGAGCCATTTTTCTTTGAAGCAGGGCCAAGAGCGGTATTATTGCTGCATGGTTTTACTGGAAATTCATCGGATGTGCGCATGCTGGGGAGATTTTTGGAGAAAAGGGGTTATACCAGTCATGCTCCTCATTATAAAGGCCACGGGGTGCCTCCGGAAGAGCTAGTAAAAACAGGTCCAAAAGACTGGTGGGAGGATGTTGTAAAAGGCTATGACTTTCTGAAAAGCAAAGGCTATGAGGAAATAGCCGTTGCTGGCCTTTCGCTCGGTGGTGTATTTTCCTTGAAATTAGGTTACACTGTACCTGTAAAGGGGATAATCCCCATGTGTGCGCCTATGTATATAAAAAGCGAAGAAGTCATGTACAAAGGAGTTGTGGAATACGCCCGCAACTATAAAAAATTGGAAGGAAAATCAGAGGAGCAAATTGAAAAAGAAATAGAAGCCTTTAAGGAAACTCCTATGAACACTTTAAAAGAGCTTCAAAATCTGATTGCCGATGTCCGCAAAAATGTGGATAACGTATATGCTCCAACGTTTGTTGTTCAAGCAAGACATGATGAAATGATCAATACGGATTCGGCCAATATTATTTACAATGAAATCCAATCTCCTGTGAAACACATAAAATGGTATGAACAATCCACTCATGTCATTACACTAGGAAAAGAAAAAGAACAGCTTCACGAAGATATTTATCAATTTTTAGAAAGTCTTGATTGGCAAGTATGAAAATCCGTCGGGGCTTTACGTCCTAAGGAGGGATGAAAATGGATCCAATCATTCAAGAGCATGTGGACAGGCTGTTAACGTATATGAAAGAAGATGCCTACAAGCCGCTCACTGTCCAGGAACTTGAAAAAGCGTTTGAAATAGAGGATTCGTCAGAGTTTAAAGATTTTGTCAAGGCGCTTGTCTACATGGAAGAGCAAGGGCTTGTCGTTCGAACAAGAAGCAACCGCTATGGAATTCCGGAAAAAATGAATTTAATCAGAGGAAAACTGTCCGGTCATCCGAAGGGATTCGCCTTTTTGATCCCGGAAGAACCGGGAATGGATGATATTTTTATCCCTCCCGGCGACACAAACGGAGCGGTAAACGGAGACAAAGTGCTTGTTCGTGTTTCCAATCAAAAATCAGGAACGCGAAGAGAAGGAACTGTTGTCCGAATTTTGGAAAGAGGCGTCAAAGATCTGGTCGGTACATATTCGGACAGCAAGTATTTTGGGTTTGTCATTCCGGATGACCGCAAATTTTCCAGTGATATTTTTATCCCCAAAACAGCCAATATGGGGGCAGTGGACGGTCATAAAGTGGTGGTCCGGATCACTTCTTATCCAGAAGGAAGAAAAAGCGCCGAAGGAGAAATCATTCAGATTATCGGCCATAAAAACGATCCGGGAGTGGATATTTTATCGGTTATTCATCAGTTTGGACTTCCGGAAAGCTTTCCGGATGAAGTATTGGCTCAGGCCAATGAAACACCCGACACGATTGTTGAATCGGAAATTCGAAACAGAAGGGACCTGCGGAACGAACTGATCGTGACGATTGATGGACCGGATGCCAAAGACTTGGATGATGCCGTCACTGTCACAAAATGGGACAATGGCCACTACAAATTAGGCGTTCATATTGCGGATGTCAGCTACTATGTGAAAGAAGGCTCTCCTATTGACCGGGAAGCGTATGAGAGGGGGACAAGCGTCTATTTGGTTGACCGAGTCATTCCGATGATCCCGCACCGTCTATCCAATGGGATCTGTTCATTAAACCCGAAAGTGGACCGCCTCACTCTTTCCTGTGAAATGGAAATCAATGAACAAGGAGAAGTGGTCAGCCACGAAATTTTCGAAAGCGTCATCCGCACAACGGAACGAATGACTTATGAGGATGTCAATGCCATTCTCGTTGACAAAGACGAAGAATTGCGGAAACGGTATGAACCTCTTGTTCCTATGTTTGAACTAATGGCCGAATTGGCCGAAATTCTCCGTAATAAACGAATGAAGCGAGGAGCCATCGACTTTGATTTTAAAGAGTCGAAAGTGATCGTCGATGAAAACGGCAAACCGGTGGATGTCGTGCTGCGTGAACGTTCCGTGGCAGAGCGGCTGATCGAAGAATTTATGTTGGCAGCCAATGAAACGGTGGCGGAACATTTTCATTGGCTCGATGTTCCGTTTATTTACCGGATTCATGAAGATCCGAAAGAAGACAAACTGCAGCGTTTCTTTGAATTTATTACCAATTTCGGTCTAGTGGTCAAAGGAACGGCTAATTCCGTTCATCCGCGGGCATTGCAGGAAATCATTGAAGCCGTGCAAGGAAAGCCGGAAGAAATGGTCGTATCGACGGTCATGCTTCGTTCTATGCAGCAGGCAAAATATGATCCGGAAAGTCTAGGACACTTTGGTTTATCAACTGATTTTTACACCCATTTTACTTCTCCAATTCGTCGGTATCCCGATTTAATTGTCCACCGGCTTATCCGCACTTATTTGATCGAAGGGAAAATGGATGAAGCGACACGAGCGAAGTGGGCGGCGCGGCTTCCGGAAATCGCAGAACATTCTTCCGAGAGAGAAAGACGGGCGGTGGACGCTGAAAGAGCTACCGACGAAATTAAAAAAGCGGAATTTATGGAAGATAAAATTGGCCAAGAATTTGACGGCATTATTAGTTCCGTTACGAACTTTGGAATGTTTGTGGAACTTCCGAACACGATTGAAGGTCTTGTCCATGTTTCGTATATGACAGATGATTATTATCACTTTGATGAACGCCATTATGCGATGATCGGCGAAAGGACCGGAAATGTGTTTCGGATCGGCGATGAAATCACTGTACGCGTCATCAATGTCAATAAAGAGGAACATTCGGTTGATTTTGAAATCGTCGGCATGAAAAACACGAAGAAGCGAAAAACGACGGAAGCACCGAAAGTGGTGAAAGTGCGTTCCAAAAAAGGAAAACAAAAAGGACCACAGCTGAATGTGGAGGAAGAATGGTCAACGCGGCCGCCTAAAAAAAAGAAAAAGAAATTTTATGAGAATGTCGCAAAGCCAAAAAGCAAAAAGCGAAAACGCAAATAGAGGCTGACAAGATATTAGTCAGCCCAAGACAATCCATAGTTTCAGATGATGGAGAGGCCGGATCTTTCCTGAAAGCCTAGGCAAACGATCAAGAAACCGGCAAGGGGGGAATCATATGCCAAAAGGGGAAGGAAAAGTTGTCGCACAAAATAAGAAAGCAAGACACGACTACTTTATTGAAGAAACGTATGAAGCGGGCATCGTGCTGCAAGGAACGGAAATTAAATCGATCCGCGCCGGCCGTGTCAACTTAAAAGATTCGTTTGCCCGCATCCAAAAAGGTGAGGTTTTTCTTCATAATATGCATATAAGCCCATATGAACATGGCAACCGCTATAACCACGATCCGCTTCGTACTCGTAAGCTCTTGCTGCACAAAAAAGAAATTTTGAAATTAATCGGGAAAACAAAAGAGCAAGGCTATTCACTTGTTCCGTTAAAATTATATATAAAAGATGGCTACGCCAAAATTCTTCTCGGTCTCGCCAGAGGGAAGAAAAAATGGGATAAGCGCGAAGACTTGAAAAAGAAAGAAGCAAAAAGAGAAATTGAGCGCGCGTTTAAAGCCCGTCAGCAGTTTTAATATTCTTTTGAACTTCCAGACGGTGAAACTCGTGTCGTTATCCAACATACAGGGCTGCAGTAAAAGTAGAATTAATACTTTTAACGCGATCTTTGAATGCAGTCCTCGGGAAAAAGCCTCCACTTCCGATAAGGAAAGAAGTGGAGGATCGTACCGCAAGTTGGAAAATGGGAAGTTCATCCCGGTTGAATTATACGCCTATTATGATATAATAACTCTTGCAAGAGCCAGTTGAAACAAGCATTAAGCTCGATATTCCCAGAGCTTCCGAAACATTCTCTTTCATAAGGGGACGTTACGGATTCGACAGGGGTAATCAGAGCTTAAGCTGCGAGTCGGAGGGATCGTCTCCGTCATCAACGTCAACTTAAATATAACTGGCAAACAAAACAATTACGCTTTAGCTGCTTAATTGCGCTAAAGGCTCCTCCTTCCATCGCCCATGTGGAAGTCGAGGGGTTCATCTGAAGTGGGCTACGCCGGATTCCGCCGCCTGAGGATGAAGGAAGAGACCAATCAGGCTAGCTCGTCCGAAGCCCGTCGACAGGCCGACGATAGAGCGAAACACAATATGTCGACTACACTCGTAGACGCTTAAGTGGTGATGCCTTTGGACGTGGGTTCGACTCCCACCGTCTCCATTTTAAGTATTCGATAACATGCGAATAAAACTTGCGAAATGAGCCATAAAATTTCTTCTTGGACATTTTATGGCTCATTTTATTTTAGGAAATTTTATGGTTCACAACCAAATTTAATTCAAATGTTTTACGTAATTATTAGAAAAAACAATTTAAGGATGATGGAGTGAAAATTAACTTCTCTGTTTTTATTATAGAACGTGCTTTGTAAATCTTAATTTTAAAGAAATTAAATTTAACGGTAGAATAAAAGAAAAATTATAAAAGCAAATGTAAATGAAGAATTGCTCATGGGAATATATCGAAGAAAAAAGGAAACAACTGTTAGAGGTTTATGTAAGAGGTGGAACTTTTAGATTTGACGGGACGGTTGTTGTGTGTTGTACGCTTTATCAACCATCCCTCTTTTTTTACTATATTCTAAGATACTTAACTTGACTTTAATACCCTCATGGGTATATTGTGATATTAAACAGATTAATGTTAGAAAAACTTTTGCTTCAAATCATACCAATATGGGTATAAACAATAAAGACAAATGGCTGGCATCTTTTTGTATTAAATTACAGCAAGATATATGCAACAAAGATACAAGTTTCCAATTTAGCAAAAAATTCTCTGCTCTCAATGAAAAAATTCGTGGAATGTGCATGGCAAGATGAAATACAAAAAGGAAAATAAAAAATAGAGGTGATGAATATGGGGAGAAAAGTATTAGTTGTAGGAGGGGTAGCGGGTGGCGCTTCTGCTGCAGCAAGGGTTAGAAGATTAGATGAAAGTGCAGAAATCATTATGTTTGAAAAAGGTCCCCATGTATCCTTTTCTAACTGTTCGTTGCCTTATCATTTAAGTGGAATCGTAGAAAACAGTAGTGATTTGGTCTTAATGTCTCCTGATGTTTTTAAAAGAAGATATAATATCGAGGCAAGGGTTAATCATGAAGTCATTAAAATCAATCGCAGCGAAAAAACCATTACAGTAAAAGATTTGACTACTGGGAACATTTATGAAGAGAGTTACGATAAATTAGTGCTTTCACCCGGAGCTACACCAATTCGACCAAATATTGAAGGGGTAAATCGTTCAAATGTTTTTACTGTCCGCAACGTGGTGGATATACAAAACCTAAATTCATTTATTAAACAAAGTCATATTAAAGATATTGCCGTCATTGGTGGCGGTTATATTGGAGTAGAGGTAGCTGAGAATTTAAAATTAGCAGGCTACAATATAAGCTTAATAGAATTTGCTAATCAAATAATGGCGCCATTTGATTATGACATGGCTCAAATACTGCATAAAGAAATGGTTGATCATGGCATAAATCTTATTGTAAATGACGGATTGGCAAAAATCGGTGATGGCTATGTAAAAACACAATCAGGCAGGAAAATAGATGCACAAGCGGTTGTGTTAGCTATTGGTGTAAAACCAGAAGTTACGCTTGCTAGTGATGCTGGACTTGAAATTGGTGAAACTGGCGGAATTAAAGTTGACCACAATTACTTAACAAGTGATAAAGATATATATGCTGTTGGCGACGCTATTGAAGTTTACCATCGGCTTTTACAAAAGCCAACGAGATTAGCACTTGCCGGCCCCGCTCAAAAACAAGCAAGGGCAGCTGCAGACCATATGTATGGAATCCCAATTCAGAACAAAGGTGTCATTGGTTCATCCTCTATTCACTTGTTTGATCTCAATGCAGCATCAACGGGTCTAAATGTAAAAACTGCTCAAAGTGCTGGAATAAATTGTGATTATGTTTATATTATGCCGGGTGATAAGGTCGGTTTGATGCCAGATAGTAATCCGATGCATTTTAAATTAGTGTATGAATATCCTACCGGGAAAATTTTAGGTGCGCAAGCCATCGGTAGGGGAAATGTTGATAAACGGATCGACGTGATTGCAACTATGATTACGATGAACGGGACATTGGAAGACTTAAAGGATTTAGAGTTATCCTATTCTCCCATGTTAGGAACGTCAAGAGATGTTGTAAACCACGCAGCATTGGTTGCGCTTAACCAATTATATGGAAGATATAGAGAAGTAAAGGTTTCTCAAGTGCGGGAATTGGTTGAAAGTAATGCATTTATCATTGATGCAAGGGAAAAAGGCGAGTATGAGGCAGGCCATTTTAAAAATGCTGTAAATATTCCACTAAGCGAGTTTCGACAAAGATTAAATGAGATTCCAACAGATAGACCTGTTTATATACATTGCCGTTCAGGCCAACGAAGTTATAATATGGTCATGGCCTTACAAAAATTAGGATATAAAAATGTATATAATATTTCAGGTTCATATTTGGGGGTTTGCTTATATGAATACTTTAATGATTTAACCACGGGAAGAGATAAAATAGTTACGGAGTATAATTTTAAATAGGATACAACCAAAGCGGCACAATTTAAGTGTTCGCTTTGGTTATTAAAATGAAATAAGTTTTTCTAAAATAAATTTATTTTTCCTGGGATTATGAACTGTCCTTGCAGGATATAAATATGGAATATGATAAATCAATTGTTAATCGTTTAAAGCGGATTGAAGGACAGATTAAAGGCGTCTTAAATATGATTGAGCAAAATAAAGAGTGTAGAGATGTGATTACACAATTATCTGCGTCACGTAATGCAAACGATCGTGCAATAGGATTGATTGCAAGTAAAAATTTAGAGCAATGTGTTCGCTGAAATATGGATGGTGAAAGTACAGAAGAATAGAAGCTGTAGATTTATTGGTAAAAAGCAGATAAGAAGAGTTCGAATCACTTCCCTTGTTATCAAATTATCAATGGAAGTGAAAGAACTTTTTATTTTCACTAAATTAATACCTGAATGGGTATATTAAAAATAGATGGAGGTATTTTAAATGCAGCAAATTACAGCAAGATATCCGTGAAATAGGTGAAATTGCAATGGGTAAAGTTCCTAGAGCAAAAAACATTCCATTAGGGGAAATTCCAAATCGTTACGATGAACGTGATAAAAATCAACATTATAATCCGTTCAGGTGGCAGAAGCAGCAGTGCATGGCCTTTTTAATGCAAATGGATTATAACTTAACCAATATGATAGGCGGAATGATGACATGGGAATGAGAAGGCGATGTTGAATCATTTAAGTCAGTTCTATCCTATAAATTTAGTTAATTGTTTCATTTGTCTAAGTAGATAAATGGGAGAAATCTTTTTATTATTTATACGTTTAAAGGAGTTGGAAAGAATGGATATTTTGCAATGGATTATCATTGCATTGATAGCTGCGTATGTTATTAGCCGTTTTATTCCTACTAAAGGGATTACGAATATAACTGTGCAAGAAGCAAAAGATAAATTTAAGGACAAAAATATTCAATTTATAGATGTAAGAACGCAAGGCGAATATAAAGCAAACCATCGCCCACAGTTTAAAAATATTCCTCTTTCAGATTTGCCAACGAAGGCAAATAAATTAGATAAAGACAAAGCGGTAGTTGTCATTTGTCAAAGTGGAATGAGAAGTGCAAAGGCGGCAAAAATACTGAAAAAGCAAGGATTTGCAAAAATTTATAATGTAAAAGGCGGCATGAACGCTTGGTTTTAAGAAAGGAAGATAATGATGGTAAAACAAATAACACCAGAAGAAGTAGCTAAACGTTTTGAAAAAGGTGAAAAAGTATCTATTATTGATGTTCGAGAAAATGCAGAAGTTGCTACCGGTAAAATTCCGGGGGCCCAAAATATTCCTTTGGGTCAATTAGCATTGCGCAAAGGTGAGTTGGATAAAAAGCAAAATTATGTAATTGTCTGCCAATCCGGAAATCGCAGTAAGGCTGCTTGCGGCATTTTAGAAGCACTTGGCTATAAAGTAGAGAATATGATTGGCGGTATGAACAATTGGAAAGGCGAATTGGAATAAATTGATAAAGGAGCGAATATATGATGTTCCATTATACAGTAGAAACGAATAAATCTATACAAGAAGCCATTCAATCACTTACAGAGAATCTGAAGGAAGAAAAATATGGTGTGTAATGGCAGTTTAATATTAAGGAAACCTTGCATAAAAAAGGATTTGAATTCGATCACGAATTTCAAGTTTTAGAAGTATGTAACCCGAAAGAAGCTTCACGTATCCTATCTATGAATCAACTTGTTGGGTATTTATTACCTTGTAAAATTGTTGTTTATGAAGATGATCAAGGGAAAACAAAAATTGGACTACCAAGACCAAGTGCTTTCATTCAAATGGTAGATGATGATTCTTTAAAAGAAATTGCTACAGACATTGAAAATCAGTTGATTGCCTGCATCAATAAGAGCAAATAATGGAGGCTAACGAGGAAACGATGGCGGTGTATTTCTAACCCCTGTCATTCTATTTTTTGCCTAATAATCAATGTAAAGATACTATGGGGGAGATTAGCCCAATTCAAACATCATTTATGATTGACTCCAATAGCATTATTCAATGTAAAACATTCGGTCCCATGAATTATGAAATGGTGGTTCAGAAATTTAAAAGCGGTAGAAATGACAGGATTTCTGAGAACCAATCTTTCCTCTTTCCCCGCATTAGAGAGGCTTCATCATGATGTTTCCCTTGAAATGAAGCTCTTTATGAACTTTCTGAATGAAATAGAAGAGCTGGGATTAAGTAAGCAAGCTTTGGGTACTTTTGCCCCCCTAATGGCGGATCATATGATGAGAGAAGAGTGCTATTGTTTAACAAAGATAGCGGAATCAACGGATGTTTCGCAGCCAGATTGTGATCCAACAAAACCGAGATTAACAGAGTAAATTTTGAAAAGCGAAAAGTGAATGAGATATAATCCTTTAAAATTCTTTCCTCTGAAAATATAAAAGACCTGAGAAAAAGAAGAGAATAAAACTTCCCAGTATGACCACAAAAAGAGTTTCAAATGGCATGTTCAATGAGCCAAAGCTGTCTTCTGAATGCAGCATCATCCCTAAAAATGGCTGAGCCCATGGATAGAATGGACCGTACTTAGCTGAATGAACTATTAAGATGTTCGGCAGTGTAAAAATGACGTTGAGCGCAAGCGGAGCGGCAAAGCTCGTCCATACGGCGGAAACAAAAATTTGTAAAGCAGCAAGGGGAATACAAGCAATCCATCCGCTGAATATACTCCATCCGATTTCCTTCCAAGGGACGGGGGCGCCAAAGCCTTTCAGTATACCGATCAAAAGAAACGCTCCAACAAATAGAATTTGTGTCATCCCGAGTAAACCGAGAACCATGAAAAATTTTACGAAGTAGACGTTTTTTCTTGTGACAGGCAGCGCAAGAAGCTGCTTCCACCCTCCGCCAACATGTTCATAACGGCATAAAAAGGCAGAAAAAACTCCTGTTAACAATGGCAAAAATAATAGAGAGTGAACAGATGACATGAATGCAAAGGTCAGTAACCACGGATGATCCAGTTTATCATACATAGAATTATTCAAACGAAAGAGAGCGGATAAAACAGGGCTGACCAATGATAAAGGAAAATCAGATTTTCCTTCAGTCTATCATTCTTTTTAGTCATAGCCCTTCTAAAACTTGTAAAGAGGGCTGCCCACTCAAGCAAATAGAACATTTTTTGCTTATTCATTTTGGTAGTGTTATCGCTGAAATGAAATATATATGCCAAATGCGAAAGCTGTTCTTACTTAATACATAAATTTCTTCTAACGCGAACCACCATAAACCAAAATAATTTCATTATACTGTTCGTTCATTTTTTAGTTGATATGGATATAATAATATTATGAGACTAAATGGAATGGGTGATGAGACGGTGTCCTTGTATGGGCAAGCAACGGGTATTTCCCAACGCTTTATGGATGATTTATTAGCTTACTGTTTAAGCAATCCCGTAATTCAGAAAGTCGTTCTTTTTGGTTCAAGGGCACGCGGAGATTATCGGAAGACGTCTGATATCGATTTGGTCATTTATACAAACAACGCCACTTGCTCCCAGCAAAATTGGATCGAATATCAAATTCAAGAAATGCCAACTCTTTTGAAAATAGATATATTGTTTATGGATCGAGTGTCCAAGGAAAAGCTGATAGCAAATATCGAAAAAGACGGGATGGTTGTATATGAACGAGGAAAGACTCTACGAAAAGCTAAATGACTATAAGCGTGCGTGTACTAGGCTGGAGAATGCTATCAATATTGCGATTGAGGATGATATTGTTTATGATGGAACCATCCAACGATTTGAATTTACGTTTGAACTAAGCTGGAAACTCATGAAAGCGTTCTTAGAATATACTGGGATAAGTGAATTGAAAAGCCCAAGAGCCACAATAAAAGAGGCATTCTCTTATGGTTTAATTGAGGATGGAGAAAAATGGCTGGAAATGATGGTCGACCGAAACAAAACGTCACACCTTTATGACGAAGGGGAAGCAAAGTGGATTTATGAAAAAATTAAAAACAAATATCACTATCTTTTGAGCCAACTGGCCAAGAAGATCGAAACAGAATTGAATCAAATATAATCGTTTTGCGTATAGTGTTCGTTCACCCATGCCTTAAAATTGATGATCCATATAGAAGAAGACAAGGACTGCCGATATAATGGGCAGTCCTTTTTCTTCTTATACATACATTTGCAATCCCGATGGGGAGCGATCCCTTTCATATCATCAATGTGCTCCTTCTTCTGAAGGGTTTCGATGTTGAATATGGCTGGTCAGCCAAGCAATTGCGGCTGCAAACACGAGATAACCCATTAAGATCCATGTTTGTGTTTGTAATTGTGACCAGTCTCCTAAAGAGATGACATCTTGGAAGCTGCGAAGGGAATGGGCCATTGGAAGATTTTCGCCAATGATTCTCAACAGCGGTGCGTTCAATTCGATAGGGAATGTTCCTCCGCATGTCGCCAGTTGAAGAACCAAAAGTGTAACCGCCATAAACTTGCCAAGGATACCAAATACGGTCACTAACATCAAAATAAATGTCATAAACGTAAAAGAAACAATGATACTAGACAGAATGAACAATGGGACACTGGCTACATCGATATCGAATCCGAATAGGATTACTGCGTCTACAATAAGAGCTTGAATGAATCCGATGAAATACACTAATCCTAATTTATTGATAAAATGTATCGTTCCATTTACTTTAACATCTTTTCTTCGGCCAAGCGGAAGGATATTGGACGCCATAATTCCGCCCACATAAAACGCTAAAGATAGAAAATAAGGAGCAATTCCGGTGCCGTAGTTTGGCACATGTGAAAGATTAGATTTCTCCAATTGAACCGGTTCGGCAAACATGGAGGCGATGTCATCGTTGTCATGAATATTAGACGTTTTGTTGGCGGCTTCATTTAATTTTGTCGATCACTCTTTTGAGCCGTCTGACAATTGGAAAAGTCCATTTGTTAATTGATTGGCCCCATGATCTAGTTGGTTTTCACCGTTTGCCAATTGATTTACTCCATTTTGCAAGGAAGAAAATCCTTGTTCCCATTGATGAAAACCGATTGGGCCAGCGGGAATGAGAAAGAAAGAATTGAAGAATCTACTTCCTTGACATTCCGCGAAAAAATTCAAAAAGACTTAATGATCGAAGCGTTGCGAAAAACGAAAGGAAATATCTCTTTAGCCGCCAAATTGCTCGACATCCCAAGAAGCACCTTTTACAAACGAATTCGGAAATTTGGTTTATAAATCCTTTATCAAGGAACATGTAAAAAGGTTCCTTTTTTCTTTGGATAAAAAGCAGAAATAAGGCGAGAAATACCGTCTTACTTAATTTCTAAAAAGTATAGAAAAATAAAGAAGGTGCTCTATTCAAAAGGGAAGCTTTTCAAAACGAAAGCAAAGAAAAAAGACTTACTAGCAGTCTAGTATGA
>JADBKC010000155.1 GCA_014896555.1 Caryophanales bacterium | reverse complement strand
TGGATTACTTATTGTTTTTTTGGTGTTTTTGTCTTATAAGCTGTAGTAACATTATGTGGCTATTTAGGATTTTCAGGCAGCTGTCTATTTTCCAAAAATTCTTTTACAGGACTTTTCCAATCAATTTTTGCACTGGAATAGTGCTCACGTATCTTTTTTTCAATGAAGAGAAAGTCCTCTCTAACTAAACCTTTTAGTGCAACAGTGCTCCGCGGCCAAATAAAAATGGACACAACATCAAAAGCATTTTCTGTCGTTCCTAAGTATTTTTCTCCTTCAAATAATACACCTTTATAGGTAAGCAAGAAATTTTTACGAACATTATTCGGGTCATCCAAAAAATAAAAACGCTTTTGCTCATGGGCGAGTTCCAGCTTTCGCTTCGGATTTAATAAATATTTAATCATGCTATAAGTGGCAAAAATAATAAGTGCAAAAAATATGAAGCGCAGCAGCCACATCATCATAGCCCCTCCAACTTAATTTTCCTTTATTTACGAATAAACTTTAAAAAAGTTTCACTTGTGTCGTAATTTGATATAATTTTTTTAGATCGAAAACTGAAATGAAAGGATACTTTCATATGGACTTTCAAAAACTATTTGACATGCAAAAAGCTTTAGATTGGCATATTGAAACGAAGCATCATGGGATGAAATTTATTTGACGAAAGTTCTTGCCCTTCTTTTGTTGGGGAATTGGCAAAGAACCCGCTGTAAGTTTTGGAGTGTAAAGCCGCCGTCTCCCGAGGAAGTCATTTTAGAAGAATTTGTTGATGGAATCCATTTTATCCTATCTCTCGGGATCGAGTGCGGCTTTGAACATGATATCGATATACAGCCATCAGAGACAACAGCCACTTTAACCGAACAGTTTTTACGAATATACCAATTCATTGATCATTTTAAACAATCCCGTTCTTTTCATCATTACAAGTTAATGTTTCAAGGCTATTTACAACTTGCAAATCTTCTAGGTTTTACTCATGCGCAAATTGAACAAGCATATATTGAGAAAAATGAAGTAAATTATGAAAGGCAGAGACAAGGGTATTAGCAATTTTTTGTGCATTTTCATTAGCTTCTTGTATAATGAATGGGAAAATATATATTAAGGGAGTCGAAATAATGGCTAAATTGGATGAAACGTTAACGATGCTGAAAGATTTAACCGATGCGAAAGGTATTCCCGGCAACGAGCGCGAAGTACGCGAAGTGATGAAAAAATACATAGCTCCTTATGCAGATGAAGTGACAACCGATGGATTGGGAAGTTTAATAGCGAAGAAAGCAGGAAAAGACGGCGGGCCGAAAATTATGGTAGCCGGACATTTAGATGAAGTCGGCTTCATGATCACCCATATTGGTGATAAAGGATTTTTGCGCTTTCAAACTGTAGGCGGCTGGTGGTCTCAAGTGATGCTTGCTCAGCGGGTGACGATTGTGACCCATAAAGGAGACATCACCGGTGTAATTGGCTCGAAGCCTCCCCATATCCTTCCACCGGAAGCGAGAAAAAAACCTGTGGAAATAAAAGACATGTTTATCGACATTGGTGCTTCAAGCCGTGATGAAGCGATTGCTGGGGAGTACGCCCAGGGACATGGTCGTTCCATATTTTGAATTTACGGTTATGAATAATGAAAAGATGCTTCTTGCTAAAGCATGGGATAACCGCATCGGCTGTGCGATCGCGATCGATGTGCTGAAGCATTTAAAAGGCGAGGATCATCCAAACGTCGTTTATGGAGTCGGAACGGTTCAGGAAGAAGTCGGTTTACGCGGTGCTCGCACTTCAGCCCAAAAGATCGAACCGGACATTGCTTTTGGAGTGGATGTTGGGATTGCCGGAGATACTCCGGGCATTTCTGAAAAAGAAGCATTAAGCAAATTAGGGAAAGGACCGCAAATCATTCTTTATGACGCAAGCATCGTCTCTCATAAAGGTCTTCGCGAACTTGTAACCGACACTGCCAATGAACTCAACATTCCTTATCAATTCGATGTGATGGCCGGCGGAGGTACCGATTCCGGTGCAATCCATCTCACTCATAAGGGTGTACCGTCTTTATCGATTACGATACCTACACGCTACATCCATTCTCATGCTGCCATCCTTCATCGAGACGACTATGAAAATGCAGTTAAATTGATCGTTGAAGTAATCAAACGACTTGATAAAGAAACGGTTGAGAAAATTACATTTGAATAAATATTCCGTGACTATACTCCAACTTTAATTGAAGCATATATAGGGTGTAGTACACTATTTTGTTTTATTCATCATAAGTAAAAATCATGAAAAGAGTGTAATTTTTTAAAAAATATGGTATTTTATATTTAAATCGCACATTCCGCATGTAAAAATTAACATTTTTTAATTTTGCAAAAGGATTTTTTCCCTATCTTGGTGAAATAGTTAATAGTCACTATACGAGGAGGAAATCCAATGCAGGAAGCAAATCAAATTCTGACTTTAAACGTTGGGCCGTCTCAGCTCCTATCCCAGCTTTGTGATGAGATTGAGTTTGAACAGGTCATTAATGACCTAGTGGAATGGGACCCTGTAAGGTGCAGCCTCTCACCTGGAACAAGAATAAAAGCTCTTGTTTTAAACATTCTTTGTAGTGGCAAACCACTCTATAAAATCAGTGAATTCTATGAGACCCAAGATCCTGAAATGTTATTTGGGCCGAACGTTACACCGGAAAAACGAAATGATGATGCATTGGGCAGGGCGTTAGACTACCTATATGAGGCGGATGCCTGGAAGGTCTATTCTACGCTTGCTCTCATCACGCTAAAGAAGCTGGGTCTCTCCATCGGAGTGCTCCATAATGATACCACATCGATTTCTGTGTATGGCCAGTATCATCAGGCGGAGGAGGAAGATGTTGTCAACATCACCTATGGATACAGTAAATCACACCGGCCGGACTTAAAACAAATCGTCCTGGGAATGAGTGTCACTCCGGAGCGGATCCCGGTCCTCGCTAAGGTTGAAAACGGAAATACATCAGATAAAACATGGAACCTGGAGTTCATCAAAAAGATGCGGGAGATCCTTTCCGATGAAGATTGGAGTCGTCTGATTGATCAGGCCGATTCAGCTTTGATCACATCGGATAATCTGGCAGAACTTGACCTCCACAACTTGGCTTTCATTTCCCGTTTACCTGATACGTTTAGCCTGAGCGCGGAACTGAAAAAAGAAGCTTGGGCTCATGATGTCTGGGAAGAACTTGGGCCATTAAGTGATAAAAAAGGAGCGGCAAAGTACAAAATCCAGTCCTTTGAGCGTTCATTGGAGACCCTTCCTTACCGTTTTATTGTGGTTCATTCGGACAACTTGGATCAACGAAAGGCAAAGACCTTGACACATGCGATTGAGAAGGAAGAAATGAAACTTCAAAAAGCCTTTGACCAACTGCAAAAAGTCGTCTTTCATTGTGAATCAGATGCTCTTGAAGCGATACAAGAGTTTCAGAAGAAGCACAAGAGCTCTTATTTTCATTACGAATTAGCTATACATACGCATGAACAACCCGTGAAACGAAAGAAGCGCGGCCGCCCTAAAAAAGAGGAACAGCCTGAGATGGAAATCGTCTACCATGTACGTCTCCATTCGTTTGAAAAGAATACCGAATTGATAGAAGAAAAGCAACGATTGTTAAGCACATTTGTTCTGATCACAAACAAACTGGATCAGACGGAGCTATCGAATGCCGATGTTCTCAAGACCTATAAAGGGCAAACCGCAGCCGAAACACGATTTCGTCTGATCAAGGACTCCCAGATGATCGATGCGATTTATTTAAAGACTCCTCAACGGATTGAAGCCTTAGGGATTGTGTATGTGATGGCCTTATTGCTCTATGGGATGCTTGAATATCGTGTCAGGGAGCAAATGAAAACGGAAGACACCCCCCTTGTCTTAAAGGGGAAAAGAAAGCTCTTTGAACCGACAGGAAAGGCGCTGTTAGAACAACTCGAGGATATAACGATCATCCTCATCAAACAAGGAAGCCAAACACTAAGATACCTTCCGGACAATATCAATGAACAGGCCAAGAGAATCATCCGCTTATGCGGGTATGAACTTGATATATATGTGTCGAAAAAAGTAGAAAAATACAACCGATAAGCCCAAATTGGTGGGGACCCCTTTCAAAATGTCGAATAATAGGGAATCTTGAAGAAAAAGAACGAAATAACCACTATACATTCTCTTTTATTACTATTTTTTTACATGATATTTTAAAAAATAATTAATGTTTAAGCAGGACGCGCGAAATGTGCGTTAAATAGTTCAAATAAAATATAAACAGTAGGTGAACGACCTACGGCTTGTGATACAATTGTTTTCCCTTCAAGGGGAAGGTTCATGTATCAGGATATGCGTTGACCACCCTGATTTAAGCCGCCAAGCTTAAGGGTGGTCATTTTTTTTGAGAGATAAAATTAAGAGAGTAAAAAAAAGGAAAAATTTTACTATTTAATCATATTCATTTTAGTTAAAATGAACATGATTTTGGAATTTTAAACAGATAAGCCCTAAATAGACATATGGATCTTTATGCCGATTTAGGGCTTTAATATTGTTATAAAACTCAAATAAAGATATAGCAATTCCTTTTTTCGGGCGAGAGCGGCAAAAATGATTTACTTTAATCCATTTTCCAGAGTTTGCAGCATCTCTTTTCGATCTTGTTCAGAGGAATTTTTCCAGATCACTTCAAAAAGCACGCCAAGGCCAGGCAGCATTTTTTCTTCTCCTGTGTTGATGGCATCAACAATCGTTTCTCTTAATTCTTCTTGTGAGTTTCTGGAAACATTTTGAATAATGGCGTTTCGCAAATTTAGGTTCATAAGATTCACTCCTTTTGCAATTTACAATCGGTATTATCTTTTCTATTTTTGGATTTTATATGTATATCAGTTGCGGTATAATAAGGGAACTGATTACGCGAAAAGGAGAGACAGTGTTTGAAACACATTCACTCTGTTCAAAATCCGCAAGTGAAGCAATGGAAAAAGCTTTTAACAAAAAAAGAGCGGGACAAGACAGGAACATTTCTTGTCGAAGGCTGCCATCTCGTTGAAGAGGCTTTAAAAGCCGGAAGCGTTCTGCATTTAATCATGAATGAACAGGCTGAATTGCCGACACGCTGGAATTACGTCTCGATTCCTGTTGCGATGGTGACAGATGAAATCATAAACACCTTGTCAGAAACGGAAACCCCTCAAGGTGTCTTAGCTGTTTGCCGCCAAAATAAAATCGACCCGGAATATATTAAGGGGAAAAGCTTTCTGTTAATCGATGCCGTCCAGGATCCAGGAAATTTAGGAACAATGATCAGAACAGCGGATGCTGCAGGAGTCGATGCTGTCATTGTCGGCAACGGCAGTGTCGATGTTTATAATTCTAAGGTTCTTCGTTCCGCGCAAGGGAGCCATTTCCATCTTCCTGTTATAAGAGGGGATTTGTTCGATTGGATAGAGAAACTGAATCAAGAGAATATCCCTGTAT
>JADBKC010000154.1 GCA_014896555.1 Caryophanales bacterium | reverse complement strand
TCCGAATTTGGAAGTCATTGTGGTGGATGATGGCTCGAAAGATGGAACTTCTAAAGTCATCCAAGAAGAATTTCATCAACATCCTATAGTTCGGTTGATTCAAAAAGAAAACGGCGGGAAAGCATCTGCCATGAATCTAGGATTCCTAAAATCCCGAGGAGAAATAGTGATTTCTATAGATGCTGACACCGTTATTGCTCAAAATGCGATTTCTTTCATAGTTAGACATTTTGAAGATCATAACGTAGCTGCTGTTTCAGGCAATGTGAAAGTGGGGAATAGACGAAATCTGTTGACGACTTGGCAGCATGTGGAATACATTACAGGGTTTAATTTAGAGCGCAGAGCTTTCGATGAGTTAAATTGCATCACGGTAGTCCCGGGAGCGATCGGAGCATGGCGTAAAGAACTTGTGAAAAAAGCGGGATATTTAAGTGAAGATACACTGGCGGAAGATACGGATCTGACTCTAACGCTATTGCGTCAAGGCTATCGAATTGTTTATGAAGAAAAAGCATATGCCTACACGGAATCGCCTGAGAATGTAAAAAGCCTCATTAAACAGCGATATCGTTGGACGTATGGGACACTTCAGTGTCTTTGGAAACAACGAAAAGCCCTATTTAATGGAAAGCATAAAACATTAGGATTTATTGCATTGCCTAATATGTGGCTATTCCAGTATATTTTGCAAATGATTTCTCCATTGGCAGATTTATTAATGATTATGGGTATATTGAGCAGCCATCCGCTAAAAGTTCTAGGATTTTATCTTTTATTCTTTGCATTTGACCTGTTTGCGGCACTCTTTGCCTTTCAATTGGAAAAAGAAAATCCTTAACCATTAATCTGGCTCATTTTCCAACGCTTGATTTATCGTCAATTCATGACTTACGTTGTCATCAAATCTGTATTTTCTTCTATTCGAGGAGTAGCAGTAGGATGGAATAAACTGAAGCGAACGGGAAGTGTCGAGCATTCTCTTGGGCACGATAAGGCATCATAGGAGAGCAGATGATCTGCTCTCCTTTTACTATTAGTTGTGGTACTGTTCCATAAGGTTGGTAATAACGAATATTGTTTCATTTTAGAGTAAATCGTTTCCAGGAACGTATCACATCGTCATGACTCATAAAGTTTCTTGAATATAAATTTTTAAGGAAATATAATAAATTTAACGAATCAAAATTTTGGATATGGGGGCGGGGAAAGTGAAATGGCAAGAAGTACGTGAAATTTATCCTGATCAATACGTTTTATTGTCAGTTTTAGATGCCCATGTAGTTGGAAATAAAAAGATTGTCGATGATGTCGCGTTGATTCGTCCGATTAAAAATTCACAAGAAGCAACGAAGGAATTATTAAAATCAAATAAAAATACCATTGTTTATCACACAAAGAATGATGAACTTTTTATTGAACTAAGACAACCATCTGCACTAAGAGGATTCAACAGATGAAGTTGCTGTATGAAAATGGCTTATTATTGACTTCTGTTAAAGTAGTTTTTCAAGGCAAAACAAAAACAATTGGCAATGTTGTCGTTGATACCGGCGCAGCCCATTCCATTTTGAATATTGATGGAGTTGATTCACTCGGAATATATTTTGAACCTGGAGATAAATTAGTCAGCAGTATGGGAATTGGCGGAGAAGAATATTGCTTTTCAAAAAGGATAGATGCCATTTATTTGGATCATAAAGTTTTTAGTGATGTCTTTATCGATTTTGGAAATTTAAGTGGCTTCGATATAAATGGATTGATTGGTCTAGATCTATTAAAAACTGGGGAGTTTATCATTGATCTTAAAAAATTAGAGTTAAGGACTGGATAAAGAATCAGTTCGTTTTGGATATGAAAGCACAAGTTTTTTATTTTAGTGAATATTAAAAAAATTGAAATTTATAGTAATTAGACTCCATTCTTTTTCTTTACATTATCTTGAAGTATCCCAGATCCTAGAAGACTATCAAGGAAACTGCTCGGCCAACCTTCTAAGATTCTGGGATAAGGTGATAAAGAAACTAACTTGTGCAAATGAAAGCAGTGTTTGAATGAAATACAACTCTTGAAAAAGTTGGCGATTATAGTAACGAATAATCATGAATTCGTTTTGTGCTGATAAATCATTTCATTAGCAAGTTGTTGAAATAGCTTGCTTAATATTATTAAGACACCCTTTTTTCAAAAGTTTTAGCTTGTTTTCGATAATAGTGGTCCACAATATGTCCGTATGTGGAGGCCAGGATTTGCTGGAAGAGCATGCCGATCACTACGGGGACGGCGGCTTTAGCCGGGAAGTATGAAACAGCCACGACAGCGCCGGCGCTGATGTTGCGCATGCCTCCCAGAAATGTCATGGCGACCACGGTGTTTTTTTTCAGTTTGAACATCACTCCGATGAAAAACGAAAGGTAGTAACCGAAAAAGGCAATCAAAAATACAGCTGCGGCAATTTCGATCAGTTTTATGTCGATATGTCGCAAATAAGGAGCAATGACCGAGCTGTTGATTAAGACGACAATTCCTAAAAAGATTTTCGAAAACGGGGCCAAGCGAGGGGCGAGCACTTCCTTGGCTTTTCCTTTTGATAATGGGTTGGCCCAAGGATTTTTGTTTGTCAAAAAGACTCAGGAGTTGTATTAAGAAAGAAATATATCAAAATTTAATAGATAAGTCGTTATGTGAAAAAGAAACACTGGATTATAGTAGCCTTTCTTTATTCTCACTTTTATTATGCGTGCTCTTCTTTAACTTATACGAACCCACATTAGCTGTCTGTATGTCATTGTTTCTATTACTAAGTTCCTCCCCGATTACCTACTAAATTTCCCATGGATTGGCAAATAGCGGATTATCTTATTTATTAGCACATTCATCGAGTTCATCTGGTTTGTTTCGATAGAGTTCCATTTGCCATTTTAGTGGCTTTAGCATCACTTAGCTTATTATTGATGAATGTATTCATCAGCAAAAGATGGAAGAGGAGTTTGAAGAATCCATTCTTTTAGGTCGAAAGTATTTGAGAAGGGAAAAGAGAATTGTCATGTTGATTATAAATAATTTCTAACTTTGGTCCGTTTTAGAAATGGATCGAAGTGTTATATGATGTACCATGCAAATGAATGGAACAAAAAAGGAGAAAAGTGAAGCTGGAAACGATCCCCTTTTCATATATTTTATGTTGGCACCAAGACCAAACAAAAGGAGTATTTTCCCAAAAATGAAACAAGAGAAATCCACACCTAGATTTATTTTTTATGATGCAAAAGGGAGAAGAAAAGTAATTTTTAATTGGTTTCTATGTGTCACAATAATCATTATGATTATTGTTTTTTATTTTTTCTTTCGAAGTATTTTATCGCCTCCGAATCTTCCATTTACGAAATTATCCTCCGATCAAGATAAAAAAGTGGTATCCATTGATCAAAAACTTAGCGATCAGCAGCTGCAGGAAGAATTGAAGAATGAAAAATCCAAATACTCTAATGACCTAACAGATAACACGAAACGCTCACCAATTTCAGGAGCGGTTAGCGAGCAACCTAAAGAAGTTTATGGTTTTTATGTAAACTGGGATCAAAATAGTACCACCTCTTTAAAGGAAAATATTCATTCCTTAACCATGTTAGTACCGGAATGGTATCACTTAAATGCAGATTTAACCGTTAGCAGTGAGATTCAACCTGATATTGTACAGTTGGCAAAAGAAAATCATGTAAAAATCATGCCATTAATCAACAACTTTACCCAAAAGAGTGCTGGTCCTGATGGAGCGGCGGTTGATAAGCTGCTGCGTGCTCCAGTTAATGTACAGGAAAAGTTTATTCGTGATTTAGTAAAACAAATAGAAGCGAATCATTTTGCAGGCATTAATATCGACTTTGAGTCTGTACCGGGGAAAGATCGACATGAATTAACAAAATTTATGAAAAAATTGGCTGCCGTGTTTCATCAACATCATTTGCTTGTGACGGAAGATGTTCCTGCTGACGATCAGACTTTTGACTATCGGGCATTATCAAAAGTAGTAGATCGTATGATGGTCATGATGTACGATGAACACTATGGAGCGGGGGATCCCGGACCTATTGCTTCAAACAAGTGGTTTGAGGATACACTCAATCATTTAGATATTCCTTCAGAAAAACTGATCGTTGCTTTTGGTAACTATGGCTATGATTGGGTGATGGATAGCAAAAAATCTGCTGAGTCTTTAACTTTCTCAGACATTATGAAAATGGCTCATGATTCACATGTAAAAATTCAATGGGACAAGATTAGCGGGAACCCCTATTTCCGATATAAAGAAGGTCCGCATGAACATATTGTCTGGTTTTTGGACGGCGTCACCCTCTACAACCAAATGAAAATAGCAATGAAAAACTACCCAAAAGGATTTGCATTCTGGAGATTGGGAGCAGAAGATCCTACTGTTTGGAAATCGCTAAAAGATTCTAATAAGATACAAAACAACATCAGCTCATTACATAAAATGACTAGTTCCAATCAAGTAGACTATTCCGGTCAAGGTGAAATCTTGAGGGTTACGAGTGCCGGTCAAAATGGCTTTAGAGACTTTCAAGTAGACAATTATGGTTATCTTACCGATGAAGTGTATCAGTCCTTCCCAGAGTCCTATCAAGTTCAACGCTATGGACAACCAAAGGGAAAAGAGGTCGTACTAACATTTGATGACGGGCCTGATCCTCATTACACGCCAAAAATTCTGGATATATTGGACAAGTATAAAATAAAAGCTGATTTCTTTATAATAGGGGAAAATGCTGAATTAAATCCCGATATCATTAAGAGAATATACCGTGAAGGACATGAAATTGGCAATCATACCTTCACACATCCTAATAGTGCAGATACTTCTCCGCTGCGCACAAAACTAGAGTTGAATACAACTCAGCGATTCATTGAGGGAGTAACTGGCCACTCCACCGTTTTATTTAGACCGCCATATGAAGCAGATGCGGAACCGTATTTGCCAAGTGAGCTGCTCCCTATTATCCGTGCCCAACATATGAACTATATCATGGTGGGAGAAAAAGTGGATCCTGAAGACTGGGCGAAACCATCAACGAATGAATTAGTAAAACGTGTTCTTACACCCATTTATAAGGGGGAGGGACATGTCATTCTCCTTCACGATGCAGGCGGTAATCGCACCCATACGGTAGAGGCGCTGCCCATCATTATTCAAGACCTTAAAAAGCACGGATATCGTTTTGTGACGATTTCAGAGTTGATGGGAAAAAAACGAGATGATGTCATGCCTCCTGTTCACCCAGATGATAAGCCTTATTTGCTTTACGACAAGGCTGTTTTTTCAGGAATGGGATTTTTTCATCACACATTAACGACTATTTTTTATATTGCGATTGGATTAGGGATTTTCCGATTTTTATTTTTAATGTATTTTGCTTTTAAGCAAAAAAGAAAAACGGCATCTCGTTCCTTTACTCATTCTTCTTATCGGCCTTTCGTAAGCGTCGTGATAGCAGCGTATAATGAAGAAAAGGTGATTGCCAAGACGGTT
>JADBKC010000153.1 GCA_014896555.1 Caryophanales bacterium | reverse complement strand
TATTGTAAATTAGCTCTTTATCCTAGTCTATGTTAGGGGCTTGCGTGCCATGTGGAATACCCTGCTTGCCGGTATCATCTTTCAACATGACAGCGACGCCAAGCTACTTCGCGAACTGTCCCGAAACGGACAGCTGCAGGCGATGTCTGGTTTCAAAGGAAAGGCCCCCACCCCTTGGGCGTTTAGTCGATTCTTGAAACGCGTGTTGGATGAGGCATCGGAAGTGGAGGCGATTTTTGATCAATTAGTCGAGCATGCCAAAAACCTCCTGCCGGATTTCGGCAAACGACTGGCCATGGACAGTAAAGGCATCGATTCCTTTGCCTCAAGAAAGAACAAAAATGAAAAAACAGACGGTCGTCGGGATCTCGATGCCGACTACGGGAAAAAAGTGTATCACGGATGAAAGAAGACGGGTCTAGGTGGGAAAAAGTCGTCACGTGGTTTGGCTACAAACTGCATTTAGTGGTCGATGCCGTCTATGAATGACCGGTAATGTATTCCGTGACAAAAGCATCCGAATCCGACGTCAACGATGGGCATCGCTTACTGGAGCAAATGGAAGAGCGGCAGACTGAGATCCTAAAACAAACTGACATTCTCACCGCTGACCGCGCCTATGACAATACCAAGTTGATCGTTAAATGTTGGGACGAATATAGCATTAAACCCGTGATCGACATTCGAAACATGTGGCAAGACGGAGAGCAGACTCGCATGCTGCGTGACCTTGGGAATGTGACGTATAACTACAAGGGTCAAGTGTATTGCTACTGTCCTGTCACAGGAAAAGAGCGGGAAATGGCCTGCGGCAGGTATGAAAAAGACCGGAATACCTTGAAGAAACGGTGTCCGGCCAAACAGTATGGCATCACATGTGAAGGTCAAGCCCAGTGTCCGGTTGCCCAAGGTATCCGGATCCCCCTTTCGGAAGATCACCGCATTTTCACCCCTATTGATCGCGCCAGTTATAAGTGGAAAAGGGAATATAATAAGCGCACCGCGGTCGAACGTGTGAACAGCCGTCTGGATGTCATGTTTGGCTTTGAACGGCACACGATTCGCGGCCTCAAAAAATGAAGACAAGATGTGGATTGGCCCTTTGTGTCATGTTGGCCATGGCTGTTGGGCGAGTGAAGGAAAAACAGCAAGATAAACTGCGCAGCCTCGTAGCAGCAGCCTAATGCATCTCATAGAAGGGCTTATCTACATGTGGAGAAAGAGAAACGAGACGGAATCCACAAGTGGACATGTGGATAAAAGGCCCGTCTGTCCTTTTTGACCCTTATAGTTACGTAAAACATGAGACAGGGGCAAAATTATTACAAAAAAAATGGCTGCATCGAAAAAGAATGGTCATTTTTGGCCGCACTTTTTGAGTCCAAAAGTAGAAAAAAGAGGACATCGCAAAAGCTCGCGATCGAAAGATCTTCCTTTTCTCTTAAAAGTCCGGTGAATTAGTGCAGTTGTAGCCGTCTGATCGACATGCAAAACGAGTAAAACAACTCAGCCAGCGCTGAAATGAGTAGGCGTGACAACGCCTCTGTCATCACGGATTTCGTTTTTTGGCATGCCGACATACCAGTTTGAGGTCGCTTTTTTCCAAACCGGCATAGTCTTTTCAGATTTTGAACGATCGCCGTCAGTAGCGCCTTTCTTGCATGCATTCGAGTCCGCGGCTCCGTGCACGATCCATGCCATGCGCCACTTTGCTTTCAGTAAACACATGCTCACAGCGGGTTCGTAACTTTTGCAGATGACGGTAAGAACCCGTTAGCTAATCCGTTTGGCTCTGTTTCGGATGTGTATTTCCTGGATTTTCGCCAACCGCTTGCGTTGTCTCTCCGGATCGTTCGTTTGACGTTTCTAGGCAGGTGTATCTTCCAGTATCAGATTGCGGAGCGACACCAAGGGAATAGTACCTTGTTCGCACAGTGCTTGCAGATAATCGGTCGTTCCATAGGCCTTATCGGTAGAGAGCGTACGAATCTGGATTTGTGGATGGGCAAAGCGAATCGCGGCCAGTTGCTGCAAACTCGTCTCGCGTTCAGCCGTCCCGGACGCGATGCTCGCTTGCGTAGACAAAATGACGCCGGACTGGACATCCGTTACATGGTGCACCAAATACCGCAAATGCGCTTCCTGACCATTGCTCTTTTTGTACAAGCGGGAATCCGGATCCATCACACTGCGATTCGTTTTGTTCGAGAACGTTTTGCCATGAAAATCTTCATGCATCGCCTCGTCTTCCAACTGTTGCTTTTTTCACGCGGATGGTGCGGACGGCGGGTTGTCATCGTCAGACTTAGGATTGTCACCTTCAGGTTGCCCGTCTTCTCGGACATGCGGGTCAGGTAATCCTCGATCGACTCCACCGGGGCCAGGGTGATTTCTTTCAAGCTGTGGATGGACGCGTTAGCCCGTACCTGGGTGCCGTCGACGCATACGTGCACATCGGACTGAACCAATCCGGCAGCAATGCACTGGTCGACGACATGTTTCATGAGCCTGTCGAAAATGCCGTGTTTTCGCCATAATTTCCGGGTCTTCACCAAGGTCGTCCGATCCGGCAGGGACGGCCGCGATGGTTCCGGGCGCAGGACGGATTCGAAGTCCAATCCGCAAAACCACAAATAGCCCGCATGCATGGGCGGCAGCTGATACAATTCGCGTTCGGAGTGATTGAACAGGTAGGAAAGTAGCATCAGTCGAACCATCCGCTCCGGGTCAGCGGCCGGGCGGCCGGTACGTTCCGTATACAGCGGCGCCACCCAATCATGAACGATGGAAAAATCAAGCGCTTCGTTGATTTGACGCAGGATATGCTTTTTTGGCACAAGTTCATCCATGTCCACAAATTGAAACATCTGAGGCTGGATGGCCGATGGCTTATGAGCTTTCATATTCCATCACTCTTTCAATTCATTGTTACCGTATAATTCGGCAACACCGTGGGAAAAAACTGCTTAGGCGGACTTTTTCACCGGACTTTTAAATGCTTGATATAATTGATTTCGCATTGCCAGCATCCTTTCAATTTCTCCTCTCTGTTTTGATGACACTAAAACAGTAGAGGGTTTTGTTGGGGCCGGCAAGCCTTTTTATTTTGTGCAGACTCTGTACTTTTTCTCTGCAATTCTGTGTACTTCTATTTTGTCTGTTTGTGGCAATCTATTAATGTAGTGTATGGCAATTAATTTATGTAGGCCCCAGCGGCCATACATAAATAAAAAACCACTTGCCAACATTCCCTAAATACCATACCCTCCTAGTTGGGCAACTTGTTCAACAGGAGGTAATTAAGGAGATGTTAGCAGTGGCTGAAATAGATTATATCAGATATGAGGCGAATCAAAAAGGGCGATCATACTCAGATATTGCCAAAAGAACGAATCATGATCCTAGAACGATTAAGAAGTATGCAGAGATGGAGGACTTTAGCCCAACGAAAAGAAAACAAATCCGGAAAGCTAGAGTAATGGATCCAGTAAAACCTATCTTAGACAAGTGGATTCAAGAGGACTTAACGAAAAAGAAAAAGTTTAGAAGAACTGCAAAAAGAATGTATGAAATGTTAAAAGAACAATTTGATTTCAAAGGGTCAGATCGTTCAGTTCGCCTATATGTAGCTAAACGCAAAAAAGAGTTACAAGAACAGAGTGAATCAGTAGCTCTTCCTTTAGAAGCCAAGCCGGCGACAGCACAAGTAGATTTTGGAGAAGCCCCTTTCGTCTACAAAGGGGAACGTGTCATTCTTCCTTTTTTAGCTCTTTCGTTTCCGTACAGCAATGGCTTTTATTTTCAAGTCATGCCTTCTCAAAACAGAGAATGCTTTTTGGAAGGATTAAAACGAATGTTCCATTACATTGGTAGAGTACCGAAGGTGATCCGTTTCGACAATTTATCACCTGCGGTGAAAAAGATCCTGCCTAATGGAGAAAGAGAACTGACAGAGGAATTTCAACGGTTTGTTTTACATTACGGGTTTGAATGTGAATTTTGTAATCCAGCAAGTGGAAATGAAAAAGGGCACGTGGAAGCAAAAGTGAAGTACATTCGGAATAACTTTCTTCTTCCAGAATTAACGATATATGATTTGGAGTCCTTTAATGACTCCTTATGGGAAAAGTGTGAAAGAGACTGGCAGAGGCCCCATTATCAAAAAGGAAAAACGATTGCTGAATTGTTTGAGGAAGAGAAGGAATGCTTTCTACAGTTGCCGGCAAAAGAATACGAATGTGTTCGGTATGAACAAGTTAGGGCTGATAAATATGGTTACATCCGGGTAGAGAATAAACTTTATTCCACTTCTCCCCGTTTTGCCAAACAAATGGTTTTGGCAAAAATCTCATATAAAGAAATTGAGATTCTAACAGAGGACTATGAACTCATAGTGAAACATGAGCGTTTGTATGGAACGCAACAAAAATCGATGAAATGGCAACCTTATCTTACTCTCATGGCCAAAAGGCCAAATGCTTTAAAATATACCGAATTCTACAACAAAATGCCTTCAGAATGGCAAGATTATTTTTCACATTGTACCATTCAAGAAAAACAAAAAACGTTACAATTACTGGCAGTTTTACTAAAAGAGCATGATTTTGAAATTTCAACGCAAGCCTTACGGCTCGCTTCGCAATATGGGCATCCGAGTGTAGAATCTATTAAACAAGTATTCTATCAATTAATCAATGGAAGAGGAATAAGGGAGCCAATCCAGCCAAAAATAAGTGTTCCCACTATGCCTGAAGCCTCTAGAGGACTTAGCCATTATGATCAATTGTTCAAGTCAACTGGAGGTGAACGATAAGTGGAGAACCAAATTAAAGAGTATGCCAAAAGATTAAAACTAAGTTGGATCCCAGCGAACTATCACACGATAAAAGCAGAAACACATGAGGAATATTTACTGAAGCTGTTTGAGCACGAAGTGCAGCACCGTGAGGAAAGAAGAATCAATTTATTACTGAAACAAGCGACATTACCAAAAATTCCGGATAAGCCTTTTGATTGGAAGGATATTCAGTTAGCCCCAGGCATAACAAGAGAATATGTCCTTCAAGGCGATTTTATCGAAAACCAAGAAAACCTTATTTTTTATGGTGGAGTCGGAACGGGAAAGACTTTCCTTTCCACTCTCATTTCAATAAATACCATTAAGAAAAAGGGAAAGAAGGTGAAGTTTTACACTGCAGCTGCGCTAGTGAATGCGTTATTAGAAGCAAATGACAAGGGATCACTAGGCAAACTTCTCAAACAAATGGAGAAATTAGACCTCCTGGTCATAGACGAATTGGGCTACATCCCATTGCATAAACAAGGAGCAGAATTGTTATTTCAAATCATTTCCATGTGTTATGAAGCTAAAAGTATCATCGTAACGACAAATTTACAATTTGGACAATGGAACAATGTATTTGGTGATCCAATATTAACAGAAGCAGTGATTGATAGATTGATACATCACTCCCATTTAATCATTTTTAAAGGCGATAGTCATCGCTATAAAGATTCAATCTCACTCAACCAATAACGGAATTTGGCAAGTGGCATTTTTAATTGCCATTTCATGCATTTTTTACTTGCCAAAAACAATTTTGTCATATAAAGTTTACTTTACTTTTGTAAAAGTTAGTTTATAATTTGATT
>JADBKC010000008.1 GCA_014896555.1 Caryophanales bacterium | reverse complement strand
AAAGCTCCGTATGTACGGTTAGCAGGTGTCAAAAC
Organism: Caryophanales bacterium; assembly: GCA_014896555.1. GTDB lineage: Bacteria > Bacillota > Bacilli > Bacillales > DSM-4216 > Bacillus_O. Next base: position 42,854 of record JADBKC010000008.1, on the reverse strand, counting down.
AGGTATAAACGGAGATAAGATTTATAAATACGATATCCGTTTTTGCCAACCAAACAAAGAACATATGGAAATGCCGGCTTTGCATTCCTTGGAGCATATGATGGCGGAGTTTAGCCGAAATTATTCAGATAAAATTGTGGATATCAGCCCTATGGGATGCCAAACAGGCTTTTATTTATCGGTTATTAACCATGAAGATTATAATGACATTTTGACGATCTTAGAAAAAACGCTTCAAGACGTGTTAAAAGCGGATGAAGTTCCGGCTTGCAATGAAGTTCAATGCGGCTGGGCGGCAAGCCATAGCTTAGAAGGGGCGAAAAAGATTGCGGAAAAGATGCTGGCTAAACGCGACGAATGGACGGAAGTTTTTGCAAAATAGAGCAACGTCCGCGATACGAAGATAAAAAATATTGTAGTGGTCATAGCAATGTCGTTATGAATGAGTCAAAATATGGAAGTCTCCCATCTCATTCTTCAAATTCAACAGGCGCAGTCCTTAGCTTTCAAGATAACGGGTTTATAATTCTCGGATTGAAATCACTTGAGTTCGATGGAGAAAATCGAGAATATCTTTAAAAAATGGCTCAATTTTTGTTGTTGAGGGTTTACGGGACTCTTTATCGCAAGCATGAACCTAAAAACAGACTGGGGATTCGGATCCCCCAGTCTGTTTTTTCTGATCCAGTTTTTCTCCTTTTACTATCAAAAGATTTTAACTCTCTTTTATTATTTGCCAATCTAGATAGTTTTCTGTTTTACGGGGAGAAAATAGCGGCTATCTGGCAGCATTTAGAGCATATTTAGTGAAACAAAAATCTTCCGGAGATATCCGGGCAGCAGTGGATCTAGCCACCAATATAATATACAACAGACTCGAACGGGCGCAGCACGAGTCGGCGGAAATGCTCTGGTGTGTCTATATAATTAGAAAGCAGTACTTCACCAGAATCTGCCTCTAGAAATTCCGGTTTTTCAAATATCGTTTCCTTGGAAAAAAAGTTGTTTACCACGAGCAGCTTTTCTCCACCTTGTCCTGTGCGAAGATAAGCAAAAATTTGAGGGTCATCTTTTAAGATCAGCTGGTAATCTCCTTCTGTCACGATATCATATTGTTTTCGCAGCTTAATTAATTTTTGGTAGTGATAGAAAATAGAATCGGGATCTTCAAGCGCTTTTTCTACATTAATTTCCTTATAATTTTTAGCTAGTCCAATCCAAGGAGTCCCAGTTGTAAAACCGGCATTTTCCTGATCGTTCCATTGAACAGGTGTCCGCGAGTTATCGCGTGATTTTTGCATGAGAATTTCCATTACCTCGGCTTCGCTTTTTCCTTGCTCAAGCAAAATTTTGTGCATATTCAGAGATTCCACATCCCGATATTCTTCAATCGATTTGAAATAAGGATTGGTCATTCCAATTTCTTCTCCTTGATAAATATAAGGAGTCCCTTGCATCATATGGATCGTGGTGGCAAGCATTTTGGCCGATTCCACTCGATAGCGGCCGTCGTCTCCATAGCGGGAGACAATTCTAGGCTGGTCGTGATTGCACCAAAAGAGAGCATTCCATCCTCCGCCTTCCTGCATTTTCGTTTGCCAGGTAGACAGAATCGTTTTTAATTGTTGAAAATCAAACTCTGCTTTTGCCCATTTTTCGCCGTTTGGATAATCCACTTTCAAATGATGAAAATGGAACGTCATATTTAATTCCCGGCGGTCTGGATGTGTGTAAAGAATACAGTTCTCTATCGTAGTGGAGGACATTTCCCCGACCGTCATGATGTCGTATTGGGAAAACACTTCACGGTTCATTTCTTGCAAATATTCATGAATGCGGGGGCCGTCGGTATAAAATTTTCGCCCGTCCCCTGTTGGATCGTCCGGAAAGTGCTGGTCTTTGGAAATCAAGTTTATCACATCGAGACGGAAGCCATCGACTCCTTTTTGAAGCCAAAAATGCATCATATTGTATAGTTTTTTTCGCAATGTTTCGTTTTCCCAATTTAAGTCCGCTTGTGTCACGTCAAATAGGTGCAAATAATATTGGCCAGTCTCATCGTCATATTGCCAAGCCGATCCCCCGAATTTTGACTCCCAATTGGTTGGGGGCTCGCCGTTTTCTTTGCCATCTTTCCAAATATAAAAATCGCGGTACGGACTTTCTTTCGATTTCCGCGATTCGATAAACCATGAATGTTTTGTGGAAGTATGGTTTACAACTATATCCATGATCACTTTGATTTCCCGTTTATGGGCTTCTTTTAAAAGCTCGTTAAAGTCATCCATCGTTCCGTATGTTTCATCGATGGAATAATAATCGCTTATGTCATAACCATTATCCCTTTGAGGCGATTGATAAATAGGAGTAATCCAAATACAGTCAATGCCTAGTGTTTTTAAATAGTCAAGTTTGGCTGTGATTCCTTTAATATCGCCAATTCCGTCGCCGGAAGCATCATAGAAGCTTTTGGGATAAATTTGATATACTACAGCTTTTTTCCACCATGGCTGCTTCATTTTCGCTGCACAGGAAAACCCCGCCTCAAATAAGAGGGGAACAGCTAACGTTTAGCAAAACCGCTTCCTGTGCTTCCTCCTTTCTTGGTGTAGTAGAACAGGGAATCAATGTGAAAAAAGTACTCCTATTCCATTTGACTAACAATTCTTTTTCAAGTGGTTCAAAACAGAGAGGGGTCAAGGCTAAGCGATTGACCCCTAATGTTTCCATTAAATTTCTTCTTTTGAAAATTTGCTAAAAATGATCGTGAGAATAAATGGAACTACGAGCACGATCCCCATTCCAAGGAAAAATGTTCCCCAGAATGGATGTTTAATGGACAAAAATCCCGGTAAACCTCCAACTCCGATGGAAAAAGCATTCACTTTGCCAATGGAGAGAATCATGCCCGCAATGGCCGATCCAATCAGAGCGCTAATAAATGGGTAGCGATACCGCAAGTTGACACCAAACATCGCTGGTTCCGTAATTCCTAAATAAGCGGATAGGCTTGCGGTTCCTGAAAGGCCGCGCAATTTTTGGTTTTTCTTAGCCAAAAACATCATCGCCAATGCTGCTGATCCTTGAGAGATATTAGAAAGAGCGAGGATTGGCCATAAGAAAGTTCCTCCAGTCGTTCCGATCAGCTGCAAGTCGACGGCCAAGAAGGTGTGATGCATTCCCGTAATGACAAGGACTGCATATAATCCTCCGTAAATCAGTCCACCAAGCCATGCAAAGTGGTCAAAGATCCATACAATCCCTGACGTAATTTCATTACCAAGCCAGAAAGTGGCTGGACCAATGATAATAAACGAGGCGAATCCGGTAATGAGCAATGCGACTGGTGCTACAACTAGCAACTTTATGGAGTCATGAACACGTTTGTTCAAAAATACTTCGATTTTTGCCAGCAAATAGGAAGCAAACAAAATCGGCAATACTTGTCCTTGATAACCGACTTGCTGAACTTTCAATCCGAATAAATCCCAATACTTGATGGCGCCTTTTGCTTTCGCTTCAGCATAGCCCCAAGCATTCAGCAAATCTGGGTGAACAAGCATTAAGCCCAGTACGATCCCAAGCAAAGGGCTGCCTCCAAACCGCTTTACAGCTGACCAACCAATTAATGCTGGCAAGAATGTAAATGCCGTATTGGCAATCAAGTTAATCATGCTAGCAATATCGGCCCAATTTTGGTGAACCTCTATAAAGGATTTCTCTTTGTAAAAAATATCTTGTCCTGTTAAAATATTATTGATCCCCATCAAGAGACCGGCTGTAACGATCGCTGGAAGGATCGGTATAAAAATATCCGCCAATACTTTAATCGCACGTTGAAGCGGATTCATTTTTTGGGCTGCCGCATTTTTCACCTCTTCTTTCGAGGTAGTCCCGATGCCGGTTTCTTGAACGAATACATCATATACTTTATCCACAATTCCTTGACCAATGACCACTTGAAACTGTCCATTTGCAGAAAATGATCCTTTTACAAGATCAATGTTTTCTAACTTCTGTTTGTCGACTTTCTCTTCATCATTTAAAACGAGACGAAGACGAGTAACGCAGTGAGTCGCAGTGTTGACATTTTCTTTGCCGCCGAGCGCTTCAATGATTTGTCGGACAGAATCACGATATTCACTCATTTCTTTCCCCTCCGTAACCGTTTTCAATGGTAGCCAAAATAATAGTTTAAGATAGAAAACTTAAAATATTATGAAAACGCTGCATCACCATGTGAAAACGAAGTTAAATTTGTATATACAAGAATTACTTTTATTGTATTCATGTATATACAAGATGTCAAGAAAATTATAAAACGTTTTCATTTATGCTGCAGAAAAAAGATGAAAAATATTTGTTTTCTGATAAAATAAAAACCACATTTAACAATGATAGAGAAAATGGGCAATAATATGCAAGTCGTTCGCGACTTCTCAACTGAAAAAACGACAGTCGGGTTCTATGGTCCTTAAACATATATTTGTTCAAGGACCATCAAAAGAAAATATTTCATATGATGAAGTTCGTCCCGTCAACAAACAAATGTATAGGAGGTGTTCAAGTGAAAATTGCGATTATAACAGATAGTACATCTTATATTCCAGAAACGCTGCGAAAAGAATGGAACATTTATATGATTCCATTAAATGTGGTGATCGGCGGAGAGTCGTTTAGAGAAGAAGTGGATATTACGGCGGAACAGTTTTATGAAAAAGTCCAGAACGAACAGAAGCTTCCCACGACTTCCCAGCCTTCCATCGGTCAGTTTGTAGAGCTATTTGAAGATTTAGCAAAAGAATATGATGCTGCTGTTTGCATTCTTCTTTCCAGCGGGATCAGCGGTACTTATCAAACTTCTGTTGCGGCAGCGAAAATGGTCGATGGACTTGAAGTGTTTTCTTATGACTCTGAAATCAGTTGTGCCGCTCAAGGATTTTATGTACTGGCTGCAAGTCGGATGGCAAGGGAAGGAATAGAGCCTCAAAATATATTGAAGAAGCTGGATGAATTGAAAGCAACTCTCCGCGCTTATTTTATGGTGGACGACCTTGCCCATTTAAAAAGAGGAGGGAGACTGACAGGAGCTCAAGCGTTTGTGGGGAATTTGCTGCAAGTAAAACCTCTTCTCCGCTTTGAGAACAAAGTCATTGTCCCTTTTGAAAAAATCCGTACCAAAAAAAGAGCGTTAAAACGGATCGAACAATTATTTTCAGAAGACTATCAGAAAGGAATTCCCCTCCAAGCGGCCATTATCCATGCCAATCGCGAACAGGAGGCTTCCGCCTGGATGGAAGAGTTAAAGAATCAATATCCAGAAACACAATTCCAGATTAGTTATTTCGGCCCTGTAATTGGCACCCATCTTGGCGAGGGAGCTTTAGGAATGACTTGGGCGAAAAAGCTATTCTAGGTAAAAAAACCATTTTCTATTCAGCCAACACGGAAGGAGGCTGCTATATTATATCAGCCTCCTTAAGCCGTTCAACGATCTTCTTCTTCATTTTGAAATAGGGGTGAAATATGAACCGTTTTTCTCCTTCTGTCCAATTTTTTTTGTCCGGCCGCCATTTGCTTCTTTCAGAACTTTCATTTCCTCAAGATTTGATTCAACACCATCTAAACAACGGTTATTTGCAATTGGAAGACGGGATTCGCAAAGAGGGCCGAATTTACGTTTGCGCCCGCTGCGGAAATCGCGATCCCAAGATGTTTGCCTCTTTTCCTTGTGCCCATTGTCAAAAGTTTTGCGTTTATTGCCGCCATTGTGTAGTGATGGGGCGTGTATCCGAATGCACTCCTTTAGTTTCGTGGAAAGGGCCGCCTCCCGATTCCATCACTAGTCAAGAGTGGCTTCAGTGGGACGGCCGCTTATCCGAAGGACAAGAAACGGCAGCTTGTGCCGTTCAAAATGCGGTAGAAAAGAAAGAAGACTTATTGGTTTGGGCTGTTTGCGGAGCTGGGAAAACAGAGATTCTTTTTTACGGGATAAATGCTGCCCTTCAAAAAGGAGAGCGCGTCTGTATTGCTGCTCCGAGGACAGATGTTGTTTTAGAACTAGCCACAAGGCTGCAAAAAGTTTTTCCATTGATTCCTATTACAGCGTTGTACGGAGGAAGTCCGCAGCGAAATGAATACGGCTCTTTTGTTATATCCACAACTCATCAATTGTATCGATACAAAGAAGCGTTTGACGTTGTAATCGTAGATGAAGTCGACGCCTTCCCTTATTCCTATGATCCCACGTTGCAATATGCGGTGGAAAAATCGCGCAACCCTTCCTCGGCCATGATCTATTTAACGGCCACCCCCAATGAAACATGGCAGCAGCAATGCCGGCAAGGAAAAAGAAAATTTGTCTCTATACCCGCCCGTTATCACCGCCATCCTCTCCCCGTTCCAAAAGTACGCTGGATAGGGAATTGGAAAAAATCGTTTGAAAAAGGCCGTATTCCAAAAGAACTGAAAGACTGGACACAAAACCGTTTGGCAAGAAATAAGCAAGCTCTTCTTTTCTTTCCTAGCGTTCGTATGATAAACAGCGCCCTCCCTTTGTTTCAAACGCTTCATTCTCGAATTGAAGCCGTCCACGCTGAAGACCCCGCGCGCATCGAAAAGGTAGAAGGTATGCGCCGAAAAGAAATTCCAGTTATGTTGACAACGACTATTTTAGAACGAGGGGTTACATTTCCAAATCTTGATGTAGCAGTAGTGGGAGCAGAGGAGTCTATTTTTGACGAAAGCGCACTTGTACAAATATCCGGCCGGGTGGGAAGAAGCGCTGATTATCCCGATGGAGAAATCATGTTTTTTCATTACGGACTTACGAGAGAAATCATCAAAGCTATTCGCCATATCGAACGGATGAACCGGGATGCAAAGAAAAAGGGGTTGATTGATTGAATTGTCTATATTGCGGGAAAGAGCAATTCTCTCGACATTCTTGGCTGACGGTGTTCCGATTAAAAGAAGAACCCACGCTTTGCTCGGATTGCCAAGAACAATTTCAGCGAATAAGTGGTGGGGGTCGCTGCTCCGTTTGCGGGCGGCCGCTTTCAGAATGTCCTTCTGAAAGGCTTTGCTGCTTGGATTGCGTTCGCTGGGAGAAAGATGAAAACTGGCGGAATGTTTTAACAAAAAATGTATCGCTGTTTTATTATAATAAAGGTATGAAAGAGTGGTTGGCTCGTTTTAAATATCGGGGTGATTATCATTTAGTGCACTGCTTTGCTTCTGAAATACGAGCAGAGATCCAATTGATGGCTCCTGACAGGATTGTCCCCATTCCTTTGAGCGAGGAACGTCTAAAGGAGCGGGGGTTTAACCAAGCAAAGGCACTTATTGAGGAAGCGGGATTTGCTGCAGAAGAGCTGTTAGGACGCATCCATACGGAAAAACAATCGAAAAAGTCACGGACTGAAAGAATTCATTTGCCGGAAGTATTTTATATGATACGCCCTGTATCACTTGCCGGCGAGACGATTTTACTGGTGGACGATATTTATACGACCGGCTCTACTTTAAGACATGCGGCCAAAGTGCTAAAAAACTATGGTGCACAAACTGTGCTCGCCTTGACATTGGCAAGAGGATAGGTTCAAATGGGCAGGAAATTCGTTTTGACATCAAAAAACTTCATGACTGGCAATGGAAGACGATATTAAGAAAAAGGAGATTAAACGGGAGGAAAGAAATAATGGGTGAGATTTCAAACTGCCCCCGCTGCGGGTCGCTGTTTATGAAAACAAGTTTTCGCGACGTTTGTGAAAATTGCTATAAAGAAGAGGAAAATCTTTATGACAAAGTGTATAAATTTTTGAGAAAAAGAGAAAATCGGGCCGCCACCATCTCGAGGGTAGTGGAAGCGACGGGAGTGGACGAAGAATTGATTTATAAATGGGTGCGGAAAGGAAGACTGCTGCCGGCCGTTTTCCCAAACATGGGATATCCGTGCGACAATTGTGGGAAAATTATTACAAAAGGAAAATTATGTTCCGATTGTGCCGATCAATTGCGCCACGATTTAGAGACGTTTGAAAAAGAACAGGAAAGAAAACGGGAAAAAAATATTACTTATTACTCGAAGGATGACACGAAATAACTAGTTGTGAAAAAATCATTCAGGGCTGTTTAGAAGGCGGAAAAGAGGAAAAGATAATGGAAAAAAGGAAAAAGGAACTATGAACGGCTGCTAAACTTTTTCTTAATCAAACCGATATAATGAACATAGGAACAACGGAAAAGAAAAGAGGGATATGGGATGAAGATCCAACCTATCGGCTTATCCGGCGTGAATCTTTACAAACAGGCTATGAACAAGTTTGATGAGTCCAAGCAATCGGAACATACCCAGAAGGATAAAGTCGAAATTTCCGCTGCAGCAAAAGAAATGCAGGAAGCCTCCCAGCTGACAAGAGATCGACAGAAAAAAGTAAATGAGCTTAAGCAAAAGATTGAAAGCGGCGAGTATAAGCCTCATCCGGAAGAAATTGCCAAAGGCATACTTCGTTTTTACCGCGGATAGAAAGATGGGATGAAAATGTCTGCTGCTCAAGTTATTACGATAATGGAAAAATTGTATGCCCTTCATGAGATTCTGTATGAATTGGAGCAGGAAAAAGAAAAGATTGTAAAAGAGAACGATGTAGACGGGCTAAACAATCTGCTTGCTAAGGAACAGAAATATATTGCCGCCATACAGACAATGGAGAGAGAACGGAAAAAAGAGGTGGCAAACTGGCTGGGACGGGAGAATGCAACCATTTCTGACTGCTTAGAGAAAGCCGTGGATGAAGAGAAAGAAAAGCTGTTCCAGTTGCGAGAGAAGCTTATGGACGTTGTGGAATCGTTAAAACAACAAAATCATTTGAACCAGCAATTAATTTATCAATCTCTTCAATTTATCACGTTCAGTTTAAACTTGCTTCATCCTCAGCCAAAGGATGCAACGTATTCCCACCCCAATCAAAAAATGAAAGAAAGGCAAGGGCGGTCTCTTTTCGATTCAAAGGCTTAATGGAAGCTAGTATAAAAGAAACGGAGGAATATTTATGACTTCCACTTTTCATGGTTTAGAAGTCGCTAAGCGGGGGATGATGGCTCAACAGACAGCTATATATACAACAAGCCATAATATAGCCAATGCCAATACTCCGGGTTATTCCCGTCAGCGCGTCAATTTTGTCGAAACAGAGCCTTACCCCCCTGCTTCAATGAACGGGCCTCAAATTCCGGGGCAAATGGGAACAGGAGTGGAAGCGGGTTCTGTTGAACGCGTTCGCGAACAGTTTTTAGATGTACAATACCGCAGCGAAAATAACAAACTAGGTTATTGGGATTCACGTTCGACGGCTTTAAGCCGGTTGGAAGATGTGTTTGCCGAGCCAAGCGATACAGATGGCTTGTCTGCCGCAATGAATCAATTTTGGCAATCTCTCCAAGATTTAAGCGTCAATCCAGAAAACGAAGGAGCTCGTTCTGTCGTTCTTCAACGGGCACAAGGAGTTGTCGATACGTTTCATTATTTATCCAACTCCATAAACGACATCCAAGGAGACTTAGGCAATCAAATCAGGGTTGGCATTAAAGATGTCAATTCGATCTTGAAGCAAATTGCCGAACTGAACCAACAGATTGGAGAAGTGGAGCCAAACGGCTATTTGCCGAACGACTTGTACGATGAGCGCGACCGTCTTGTCGATCAACTGTCAAGCTATTTAAATGTGAAAGTGGACAAAATTCCATCCGGGGGCAATGCTCTTGATATTGCGGAAGGGCAATATAAAATTACGCTTTTGGATGCGAATGGTGCCCCCGTTAAAGATTCCAATAACAACGAAGTAACGATTGTGGATGGCAGTCAATTCAATCAGCTGGGATTTTCGTCCAATCAACCAAATCAATTTACAAGCACGGTGACAGGTCCTATAGACAATTTAGTGGTTTATCAACCGGATGATCTGTCTCGAATGGACAATGATATCGTGTCTGGACAGTCAGTGGCTTCGATTTCTTTTTATCAAAATGGCAATGTAACTTTTTCTCAAGGAAAGTTGCGAGGATTAATTGAATCATATGGTTATAAAGTCGGTGTAGATACGAATGGAGATCCGATAACAGCGGGCATTTATCCGGACATGGAAGATAAATTGGATAAGCTTGCTTATACGTTCGGGACATTGTTTAATACGGTCCATCAAAAAGGGTATGATCTAAACCAAAATCAAGGTACCGATACCTTTTTTACTTTTAATGGTTTACCGAGTACGAGTATTGATGGTGCAGCAAAATATATTCAATTAAACTCAAATATAGGAACAAAAGATATCGCAGCTTCTTCCAATAAATTATCAGGAGACGGAAAAAATGCGATTAATTTAGGTAATATTTTTTCGATGGATTTATCTCAGCCTTATACTCTTGTAGGAGTTCAAGACAGCAACAACAATCCAGTCCAATTGAATTTTGGAAATGGTGCAGGTCAAGTAAATGTCCCGATTACTACAGGTACGATTAATTCTTATTATGAAGGAATCATCGGCGGTCTCGGCGTTGATTCCCAGCAGGCTCAGCGGCTGTCCAATAACAGCAATGCGCTTCTTCAGTCAGCGGATGAACGAAGACAATCTGTCAGCTCCGTGTCATTGGATGAAGAAATGACGAATCTCATCAAATATCAGCATGCCTATAATGCTGCTGCCCGCAATATTACGGTCATTGATGAAATGCTTGACAAAGTCATCAACGGAATGGGCATTGTAGGCCGGTAAGGAAGGTGAATGTATATGCGTGTAACTCAATCTATGCTTTCCAACAATATGCTTCGCAATCTAAGCTCCAGCTATGATCGGCTGTCGAAATTCCAAAATCAAATTTACACCGGGAAAAAGGTCAATCGTCCTTCCGATGACCCAGTGGTGGTCATGAAAGGCATTTCTTATCGTACGAACCTATCAGAAGTGCAGCAATATAAACGGAATTTTTCCGAAGCGTACAATTGGATAGAAAACTCGGACGCAGCCCTAGATAATGCGGGACAAGCCTTGCAAAGAATCCGCGAACTTGTAGTGGAAGCCAGCAATGATACATATGATGCTTCTCAAAGACAGGCCATTTCAGCGGAAATTAAACAACTTCGCGACCATTTGGCGGAGGTTGCGAATACGAAATTTGGAGATAAATATTTGTTTAATGGGGCGGATACGACCACAAAGCCGGTAGATCTTCAAGCGAATAATGGCAATGGAACGTTTCCAACAACAACCCAGCCGGTTGAAATCGAACTTTCGAAAGGAATTTATTTGCCAGTAAATGTACCGGGAGAAAAAGTGTTTGGTTCTGATTTATTTTCAGATTTAAAGAATCTTACAGATCAACTTGACCAGGGCAACAACCCAGCAGGCTATTTGGATAAAATCGACCAACATCTGGATGCGGTCAATAATGCCCGTGCTGACCTTGGGGCTCGTCAAAACCGACTCGAAATGATGGAATCGCGTGTAGATAACCAAGAGGTCATTGCCACAAAAGTTCTTTCGGATAACGAAGATGTGGACTACGAGAAAGCCATTACGGATTTAACGGCACAGGAAAGCGTTCACCGTGCAGCGTTAGCAGTAGGTGCTAGAGTTCTTCAGCCGACATTGATGGACTTTTTGACGTAAAAGGCTGGCGGGGCTGACTCCTATTCGAGTTGGCCCTTTTTTGCAAAGGACTTGATCAGCCATCATCAATAGATGCTTTCATATCGATTTGCAAGCTTTAGATTCGCTAATTGGGCTGCCAGTTTATCTCCCTGCAAGAGGCAGGAAGAATGGCGAGAGGATCCCCCTTTGAAAAAACCAACTGGTTCATCACGAGGTGAAAAGAAGTGGAATTTCCGCAAATTCGCATCCAGTCGCAAAAAGCGCAAATATCTATTGCCACGACTCCTCCTAAACAAACGATTGAACAGCCTCCTGCTCAGCTCGATCTGAAACAGGCGAAAGCTGAACTTCACATTGAACGGACAAGAGGCGGTTTAACCATTGATCAAACGAAAGCATGGGAATCGATGGATTTAAAGCCTATTTCTAAACGAATAGAAGAAGCTGCCGAAATCGGGTACCAAGACTGGCTGGAAGGGATTGCAAGACGTGCGGAAGATGGGCGTGAATTGATGGAGATTGAACATAAAGGAAATCCTTTGGCCGAACAAGCGAAACGCAACAGCGAGCGCCCTGAGCACCAATTTAACATTGGTTTTATCCCGCCATATTTCAGCGTAAAAATTCATTATGAACCCGATCAATTAAAAATCGATTGGGATTTGCATAAAGCAGAAAATCATACGAAAGCAAAAAAACCAATCATAGATTATCAACCTGGAAATGTTTCCATCCAGATGGCCCAGTACCCATCATTGAAAATTGATTTTGTCCATTTAAAATACAAAGGGATCCACTACGAACAAGAAATTTAGAATAAAGGAAGAGGGCAATGATGATCGAAACGAAGTATCACGGCAAAATAGAAGTGCAAAAAGCCGATATTTGGCAATTTGAAAAAGGGATTCCAGGCTTTTTGGAGGAAAAGGAATTTGTCTTGCTGCCGCTTCCGGAAAATGAAGTATATTGGATTCTTCAATCGGTTCAAACGCCTGAGCTAGCATTTGTGGTATCCGATCCATTTGTCTTTTTTAAAGACTATCAATTTGCGCTTGATGATTTGACATTAGATCAGCTGGATGTAAAAAAGAAAGAAGAAGTCCTAGTGCTGGTTATTTTAACGGTGAAAGAGCCGTTTCAAAACACAACTGCCAACCTTCAGGCCCCTCTCATTTTAAACAAGACGAATCGAAAAGGAAAACAAGTCATTTTAAATGACGGAAAATACAATGTGCGAACCCCCCTATTTGCGCTCGAGAGAGGGTGAATCAAGATGCTGGTGCTGACAAGAAAAAAGGGCGAGACGATTCAAATTGGCGATGATATAGAGATCACTGTCTTGGGGGTTAAAGGAGATCAAGTGAAAATCGGGATCGAAGCTCCAAAACATGTCGATATCCACCGAAAAGAAGTCTATTTGGAAATTCAAGCGGAAAACGCCGAAGCATCACAAGGAATCGCCGATCTATTTTCCATCATTGCCTCGCCAAAAAACGAATAAAGAAAGTATATTCATTTTTTTGATTTTTGCCAATGCGGCAAAAGGAGATTTGGGATGGCAGCCACCTTTGCAAAAACGAAAATACATTTATTGGCTATAAACCCGAGTATTTTGACGCAGAAACGAATTTGTTTTTCTTCAAAAGATTCTTTAGCTTAAAACAAAATCAACCGTTTCTCTGCGTAAACTGAAATGAATGGGAGCATCTTCACAGTATTCTAGGTAGATATATGTAATGATTCACATTTACCCTTGTTTCTCTTAATAAACGGAGTAAGATAGCGGATCAGGCTTTCGAGGATTACTCGACAACCTGATCACGCAAAATGGATGCCATCCAATTATTAAACGACGGTTGAAACGTTTTGGTTGAAATCTTTCATACTACTGCTACCTTCCGCCTCCGCCATATCCTCCATATCCGCCATATCCTCCATATCCGCCATGTCCGCCGTACCATCCGCCTCCGTAATGATGGTGCGGATGATAGGGATAATGATGTCCATATCCATTATGATATCCGTAATGTCCATAGTGACCATATCCAGGATAATGATGTCCATATCCGTACTGCCCGTAAGGATACCCCATTCCCATGCCTGGATAGCCGCCATAAGGATAACCGTCTACACGTTCTTCTTCTAAAGGATATTCAGGAAAGAATCCATTCATTTCATTGTTGATAAAAGACATACCTTTTCCTCCTTAGAATTTTGTTATAATTTTGCAAGCTCAATCAATCATATGCAAATGCGGAGAGAAATGCTGGGCGAATATCTTGCAAACAAAAGAAATAGGCGTTTTGCCTACTTAAAAATAAAAGGAATTTTATTGGATAGACGGCATGTAGCATGGGGGGATTAACAGTGCTTGACCAAATTCAAGGAGGATTGTTTGGAGCGGCAGTGGGTGATGCACTCGGAGCGACTACCGAATGTATGAATAAAGAAGAAATTAAAGAAAAGTACGGGAAAATCAAAACGATTATCGGAGGCGGCTGGCTGTCATTAAACCCAGGGGAGGCAACGGATGATACGGACATGATGATTGCCGTTGCCAACGGAATCATCCAAAATCCAGAAAACCCAATTCCAGCTATTGGAGAGGAATTTTTAAAATGGCATCGTCGGAATCCGCAGGGAGTTGGACGAACGATAAGCCTTGTTCTTTCTCATTATCAAGGAGATTGGTTTCAAACGGCGTTTCACGTTCATTGTGCGCAACAAGGAAAAAGCAGCGGCAACGGATCTTTAATGAGATGCCTCCCGGTGGCGCTTGCTTATTCCAATCAAGAGATGATGGAGAAGATTACCTTTCTGCAATCAAAAATGACCCATTACGCCGATGAAGCAGCAGAAGCTTGTTTAATCTATAATAAAATAGCGTTTCGATTGTTAAATGGGGAAAATTTGAAAACGTCCATTGAAAAAGAAGTGATGAATACGCGCTATTCTTCTGTTTGCTTTCGTAAAGAGCCAGATTGCCCTCCTGATGGCTATGTAGTCCATACGTTAATATGGGTATTGCATTGGCTTTGGAATTGCCATACGTTTGAAGAAGTAGTGATCGAAGCAGCTAATAGAGGTGGTGACAGCGATACCATTGCTTCTATTGCCGGTGGACTGAAAGGGCTGGAATCAGGGTTTCACCATTTGCCTCACAAGTTTACAGAGATATTGAATGTCAAACAGGAGTTAGAATTATTATCAAAAAAACTATACACCGTTAGACAGCGGATATAGGTTATCTTTAGAGAGATCAATCTGTATGGTTTTATTTTTTGCAACAGCAAACTTCGGCATAATTGTGAATTTATAAAAAGGGCTATTTAAAGTAAAAAAGAGCCAAGGCTTCGCAATTCAAAAAAGTCGAAAAGCCGATGGCCCTTTTTATATTGTCTGTGATTACCAGCCGAAGCCGCCGCCCCAGTACGGGTAACCGTATCCCCCGAATCCTCCGTATCCGTAGGGAGGCCCATAAACAAAGCCTGGACCGTATAAGAAAGGAGAAAGTAAAGCTGCTGAAGTTAAACCTCCTAAAAATCCTCCGAAAAATGGTCGGCCAAACCCAAACGGTCTGCCAAATCCAAATGGCCTTCCAAATCCGAAAGGTCTTCCGAACCCAAACCCAAATGGTCTTCCAATTATTCTTTCGTCACTGATCATATCAGGGTGCATTTTCATTCCTCCTCATTTTACTCAGCTTAACAGCTCACTTTAAAATATGCGTTTGTTCTAATATTGTTTTAGGCAAACAGCTTATTTTAGGTAAGAGTTTAATGAACAGAACATCATTGTTTCATCTTGGAGTCTTGAATTCAAAATATCAGACATGGTGATTCCTCCAAAATTATTTACCTTAAGCATGAATTATAAGAGAGAAAGATAAAAAAAAGCCGGCCGCTGACGATAAAAAGAATAGGATGTAGAGTTATCAGAGGGGAGTGGTTCGGAAAATGGTTGAGAAAGTAGCCAATTCGGAATTGATTTATCAGGCAGTGACGTTGCAGCAAGACGTACTGAAACGGACAGCTGAAGATCAAACAACGATGACTCAACAGCCAGCTTTCCCTCAACTAAGTCACTCAAAAGAGCAAGTACAAGAGATTGTCGAGAGCATGAATCATTTTTTAAAATCATCCAACACTCATTTGAAATTTGTGTTGCATGATCAATTGAAAGAATATTATGTGAAGATTGTGAACGATGAAACGAACGAAGTGGTGAAAGAAATCCCGCCAAAGAAATTGCTAGATATTTATGCGGCGATGGCAAACTATTTAGGAATTTTAGTAGATAAGAAAATTTAGGAGAGTGGGAAATATGGTAACACGAATCACAGGACTCGCCAGCGGCATGGACATTGATTCCATGGTGAAACAGTTAATGACAGCGGCAAAAGTGCCATTGGATAAGTTAAAGCAGCAAAAACAAATTCTCGAATGGCAGAGAGATGATTACCGCGATATGAATTCTGCCCTTCTCGATTTCCGAAGCCTCCTCACACAAATGAAGCTGACGACAAATTATCGCGCTCGTCAAGTAACATCATCCGACGACACAAAAGTGACAGCGACGGCATCAAGTGCAGCAGGACTGACCTCTTACAGCATTTCCAAAGTGACACAATTGGCCAGTGCTGCGACAGTTACAGCAAATAATTCGATCGCAGCCGATCCTACCAAATTTGACCCGACTACAAGTTTGCAAGACCAAGCATTTGTTACCAGTCCAAATTGGAAACAGGGCGGTGTTGCAACAAAATCGATTACTGTAACAGCAGATGGAACAACCTTTCAATTGGGAGAAACAAACTTTAATTCAAGCACTTTTTCTGATTGGAACGTTAAGGTGAACGGGCAGACATATAACGTTGTTACAGACCCAAACGCTACGCTAGGTGATAAAGATGTTTATGTTTATGTTGATGAAAATGGCAATGCTGCATTAAAATTTAAAAATCCATTGACAAAAGACAGCACCATTAAAGTAGATTATATAACAACAGACAGTACACAAAAATACAGCGTTTTTTCCATTGATTCTTGGACATCTAAAGGGGAAGTAACGGAAAAATTCCTTGTTCAAGGGAGCGATTCATTGAATACCGTCATTAATAAAGTGAATTCTTCCAGCGCCGGTGTCAACATGTTCTATGATTCTTTTTCAGGGAAAATGTCTGTTGTACGGACAGAAACGGGAAAATTTAACCCCGATAGTACAAAATCGGATCTTCAAATTACCGGAGAATTTGCCAAGGCGCTTAGTTTGGATACAAGCGATGCTACTACACTGGACACTTCTACGAATACTTATACGGGTACTTACGTTAGGATTCAAGAAGGGCAAAACGCTAAGTTTACTTTAAACGGCTTAGATACTGAGCGCAATTCCAACACATTTACAGTTAATGGGGTCAATTTTACTCTTAAACAAACGTTTGATGGACCGGTCAGCGTATCGGTGACGAATGACAGTGATACCGTGTATAAAAATATAAAAGACTTTATAGATAAATATAATGATTTGATCGACAAGATTAGTAAGAAAACGTCGGAGGAACGATATCGAGATTATCCGCCTTTGACAGATGACCAGCGGGAGCAATTGACGGACAAGCAGCAGGAGCAATGGGATGAAAAGGCGAAAAGCGGTCTTTTGCGCAACGATCCGATTTTAACGGGCCTTTTAAGCAAGATGCGCACCAATTTTTACAGTACGGTCCAAAATGATTCCATTTCCACAAACTATAACCAAATAGCCAAAATCGGCATTACGACTTCAAGCAACTTTTTAGACGGCGGAAAATTAATCATTGATGAAGCGAAGTTGAAACAAGCGATCCAAAATGATCCGACATCGGTTGAAAATCTTTTCCGTGGCGATGGCGGCATTGTCCAGCAGCTGTATGATACGGTCAATAATGCGATGAATCAATTAAAGGATAAAGCCGGCAATTCGTATTCGACCAACCAGCAATTTTCGATCGGCCGTCAATTAGATGATATTAACAATCGCGTAAATGATATGCAGAGCCGATTGGATGACTTGGAAAACCGCTATTACAATCAATTCAATGCAATGGAACAGGCGATTCAACAAGCTAATCAGCAATCGTTATATTTAACGCAGATGCTTTCTGGCGGCAAGTAAGGAGAAAACTGGGTAAGCGGGGCGGATTGTCCCGCTTGTGATGAACAGTCTTCCCGGGCTCTTAAAGGTCATTAAAAATGGACTATGGACAGAAACAATCACAGACTACTAAAGGAGAGATACGAACATGGCAATCAATAATCCCTACCAAGCTTACGAAACGAATGCTGTTTCTACTGCATCGCCTGGCGAGTTGACGTTAATGCTTTATAATGGCTGCCTGAAATTTTTGCTTCAGGCAAAGAAAGCGATCGAAGCCAAAAATTTTGAAAAGAAAAACACCTACATCCAAAAAGCGAAAAATATTATTCGTGAATTGATGGTTACGTTAAATATGGATGTAGAACTGTCCAAAAATTTAATGGCTGTATATGATTATATGAATCGCCGTCTCATTGAAGCCAATGTAAAAAACAATCTCGAGATAATAGATGAGGTGATGGAATTCATTACGGAACTGCGTGATACATGGAAACAAGCGGTACAGGAACACCGGAAACAGCAGTACGGGTCAGGCGGTCGAGTGTAATGGGAGACATGCGGACCTGTTTTTATATCACGCAGCAATTGTTTTACCATGTTCAAGCAAAGCCGCAAGCAGCAGATCGAGATGAATGGATCAAGAAATTGCTTGATTTGCTCGATGAGCGGGAGCAGGTCCTAAAAAGCCTCAAACCCCCATTTACTGCGGAGGAAAAGACGCTTGTCCAAACCATCATGAAATGGAATGATGTGATTCAAAAAGCATTAAAAGGAATTCAAGCAGAGATCAAACAAAGCATTCATGGAATTCACAACAAAAAGCAAAATATGCGAAAGTATATGAATCCGTATGCATCTTTGCCAATGGATGGTGTGTTTTATGATAAAAGAAAATAGGTGGAAAGATTGCCAAAAGTATATTTGACAGAAAATCAATTTCAATTGCTGAGAGACTATCTTCAGCTTTTGGAAACGATTGATGAAGGATTGGTTTGGATTATTTCCGGTTTTCTTCAAGGACGAAATCCCGGATCTGTTCAAACGATGCTGAAAGACGTGATTCATGCTTTTCACGAAATTCATTTTGCCAATAAAACCATTTCTGAGTTTTTACAAGAAGATCAAAAGGCTTTAGAGGCTGTTTCTGGTTTTCAAACTTTAGAAGATCATATGAAAGCTTTGATAGAAAATGAACATGCTGCGTCCGAACAAGAACGGATGATGGAATATGTATTGTACCCTGCTTTTGTCTGTTGGCTTCGTGAAATTCAAAACACTTTCAAATCGTATATAGTCCATTAGAAAGGGCTGTCCCAAAAGTCAGTTATTGACCCAGGGACACCTTTTTTTGTGTATCATGTTACAATCAGTCAAATTAGCTGAATAGTGACTTAAAAAAATCGCCTCCATTTAATGTTAGCTCGGCGTTTACATGTAATGGAAAAGGCGATTTTTTTTGCATTGGGCTATGTTACATTTTAATGTGATGATCGCGAAATTTGCGAGACTCCTGCGGGGAAAGCGAGCCAAGCGAGACCCCGCAGCGAGGGACGAGCGAGGAGGCTTTGAGACGCCTTCGGAAAGCGAGTACATTTCGTGATTATCGATAATGCCATAAAATGAGTACGATTTTTTCTTCTCGTATTATAAAGTCTCAACGCATTTTCTTGTTTAAAAGGGGTTTTTGGGACAACCCTTTTCACTTTTATGACCGTTTTTTTCTTATGAAGAGAAGTCAGCCGCCTTTTGAAAAAAATGAGGTATCCTTTAAACCATAGAGAAATTGGACAAAAAAAGGACACAGTTTTTTCGAAGATTAGGCAGGAAAGAAAGAGGGAAAAACGAAATATATACATATAGCTTTTAGCTTCTTGCACAAAAGGAGGAGTTTGCATGATGAACTACAACATTCGAGGCGAAAACATTGAAGTCACTCCGGCAATCCGTGAATACGCCGAAAAAAAGATTGGAAGATTAGAACGTTATTTTAATGAAACTCCAGATGCAAACGTTCATGTAAATTTGAAAGTTTATCCAGATAAAATGGCGAAAGTGGAGGTTACGATTCCCCTTCCGCATCTTGTGCTCCGCGCAGAAGAACGCAATCAAGACATGTATGCAGCAATCGATTTAATTGTCGACAAGCTCGAACGTCAAATTCGCAAACATAAGACGAAAGTAAATCGAAAACTGAGAGAACAAGGAAGTACAAAAGAGCTTTTCACCATCAATGAAAGTGGAGAGTCAAATGCTGAAGAAGAGAGCGAACTTCCCATTGTCCGGACAAAACAATTTAGCTTAAAGCCGATGGACAGTGAAGAAGCTATTTTACAAATGAATCTGCTAGGGCATAATTTCTTCATTTACACAGACGCCGAAACAAATGCAACCAATATTGTATACCGCCGAAAAGACGGCAAATATGGTTTAATTGAAACGAATTAAAGATTGTTCATAAGAGGCTGATTACAGGGCCAGACTGCTCCGATTTAAAAGATAAAGCACATGGGTGTTGGATCGTCAATAGACGTACGTTGTGCTTTCGGAGGAAGTCTGGCTCTTTGTTTTGGAAAAAAAACAGCGATTCTCGCATCATTTCACACTAAGAAGGTTTATTTCCACACTGTCGGACGCTATTTACAAAAGTTGTCACTGTATAGCTGCAGTGGTATTATAAAATAGTGGAAAAGTGCAGTGATCTTCATTTATAAATGGTTGATCACATGCAAACACTTTTGTTCGATCTTCTTATCCAGTGTTGATACACATTTTAGTCAGAAGAGAGTTTTGAAAGCTAATAAAGGAGAGTACAATGAATGGGACTACTAAATAAACTATTTGATGCCAACAAACGCGAGGTCAAACGTCTGGAAAAGATGGCTGACCAAATGGACGCACTTAGTTCTGAAATGGAAAAGCTCTCTGACGATCAACTTCGTGCCAAAACGGAAGAATTTAAAAAGCGTCATCAAAACGGAGAATCGTTAGATGACTTATTAATAGAGGCTTTTGCCGTTGTACGGGAAGGGGCCCGGCGAGTTCTCGGCCTGTATCCTTACAAAGTTCAGCTTATGGGGGGCATTGCCCTTCACGAAGGCAATATAGCCGAAATGAAAACAGGTGAAGGGAAAACGTTGACCGCCACCATGCCGGTTTATTTAAATGCTCTCGCTGGAAAAGGTGTCCACGTTGTGACGGTAAACGAATATTTAGCTTCCCGGGACGCCACGGAAATGGGCAAGCTTTATGAATTTCTTGGACTCACTGTAGGGCTTAACTTAAACAGCATGTCAAAAGAAGAGAAAAAAGCCGCTTATCAAGCAGACATTACATACGGGACAAATAACGAGTTTGGATTTGATTATCTGCGAGATAACATGGTTTTATATAAAGAAGATAAAGTTCAGCGCCCTCTATACTACGCTGTCATCGACGAAGTAGACTCGATTTTGATCGATGAAGCCCGTACACCGTTAATCATTTCCGGACAAGCGGAAAAATCCACTCAGCTTTATATCCAAGCCAATGCGTTTGTCAAAACGTTAAAACGCGATGAGGATTATACGTACGATGAAAAAACGAAAGCCGTGCTGCTGACAGAAGAAGGCATCAACAAAGCGGAAAAATATTTTGGAATTGATAACTTGTTTGATTTAAAACATGTTACACTCAACCATCATATCAGCCAAGCTTTAAAAGCTCATGTGAGCATGCACCGTGACGTGGATTACGTCGTTCAAGACGGGGAAATTGTCATTGTCGATCAATTTACAGGGCGCTTGATGAAAGGACGCCGCTACAGCGACGGGCTGCATCAAGCCATTGAGGCAAAAGAAGGATTGAAAATTCAAAACGAAAGCATGACGTTGGCCACGATCACGTTCCAAAACTATTTTCGGATGTATGCGAAACTAGCCGGGATGACCGGAACGGCAAAGACGGAGGAAGAAGAATTTCGCAATATATACAATATGAGAGTCATTGTCATTCCTACCAATAAGCCTGTCATCCGTGAAGACCGTCCTGATTTGATCTATGCAACGATGGAAGGGAAATTTCGCGCAGTAGTGGAAGATATTTATCAGCGCCATATGACAGGTCAGCCTGTGCTTGTAGGGACAGTGGCCATTGAAACATCTGAATTGTTGTCGAAGATGCTGACAAAAAAAGGTGTCCGCCACAACGTATTGAACGCCAAAAACCATCAGCGGGAAGCGGAAATCATCGCCCATGCAGGGGAAAAAGGGGCTGTCACCATCGCAACGAATATGGCCGGTCGCGGAACCGATATTAAGCTGGGCGAAGGGGTAAGCGAATTAGGCGGACTTGCCGTGATCGGGACAGAACGGCATGAGTCTCGCCGGATCGACAATCAGCTCCGGGGACGTTCAGGACGCCAAGGCGATCCAGGGGTGACCCAGTTTTATTTATCGATGGAAGATGAGTTAATGAGGCGTTTCGGCTCTGATAATTTGAAAAACATGATGGCGCGTCTCGGAATGGATGATTCTCAGCCTATTCAAAGCAAAATGGTCACAAGAGCGGTCGAATCTGCGCAAAAACGTGTGGAAGGCAATAACTTTGATGCCAGGAAGCGGTTATTGGAGTACGATGATGTCCTGCGCCAACAGCGGGAAATCATTTATAAACAGCGTGATGAAGTGTTGGAATCGGACAATTTACGTTCTATTATTGAGAATATGATTCGCTCTGTTCTTGAAAGAGTGATTCAGTCCCATGCTTCTGACGCAGAAGACGAGGAACAGTGGAATTTGCAAGGGATCATTGATTATGTCAATGCCAATCTTCTTCCAGAAGGAGATGTCACAGTAGAAGATTTGCTTGGAAAAGAGCCGGACGAGATGGTGGATCTGATTTTTTCGAAAGTGCAGAAACGCTACGATGAAAAAGAAGAGAGCCTATCGAAAGAACAGATGCGCGAATTTGAAAAAGTCATTCTTCTGCGCGCGGTCGACTCCAAATGGATTGACCATATTGATGCTATGGAACAGCTCAGGGAAGGCATCCATTTGCGTGCCTACGGGCAAATTGATCCGCTTCGCGAGTATCAAAATGAAGGTTATCAGATGTTTGAGCTTATGATTAAAGCGATTGAAGAAGAAACGGCAAAATATATTATGAAAGCGGAAATCCACAACAATTTGGAACGACAAGAAGTGGCGAAAGGCCAAGCGGTCAATCCAAAAGAAGACGGTGAAAAAGTAAAACGCCAGCCATTCCGCAAGAAAGTCAATATCGGCCGCAACGATCCGTGTCCATGCGGAAGCGGCAAAAAATATAAAAACTGCCACGGTAAAACGGCAGGATAATCGTTTTCCAACAGAGAATCTTTTGCCGCCTTTTCTTTTCTACTGAGATTAGAAAAGGCGGCTCTCCTACCTGGTAAATTTAGGTGGAGCTAGAATACAAATAGCTACGAGATTGAACAATGAGGTGAGAATGATGGAACTTTTTGAGATTCGAAATGAACTGGATAAAACAGCTAAGAGATTAGCGGATTTTAGGGGGTCTCTTTGACTTAGAAAATAAAGAAGCGCGCATTGCGGAATTGGATGACATTATGATGCAGCCAGATTTTTGGAACGACCAGCAAAAAGCCCAGACCATCATCAATGAAGCCAATGGACTAAAAGATCTTGTCAAAGAGTATAAAGATCTTTTAGAAACGCAAGAAAATCTTGATTTAACCTATGATCTTGTAAAAGAAGAAAACGATGCAGAATTAAAATCAGAATTGGAATCAGAGCTGGAAGATTTCACAAAACGTCTGAATCGATATGAATTGGAGCTGCTGTTAAGCGAACCATACGATAAAAATAATGCAATACTGGAACTACATCCCGGTGCTGGAGGAACAGAATCGCAAGACTGGGGCTCTATGCTCCTTCGCATGTATACAAGATGGGCGGAAAAGAAAGGATATAAAGTCGAAACGCTTGATTACCTGCCTGGAGATGAAGCAGGCATTAAAAGTGTTACCTTGTTAATTAAAGGACATAATGCTTACGGCTACCTAAAGGCTGAAAAAGGAGTCCACCGTCTTGTACGCATTTCTCCATTTGATTCATCTGGACGGCGCCACACTTCTTTTGTTTCTTGTGATGTGATGCCGGAATTTAATGAGGAAGTAGAAATTGAAATTCGCAATGAAGACTTGAAAATCGACACGTATCGCTCAAGCGGTGCGGGCGGACAGCACGTCAACACAACCGATTCCGCGGTCAGAATTACCCACTTGCCGACTGGTATTGTTGTGACGTGCCAATCAGAACGTTCGCAAATTCAAAACCGCGAACGGGCGATGAACATGTTGAAAGCGAAATTATATCAAAAAAAATTGGAAGAGCAGGAAAAAGAATTGGCAGAAATCCGCGGCGAACAAAAGGAAATTGGCTGGGGAAGCCAAATACGTTCCTATGTATTTCATCCGTACTCCATGGTGAAAGACCATCGTACCAATACAGAAACCGGAAATGTACAAGCGGTAATGGATGGTGAAATCGATATGTTTATCGATGCCTATCTTCGTTCTCGGCTGAAATAATGGCTTTCGTTAACTATTGGAGCCTACTACTCGGCATATTGTGTTATAAGGCCGACTTGAACGAATGTCTATCTTCAGCTGACGGCGTATAATCGAAATGTCGAGACGGCTAAAGGGAAGCAGAACACAGGTGGGGCCGACCCTTAAAACGAATCCAGTTCGTTCAGGGGCGACCTCTTATTTTGACATGAAAAAGAGAATGGTTTTATTTAGTAAAATGGAAGTATCCGTACAAAAACCACTAAACAAACGCTCTTATTGAACCTCTTGCTTGATTTAAAAATCTTCATTTATGAACTGCTCGCTTACGAGGTGAGCACGAAACGATTAAACCGCTCTACGATTCTTTTTTTCCGCTATGATAAAGGAAATGCCGCAGCTGCCTCTTTCTGCAGTATTTTTCGGATATTTCTTTCCATTTTATGCATTGTATTTTGTGGTGTTTATATTTCATTTTTATTTTTATGGAAATAGTATTTAGATTTATAATATAAGTATCTGCTTTTCCACGAATACCTATTATTCTTGATTGAATTTTGCAAATAGAAGGAGATACTTTGGAGAAAATGTTGAATTTTATCTGGTGAAAGCTTAAATTTATGGACTGTTTTTCAATATTGTTTTTTGAACTACTATTATTCAGTAAATTTCAAAGTGAAAAAATTTAAAAATAAGAAAGTGAAATTTTAAAACAATGGAAAGATCATTTTATCTATCATATTAACAAGGAGGGTAACAATTGGCTGAAGTCTTAATTGTCGATAACGACAAACATTCAAGAAAAGAAAGGAGAACGTTCATCGAGAAAAGCAAATTTCGTTTTCTGACTATTTTCGAGGCGAATACGGCTCAAAGAGGGATGGTTCTTTTAAAACAAAGCCGTCCGAGCACGTTGATTTTAGATATTTCGCTGTCAGACATGGATGGTATAAAATTTGGACGATCTGCGCTGCAATTATATTCAGATTTGCCCGTTATTATCGTGTCGCATTTGAAAATGTTTGAGCTTGTACAAGAAGCGATCAACTCAGGATTTTCAGCTTATCTGTTGAAACCGCTTTCCAAAAATGAATTGTATCGAGCATTGGAACGGGTTTTGCCTCGAGGACTCAACCAAGAACTTCATCAATCGATCAAGGGGAATAGCCATTTTACTTCAGACTAAAAAACCTTTATTGAAAGCGCTATTCAATATATTCAATTGAATTATGGCTGCTCTCTTACATTAAAACAAATAGCAGATCAAGTATACTTAAGTCCATCCTATTTCAGCCGATTGTTTAAAGAAGAAGTTGGTATGACGTTTGTAGAATATTTATCATAGGAAGATTTTTTTCATTCATTGTGTTCATAATAAAAAATAGAAAATCGGTTTTTTGTCAGATTCAACGGAATTTCACGAAATGGAAACAATTTGTGAAAAGGATGGTTCTACAGCATTTCCGTGATGCTATCGCAGAATGGAAGGGTGTGGGACGGTTTCAAAGCGAAATAAAATTGGTATAATTTCTTAGTAGTTCTATTATTATCACAAAGGAGGATAAAAATGAAAAAGTTAATGGGGCTTATACTTGGAACATCGTTTCTGCTTGCCGCTTGTGGAGGAGGCAATGGCGATAATGCTTCAAAAGAATCGGCTAATAAAGGAAATGACCCGCAGCAGATCTACAACAATAAGTGCATTAGCTGTCATGGAGAAAATTTAAAAGGCGGGGTCGGTCCTTCTTTGCAAAAAGTTGGTTCTAAGTATAGCAAAGAGGAAATCTTAAATATCTTGAAAAATGGCCGCGGACAAATGCCTCCAAAAATTGTGCAAGGAAAAGACGCCGAAAAAATAGCTGAATGGCTGGCCAATAAAAAATAAAATGAGGTTGAAATTATTATGACGGTTATGGAGGCAACCCATTTAATGGAGAAGATAGAGATTTTTGCTTAAAGGAGAAAGGAAGCTGAGTGCGATGGAAGCACTTGGCTTTTTTTGTGGGAACGGTTGTGTTCTTTCGCTTATCTTCCTCAGCCTGCATTGCGGACTTTTCGGCGATCATTTCTTTACAAAGTGAAATCAAAATGTAACATAAATTTTCAATGATAAAAAGATATTCAATGCTATAATGAGTTTTGAGTTGAAAATTCGATAGATTTTGCGATTTTTCCCTAAAAAAATGGTTTATTGTTATAGATTCAACAAGAAATGAAAGACTTAGGTGGTTTTAGAATGATAGAAATGAAGGATGTTTTTAAACAGTACCCGAACGGTGTAGTGGCGGCTAATGGTTTTAATGTACGGATCAATAAAGGAGAATTCGTTTACATCGTTGGCCCGAGCGGTGCTGGCAAGTCGACCTTTATTAAGCTGATATATCGGGAAGAAAAACCGACAAAAGGAACTGTGATTGTCAATGGGACCACCGTTTCTACCTTGAAAAACAGCAAAGTTCCGTTTTTGAGGAGAAATATTGGGGTTGTATTCCAAGATTTTAAACTATTGCCGACGCTGACGGTTTATGAAAATGTCGCCTTTGCGTTGGAAGTGATCGAAGAAACCCCAGAAAACATTAAGAAAAGAGTAATGGAAGTGTTAGCACTTGTCGGTTTGAAGCATAAAGCGAGAATGTTTCCCGACGAGCTTTCGGGCGGGGAACAGCAGCGCGTTTCAATTGCGCGATCCATTGTGAATCGTCCGAAAGTGGTGATCGCAGATGAACCAACTGGAAATTTAGACCCTGAGACGTCATGGGACATTATCAATCTTTTTGAAAAAATTAACCGAACAGGCACGACCATTGTCATGGCGACTCACAACAAAGAAATTGTCAATACAAACCGTCATCGGGTCATTGCGATTGATAACGGGCGGATTGTACGCGACGAGCAGCGAGGTGAGTACGGATATGAAAGCTAGAACACTGCGTCGCCACTTTCGAGAAAGCTTTAAGAGCCTTGGCCGAAATGGCTGGATGACGTTCGCATCCGTTTCGGCAGTGACTGTCACCTTATTAATGTTCGGAGTGTTTCTGATCATTTTATTTAATATGAACAAAGCAGCCACGGATATGGAAAAAGACGTTGAAATCAGAGTACATATCGCTCTTAATGCCAGCAAACAAGACGAAGAAGAACTCAAGGAACAAATTGAATCTATGCCCCAAGTGAAATCGGTTCAGTTTTCCTCAAAAGAACAAGAATTGCAAAATTTAATTAAAGACATGGGAAACGAATTTAAACTTTTTAAACAAGATAATCCTCTTTACGATGTGTTCATCGTCAAAACGAAAAATCCGAAAGATACGTCCAAAGTGGCCGAGAAAATAAGCCATTTTGGACATGCGGAAAAAGTCGTCTATGGAGAAAAGAAAGTCAAAAAATTGTTTCAGGTGCTAGAAACAGCAAGAAATGTCAGCTTGGTACTCCTGATCGGATTATTATTCACCGCCATGTTTTTAATTTCGAACACAATTAAAATGAATATTTTTTCAAGGCGAAAAGAAATTGAGATTATGAGACTAGTGGGAGCTACCAATTCATTTATTCGCTGGCCGTTTTTACTGGAAGGGCTTTGGATCGGAATTTTAGGATCTGTCACTCCAATCGCATTTGTGGCGGTTGTCTATAAAGTCATCTATCAATATTTTGAATCGCATGTGCATGATCATTTTATCCAAATTCTTTCCTATACGCCTTTTGTGTTCCAAGTAAGCGCCATTATTTTATTGGTCGGCGTTTTTATCGGAATATGGGGAAGCTTCTTGTCTGTTCGCCGCTTCTTGAAAATTTAAAGTTTTTTAGATCTACATACTTTTAACGCTGGAAAAAAGAAAAAAATGATAGGGAAAGGGGATTTATGGTGAAAAAGAGAGTCGTTCTTTCGGCCGCTTTGGCGGCTTCTTTAGGGCTTGGAAGTAATTTTGGCTTCACAAAAGCCGCTTTTGCTTCAAAACTTTCAGATTTGGAATCGAAAAATACGCAAATTGAACAAAAAAAGGAAAACCTTCAACATCATCTTCAAGAAAAAGACAAAAGACTTAACGAGTTAAAAGATCAGCAAAGCAAGTTAGCAAAGGAAATGAAAGCGATCGATATGGCTGCTCAAGATGCCGAGTTAAAAATTGCTGAGAAGCAAAAACAAATGAAAGAGACAAACGAAAAAATTGAAAAGCTGAAAAAGGAAATGAAAGAAATTCAAACGCGGATTCAAGAACGGAATGAGGTGTTAAAAGAACGAGCGCGCGCACTTCAGCAAAGCGGGGGAAGCTCGAGTTACATAGATGTGCTGCTTGGTGCTGAAAGCTTTAGTGATTTTATCGACCGCGCTACAGCTGTGACTACTCTTGTAAACGCCGATAAAACGATTTTGGACGAACAAAAAAAAGATGAGGAAAAGTTAGAGAATAATCGCAAAGAAGTAGAAAAAGAGCTGCATCGTTTAACAGGAATGGTGCAGGATTTAAAAGATTTAACAGCACGTTTAAATGCCAAACGGGCGGAAAAAGACGCAGTGATGAAGCAGTTAGCAAAAGAACAGAAAGACGTTGAAAATGATAAACTAAGTCTTCAAGAAGAACAAGAATTGCTGGCATCCCAGCAAATAGCTATTCAAAATGCGATTCAAAGCGAAAAAAATCGAAAAGATGAGGCCGCATCACCACAACAGCCAATTGGCAATGAAAATTCCGGTCAGTCCACGAGCCAAGGTCCAATGCCTGAAGTTTCGTCGGGGACCTTTACTCGGCCAGCAGCAGGGGTGATTTCTTCTGAGTTTGGCAACAGAGGTTCTGAATTCCATCAAGGAATTGATATCGCAAACAGTGGTGCCAACGTTCCAATTGTGGCTGCTGCATCAGGAGAAGTCATTCGATCCTATTATTCTAGTTCTTACGGAAACTGTATTTTTATTTCGCATTCCATTAACGGAAAAGTATTTACGACGGTTTATGCCCATATGTCTGCACGCCTTGTTCAATCAGGCCACGTTTCGAAAGGACAAGTGATCGGCTATATGGGAAGCACAGGACAATCAACCGGTCAGCATCTTCATTTTGAAATTCATGAAGGACCATGGACTCCGGCTAAAACATATGCGGTAGATCCGCGGAAATATATTCAATTTTAAGCTGGAAAAAGTGCCTTTTACAAAAAAAGAAACATCCACATCCATCAGTGGGGGATAAATCTTAGATAAAATATACTCCATAAAAATACACAACTTGTTTCTATAAGGTGGCAAGTTGTGTATTTTTTCGCTAATAAACAAATGGAAATATATAGTAGATAAAAATTTAAAAGTGGGGAGAACAGCTCCTAATCTTCTAAGGAAAAGACTGTCGATTGAGCAGAAAATACTTTTTTAAAATATTAAAGCCTTCATTAGGCATCTCTATCTCATTCTAGTCCCATTGCTCCAAAAATAGGATAATTTTTTGAGATGCTAAATTTTTTTATGCAATAAGGTTTTCTTGATGGTTATAAATCCCTGTATTTTTAAACATGTGTTTTCAAAAAACTGCAATATCTTATCATTTTACCAATATCCTCCATCGTCAAAAGGACAAAATATCTTACCTTTCCAACAAATGAATTTTTCGTGAGGATACTCGAAATAAAGTGATAAAATAAGAAAATATAAAAAAATAGAAATTTTAAGCGCTTACATAATGAAAATTGGAGGTTAATCACTTATTTTTTTGTAAAATTGTTCCTTTACATATCTCGTAGCAAGGTATAACATGGCATTAATTTCATAAGTTCATTATTTCCTTAATAGTCGCTGAGTCCGAAAGGAGCGGGGGAACCAACTGTGATCTTATAGGTCGCATGGGGTGAATCTTGTTCAGAAACTGTCCAGGTTCTGAATGAGTAGGGTGACTCTCATCACCCGAATCCGTCAGCTAACCTCGTAAGCGTTGTGAGAGGAGGTGTTATTTGTTGCGCCCAAAAACCAACAGGATAACCTCCTGTTGGTTTTTATTGTTTTGATCAGTAAGAATTGTTCAATTTCGGAAATAATGAACCTTTGAAATGAAAAAATGTAAATATACTTCTTTTTGGATGGAAAAACAAAATTATTTGTTTACTGGGAGGTAAGCGTGATGAGGGATTTGGGGATGATTATATTATTGGCTCTCACGTTTTGGACATTTTATGGATTCATTTTTTGGTGTGACCGAGTAGTAAATGGAGATGAAGAACAATGATCTGGATCATAGGTACTTTCACTTTGATGTTGTTTGTTTATTTAGTGTATGCATTGATTTATCCTGAGAAATTTTAACTACTCGTATGAAGAACAGGGGGAGCTTTATATCATGGGATACACCATATTACAGTTTCTTATAGTTATTGCTTTATTAATCGCGATCGCGCTACCTTTAGGGAGATATTTGCATCTTGTTTTCTTTAAAGAGTCTAGCAAGTTAGATCGTTTCTTTTGGCCAATCGAAAAAATAATTTATCGAATATCCGGCATTCAAAGTCTTGAAGCGACGGGGTGGAAAAAATATGCATTTTCTTTACTCTCTGTCAATGCCGCTCTTTTAGGAATTTCTTATCTCGTATTAAGATTTCAAAAGTATTTGCCCTTGCATTCCACAAAAATAGATAATATGGAACCTACGCTTACGTTTAATACAGTGGTCAGCTTTATGACCAATACAAACTTGCAGCATTATAGTGGTGAGACAGGTCTTTCCATTTTATCACAGATGATTTTTGTCACAATGATGATGTTTACGTCTGCGGCAACGGGAATATCCGTAGCGATGGCGATAATTCGTGCTTTATCTAAAAAAGGAAAAACGATTGGTAATTTTTATCAAGACTTCGTTAAAGCGAATGTTAGAGTTCTACTTCCTCTTTCCGTTCTAGTTACGCTTTGTCTTGTTGCATTAGGCGTACCGCAAACATTCGCTTCCAGTACAACGGTTACTACATTAGAAGGAAAAGTACAAACATTCGCTTTGGGACCTGTAGCTTCACTTGAGTCGATTAAACATTTAGGAACGAACGGTGGAGGATTTTTCGGGGCAAACTCTTCTCACCCTTTTGAAAACCCAAATCCTCTCACGAGTGTCATTGAAATGTTGTCTATGTGGTGCATTCCAGCTGCTATTCCTTTTACTTATGGTTTAGCGGTGAAAAACCGGAAACAAGGTTGGGTTTTTTTCGGAACGATGCTGGCCATTTTCCTTGTCTTACTGTCCGTCGAATACTATGCGGAACAGGCTGGCAATCCGGCGCTTAATAAGTTAGGTTTCTCTTCTTCACAAGGAAATATGGAAGGAAAAGAAGTGCGCTTTGGCACTACGTTGTCCAGTTTGTTTACGACCGTAACGACTTCTGCTACAACAGGATCGGTCAACAATATGCATGATACCCTCACTCCAATAGGTGGGTTAGTTCCACTTTCGTTAATGATGTTAAACAATGTGTTTGGCGGTGACGGTGTTGGTTTTGTCAATATGTTAATGTATGCGATTCTCGCCGTCTTTTTGGCAGGGCTCATGGTTGGACGTACACCGGAATTTTTAGGCCGAAAAATCGAACCGAGGGAATTAAAACTGATTGTGATTGCCTTGTTGCTGCATCCATTCATTATTTTAGCTCCATCGGCGATTGCTTTTATGACACATCTAGGGACGGATGCCATTAGCAATCCAGGCTTTCACGCGATTTCGCAAGTAGTATACGAATACACCTCATCAGCGGCTAATAATGGTTCCGGTTTTGAAGGACTGGGAGATAATACTTCTTTCTGGAATATTTCGACTGGGATCGTCATGCTGCTGGGAAGATATGTTTCGATTATTGTCATGTTAGCTGTCGCTGGTTCATTAGTTCAAAAACAGCCGGTTCCGGAGACAGTGGGGACATTTAGAACCGATAACGCGACGTTTGGAGTGATTTTGATTGGTACTGTATTAGTGATCGGAGCATTAACATTCTTCCCTGTCCTTGTATTAGGTCCTATTGCTGAATTTTTAACGATTCGTTAAAAGGAGGAAGAAATGAGCATGAAATCAGAAAGGAAAAAACAGTCTCTCTTTCAAGGTTCCATTATACGACAAGCTGTCATGGACAGCTTTAAAAAATTAAATCCGCTTGTGATGATGCGCAATCCGGTCATGTTTGTTGTCGAAATAGGAACTTTTATTATATTGTTGATGCTTTTGATGCCTCATTATTTTGATATACAAAATCGAGGATATGTATTTGCTGTTTTTATCATCTTGTTGTTCACGATTCTGTTTGCAAACTTTGCCGAAGCACTTGCTGAGGGGAGAGGAAAAGCACAAGCTGACTCATTAAAGAAAACGAAATCAGATACAATGGCTAAACGGATCAATCAAAAAGGGGAAATCGAAAAAATTTCTTCCACTCAGTTACGAAAAGGCGATATTGTGCTAGTGGAAACAGGTGATATCATTCCGGGGGATGGAGAAATTATTGAAGGTTTAGCGTCCATTGATGAATCAGCAATTACAGGTGAGTCAGCTCCTGTGATTAAAGAAGCGGGGGGAGATTTTAGTTCTGTTACAGGTGGAACGAAGGTAGTAAGTGACTCTATCAAAGTAAAAATCACTGCCGATCCTGGTGATTCATTTTTAGATAAAATGATTTCACTTGTTGAAGGTGCTTCACGACAAAAAACACCGAATGAATTGGCATTAAATACGTTACTTATTACGCTAACTTTCATTTTTTTAATGGTTGTCATCACATTAGTACCCATTTCCAATTATGTAGGCGTGAAATTACAGGTCGTTACCCTGATTGCTTTACTTGTTTGTTTAATTCCAACAACGATTGGAGGGCTTCTTTCCGCTATTGGTATTGCTGGAATGGATCGTGTTACGCGATTTAACGTATTAGCCATGTCTGGTAAAGCGGTAGAGGCTGCGGGAGATATCAATACTATGATTCTCGATAAAACAGGAACCATCACATTTGGTAACCGGATGGCTTCGCAGTTTATACCGGTTGGTTCAGCAACAGAGGAAGAAGCTCGTAAAGCGGCGGTTCTCTCATCTTTAAAAGATGAAACACCAGAGGGACGTTCTGTTTTAGAATTGGCAAGAAATCAAGGATTTTCGATGGATGAATCTCAATATGAAAATGCCGAATTTATTCCATTTGCTGCTGAAACGCGGATGAGTGGCATGGATATTAATGGTGTGTCCTACCGTAAGGGAGCAGTGGATGCCATACAAAAACATGTTGAACAATTAGGTGGACAAATTCCTAGTGATTTAAAGGAAAAAAACGATCAAATAGCCAATCAAGGTGGTACACCATTAGCCGTTTCTGTGGGAGAGAAAATTGTAGGAATGATTTACTTGAAAGATACGGTAAAGCCAGGGATGAAAGAACGGTTTGAAGAACTGCGTAAAATGGGAATTAAGACGATTATGTGTACGGGCGACAACCCATTAACTGCGGCTACCATTGCGAGAGAAGCAGGAGTCGATGATTTTATTGCTGAAAGCAAACCTGAAGATAAAATACGGGTCATTCGCGAAGAGCAATCAAAAGGTCATTTAGTGGCCATGACAGGAGATGGGACAAACGATGCCCCTGCTCTAGCGCAAGCAGATGTGGGATTAGCAATGAACAGTGGAACGATAGCTGCGAAAGAAGCTGCCAATATGGTCGATCTTGATTCAGACCCAACTAAAATCATTGAAGTGGTTTCTATTGGGAAACAGTTATTGATGACACGCGGGGCTTTAACCACTTTTAGTATTGCCAATGATATTGCGAAATACTTTGCAATTTTACCCGCTATGTTTACAGTGGCTATTCCGCAAATGAAAGTGTTAAATTTTATGCAGCTGCATTCGCCGACAAGCGCCATTTTATCGGCATTAATCTTTAACGCGGTGATTATCCCTTTATTGATTCCATTGGCGATAAAAGGGATTCCTTATAAGCCGATGCCAGCTGCAAAGCTATTGCGTCGAAACTTATTAATCTATGGTTTAGGGGGAGTAGTCGCTCCATTTATTGGTATTAAGCTCATTGATCTTTTTGTCGGGGTATTCGTTTAATAAAGGAGCTATTCCTGTAATGAAGAAATTTGAGGTTTGAAACAAAAAGAGCCCTCTTGGTATAGTACAGGGTGTCAATGCATTGACCCCGAATTAATAATTACCAAGGAGGACTCAAGATGAATTATACGCAAAATCGTAAAATCTCGCAAATTACACCATCAACATTAATTGTAGGCATTGATATCGCCAAAGACAAACACGTCGCTCGAGCTCAGGATGATCGAGGAATCGAATTTGGAAAAAGACTGATCTTTGAAAATCGCATACATGGCTATCAAAAACTGCTTGATTGGGTTTCGAGGCATCAAAAGGAACACCAAAAAACACATGTCATTTTTGGTGTTGAGCCGACCGGTCATTTCTGGCTGAGTCTGGCCTATTTCTTGACTGCTAAAGGTTATGACTTTGTCTTGGTCAATCCTATGCATGTCAAAAAAACTAAAGAGCTGGATGATAACTCTCCAACTAAAAACGATACGAAAGATGCACGTGTGATTGCACAGCTGATTAAAGATGGGCGATACTCCGTACCAAATCTCTTAGATGGCATCTATGCAGAGCTAAGAGAAGGCGTCAAATTAAGAGATCAGCTCATCCAGCAGCTTATGATCACAGAAGGTCGTATTCAAAATCACATCCAGCGTTACTTTCCGGAGTTTTTCGATGTATTTAAAGACTGGGAAGGAAAGGCAGCTCTTTGTACATTAAGAAACTTTCCATTCCCCTCTCAGATTAAAGAAATGACATCAGAAGAAGTTCTTGCGAAATGGAAACAAGAAGTAAACCGTGGTGTAGGAATCAAACGAGCTACAAAGTTAATAGAAGCAGCGAAAAAGAGCATTGGTATCCAAATTGGTATCAAGTTTGCTAAACGTGAATTGGATTATTTACTCGATCAATATGAGCTATACAAAGAGCAATTAGGACAGTTAGATAAGGATCTGGAAGCACTTGTAGTAACGATACCTGGAGCGAAGGAAATGATCAATATTCAAGGCTTAGGTCCTACAACAGTCGCGCTATTCTTCGCTGAGGTCGGGGATATAACAAAGTATAGTCATCCCCAGCAATTAGTAAATCTGGCAGGGCTGTCATTACGTGAACATAGTTCCGGGAAGTTTAAGGGGCAAACCAAGATCACAAAACGAGGACGAAGTCGATTGCGAAGAGCTTTATACTTGGCCATTCGTCCACTCGTTGCCCATAATCCAACGTTTAAAGCCCTGCATCAATACTACACAAAGCGTCCTGATCGACCTTTGAAGAAACAGCAGTCACTGATTGCCTTGTGTTGTAAATTACTACGTGTCTTATTTGTCATTGGTCAAAAACAGTGTGAATTTGATGGTTCAAAGTTATTGAGAGGTTTGCCTCAAATCGATTCATTACAGGCAGCTTAAGGCTTTATTAAGTTCATGAAATCATTTCAGAATACCGTAATGATCTCAAATGACAAACACCAATAGTGCAGAGTTGGAGCTTATTTATTCCATACGGGCATGTGACCCAGCAAAGGAGCATATCCAACCTCCACCTCATGGATACGCAGGACGAAGGAATGTATGGAATTCAATCCGGAGAGATGTGGGAGGGTTAGCGACCGTGAGTGATGTGGAGATGATGAAGCACGGTTATACCTTATTTTTACCAAATAAATACAATTTGGTTGATAGGATGCCCCCTACCATGTAAATTATTTAAAAAAATTCAACATATATCCATTAAATGAGGTGTGTATTCTATTAAGTGTCTATGAAATTTTGAGAAAAAGCGAGTATTCGGGAGAAAAATAAACTTTATTGAGGGAGGAATGAGTTCTATGAAATTTATTCGTTTAGCGTTTGTGATGATCCTCTTATTCGGTTTAGGATATCCTGTTGTGATGACCGGGGTTGCTCAAGTGCTTTTCCCTCATCAGGCAAATGGCAGTATGATCTATAATAATCAAAAACAAGCGGTAGGCTCAGAGTTGATTGGTCAATTGTTCCAAGATCCAAAATATTTTCATGGACGTATTTCTTCCATCAACGATGATGCAGCGGCTTCAGGTTCGCCAAACTATGCTCCATCTAATAAAGAAATGATCCAACGAACAGAAAAGGCAGCTGAAGACTGGTTAAAGAAAAATCCTGGTAAAACGAAAGAAGACGTTCCGTTAGACTTAATCACGAATTCAGGTTCAGGATTGGATCCGGATATTAGTCCTGCCGCGGCTTTCTTCCAAGTTCCTTCTGTTGCCAAAGCTACTGGTTTGTCTGAAGAACAGCTAAATGATTTAGTGAAAAAGCATATCGAAGGAAGAATGCTGGGGATTTTTGGAGAACCAAGAGTGAATGTATTAAAACTGAATATGGACTTGCAAAAGATAGTTCAAGACAAGTCTTGACAAGGGGTTCATAGGATATGAATAGCGAAAAAAAATACAAAAGAATGAGCCCGGAAGAAATTTTGAAAAAAATTAACAAAATGAAAAAAGGTCGCCTCAAAATTTATATTGGGGCGGCTCCGGGTGTTGGTAAAACATTTCATATGTTAAGGGATGCACACGACCTCAAAGAAAAAGCGGTGGACATTGTCATTGGATTAGTCGAAACTCATGGTCGTGCTGATACAGAAGCCGAAATCAAGGATCTAGAAATCATTCCAAAAAAAACAATTCATTACAAGGGACGCAAGTTTCAGGAATTAGATGTGGAAGCAATTATGAAACGAAATCCGGATGTCGTCATTATTGATGAGCTCCCACATACCAATGTCCCTGGCTCAAAAAATAAAAAACGCTATGAAGATATTCAAGAAATCCTTCAAGCAGGGATTCATGTTTGGACGGCTATGAATATACAACATTTAGAAAGTGTCCAAGACATTGTCCAGCAGGTTACGGGTATACAAGTAAATGAAAGAGTGCCGGACTCCGTTCTCAAAGAAGCGGACGAGATTGAAATCATAGATGTAAGCCCGGAAACTCTCCGTGAACGTATTAAAGAAGGAAAAGTGTATAGTGAAGAAAAAATTCAGCAAGCCTTAAATTATTTTTTTCGCAAGGGAAATTTAGTTGCTTTACGTGAGTTGGCATTGCGTGAAATTGCAGATGATATTGATTTGCGGCTAGAAAAAGAAAGAACCGAATTAGGCATTGAAGAACCATCCGGCATACACGAAAAAATTTTAGTATGTGTTAATTACCGACCAAATGCAGAGAAATTAATTCGCAGAGGCTGGCGGATTGCCCATCGTTTAAATGCCGAGCTTTATATTCTTCACATTAAACCATCAGGTTATCAAGATGAAAAAGCCATCCATGAGTGGAAAAAACTATCTGAGCAATTTGGTGCCACATTTATTATTCAAGAAGCTAAATCAAGAAAGGTGGCTCAACAAATTGTAGAAGTGTCAAGACAATATAAAATAACACAAATCGTTATGGGAATGTCCGCTCGGACGCGGTGGGAAGAAATTTGGAAAGGGTCGATTATTAATGTCATCATGAGAAAGCTGAAATATGTAGATGTTTTCATTGTGTCGGATCGCTAATGGATTATTGAAAGAAACTTAATATGAAAAACTTTAATTGAACAGATGTTTGTCGCAACCTACAGAAATGAAATCGATGCTGTTTGTTTTTATTCAAAGAAAAGGTAAACTAGGGGCTGGCACTCGCCAGTCTCTTTTTTCATTTTGAAAAAATCGGTGGACAGATACACGCGCCCGGACATTTGAGGGGTATTTGGAATATGTTATTCTGTACTCACAAATGGAGGTGTTAATATGGGCGGAGCTTATGCAGGCGGCTTTGCGTTAATTGTTGTGTTGTTTATTTTGTTGATTATTGTTGGTACGGCTTTCGTTGGTTTCGGTTACTAGTAAGGTGCTTGCTGCGAGAAAAGAATATTTGACCTGGAAAAAGTTTCGACAAAATCCGGTTATCGAAACCGATGCGTTCGAACATTGTCATTCTTTCTCTATTCCGGCAATCACTTTTAAACGATAAGTCTGGGAAAAAGGTTGAACATTGTATTTCTATGATGCGGGCTGATTTTTAGAGTTGTCTCTCTGAATCAGCCCGTTATTTTTATGTTGGTCTTATTATTAGCTCAGTTTTTAAACATTGTCGAATGTTACCTAAGGATTGACCATTCTTCATAGCTGCTGATTACCCCAAAAGCAGTTTCATATAGACAACATTACTAGCATTCTACTAATTAAATTAGATCATTCTACTTATTATCTTCAAAATTATGTATTCATGCAAAAAATCCTTCAGAATGGAAGTACAGGCGGTTCCATTCCCAATCCAATAGTAAAGGATATCCATTATAGAAAAGAGTACACTCATTTTATCATTTGGAAAATGGTCCCACCTTTCCATATTTAATAACTTTCCGAACAATCTGAAGAATATAAACAAGACTCCTATACAAAGAAACTTACAACAAAGGCTTATATGAATTCTTTTACCTTTTGCCCATTGGTATGAATACAGGCAATGAATAATGCACTGGTTGATGAAGATCTTCGCAAAACTCTCAAGAAGAATGTGAAATTATATCGTTAGACAGTATTGAAGAAAATAAAGGAATTGGGACTTGAATTTTTTGCTAAGAAACAAAAATGTAAGAAGGTTAAACTTATTACTACTAATTAATGATAATAGAAAAGCCATTAGCTTTTATTAAAAAAGAGGATATCAATGTATAAAGGTTATCTGAAATGTTGTGAATATCGCGAGAAAAAGAAAGCCTGAAATCTCTTTTAGGAATCCTGAGAACCATCTATACGTGACGAATTTTTGTTTGTAAAAGAAATACAATACATCAAAACCTTTACAGTGCGAATGTTCGATCGTTCTTAGTTAGCGCGTCGATTGTCTGTAGCAGTTCCATATCGAACATGGACAAGCAGAACGACGCAGATCATTCAAAAGAGCATTGACTTCAGCCCATAGATTCACTATAATTTGTTCAAAAGTTTCTTTTTTTTTCATTTATTCACAACAAATTGTCAATAATGAATGTTTCACTCTTATCAAGAGCGGCGGAGGGATTAGGCCCAATGAAGCCCGGCAACCTTCAAGCGGTACTGCTTGAAAAGGTGCTAAGTCCTACAGATCTTGTAATAGATCTGAAAGATAAGAGGAGGAGTCCATCAACGTCCTCTTCTTAAGAAGAGGACGTTTTTCCATTTAGAGCCGTTTTGTTAGTATCGAGGAGTATCAACCAGGGGTTGCAATAAAAGCATTCTAGATCGATGTGAAGGAGGAGCAGACATGACAGAGAAAATTAAAGCAGCCATTTTGGGTTTTGGTACAGTGGGACAAGGAGTTTATCAATCGATTCAATCCCATCAAAGTCGGCTGAAACAGCTGCTTGGGAAAGAAGTGGAAGTTGCGGGAATCTTGATTCAACATCCGGAAAAAGAACGGAATGTAGATGAGTCTGTGATCGTTACGACCCAATTTGAAGACATTTTGGCGATTCCAGACTTGCAAGTGATATTTGAAGCGATAGTGGGAGAAGAGCCGGGCCATACTTATTTATCAATGGCAATAGAAAAAGGTATCCACGTCATCACTGCCAATAAAGTCATGTTTGCCCGCCACGGTCAGGAACTGTTAAAGAAAGCAAAAGAAAATGGCGTCCAAATAGGTTTTGAAGCAACGACGGCTGGTGGAACCCCGATCCTTCAAACGCTTGCGCTGTTAAGGGTCAATGAAGTGGAAGAAATACAGGGAATATTAAATGGCACTTCGAATTTTATTTTATCGGAAATGAGAGATAAGAAAATCAGTTTTCATGAAGCGTTAAAAGACGCTCAAACAAGAGGCTATGCCGAAGCGGATCCCTCTAATGATATCGAAGGGACCGATGCGTTTTATAAGCTCTTGATATTAAGCAACGTTGGCTGGGGAATTCAGCCGGAATGGGAAACGATTGAAAAGCAAGGGATCACCCATATCACAAGTGAAGTAATGGAAATTGCCGATCACCTGCAATGTCGTGTAAAGCATGTAGCAGATATAAAAAAAGAAGGAAGCCATTTGAAAGGTTTTGTCAAGCCTGTCTTTGTACCGTCGACGCATCCATTTTACGGTGTAGAAGGAGTGGAGAATGCTGTTTCCTTCCAAGGAAGCTTAATTGGAAGAGTGACGATTCAAGGACCCGGTGCTGGAAAGTATCCAACTGCCAGCGCCATGGTGGAAGATTTAATCCATGTGCTCAAACAAACTTCGGTTGGGAAAAAACCTTGCTTTTCTCAAACATTTTCCAATACCGCTGAAACGGAATGGGTCGTGTTGACGGAACAACCTTTATCTGAGCCAAATATTGAAATACACAATAAGGGCAAGATCACTACTGCCTATTATTATCATATCGCCGCCACAAGAGAAACGATAGAGCAATTGCACCAAAAGGAAATGATCCTGCAAATTTTTGAAGTGTTAAATGAACTAGCGCTTGAACCAAGCAGTGCCAGCTTAAAAGGTGCTGTCATATCTGGGATTTCTATATAATGGGATAGAAAATTTATAGGTTAGTTTCTTTTGGCAGCCCATCCTTTCTCTTCATAACTTGTCCTTTCTATGAATATATATAATGACACGAACGTCAGGCTAAGCCAAAACCTTCAAAACGAGGGGGAGGCTTTTGGACAGGGGGATGTATGAGTGATGAAGCGAAAATGGGCTGCACTTCTTGTATCGTGCTCTTTTTTAGTAGGCGCAGGGAGCACTTACGCAGGACTGAAAATTTGGGATCAAAGGACACCACAAGAAAGCCGGGAGCCTAGCCAAATGAGAACAGGGGAGGCGTCTTACAAGCTGCCGGATGAACTTCATAAAGTGGAAGCGGCGTATGAATTAATTTCGGATAAATATGTGGAGAAGGTGAGCAGCGCGCAGCTAGTGGAAGGGGCGATTTCCGGAATGCTTGCTGCTTTGAAAGACCCTTATTCCGTTTATATGGATGCTGAAACCGCTCACCAGTTTAATGATTCTCTTGACTCTGCTTTTGAAGGGATTGGGGCTGAAATTTCAGTAAAAGACGGAAAATTATTAATCGTTTCGCCCTTAAAAGATTCACCTGCGGAAAAGGCAGGACTAAAGCCGAATGACCAGATTATAAAAGTCAACGGAAAAAACGTAGAGGGGGTGGACTTATATAAGGCAACCAAAAAAATTCGCGGGAAGAAGGGAACAACCGTCACGTTGGAAGTTAGAAGAGATGGCGCAGCAAAGCCGTTGACATTTAAGGTGAAAAGGGATGAAATACCGATTCAAACGGTTTATGGAAACATCAAGCAAGAACATGGGAAACGACTAGGTTATATCGAAATTACCTCTTTTTCGGAAAAAACGGGAAAGGACTTTAAAAAAAAATTAAAGCAATTAGAGAAGGAACACATACAAGGACTCGTTCTCGATGTTCGAGGAAATCCAGGAGGATTATTGACAAGCGTTGAAGAAATTTTAAAAGAGCTGGTCACGAATCATAAGCCGTATTTGCAAATCGAGGAACGATCTGGCAAGAAGGTACCATATTATTCTTCGAAAAAAAAGGCCAAGCCTTATCCGATTGTGGTACTGACAGATGGTGGAAGCGCTTCTGCATCCGAAATATTGGCCGCAGCACTAAAGGAGGCAGAAGGGTACACTTTAATCGGGCAAAAAACATTTGGAAAAGGAACGGTTCAGCAAGCGGTTCCCCTTAGCGATGGCAGCAATATTAAATTGACCACCTATAAATGGTTGACGCCAAACGGTAATTGGATTCATCATAAAGGGATTGAACCGAACATTGTGGTGAAGCAGCCTGACTATTTCTACGTTCATCCTCTTCAAATTGACAAACCACTTAAGAAAGATATGAATACCGATCAAGTAAAAAATGCCCAAGAAATGCTGGATGGACTGGGATATGCTCCCGGGCGGACCGATGGCTACTTTAGTGCTCAAACGGAAAAAGCGGTTCGCGCCTTTCAAATGGAAAATCGAATGAAAGTAAACGGACAAATTGATCAAAGGACAGCGCAAATGCTTGAGACGAAAATCATGGAAGCAATGAAAAAAGATGAAAACGACCTGCAGCTGAAAGTAGCACTAAAGGTTGTCAGCAGTGATGAAAAAAGTGGCCATACAAAACAAAGTCCATAAGAGGATTTTTTTCCATTGATGTCTGCTTCATGAGAGATCGAATGTTCTTGCAGCAAACCGTCGCTGCCCCTTTGATTCTGTTGGCGAGAACATGGATCAAGGGGCACTCTTTTAAAAGAAATTGCGGAGATGGAAAGAAGCCCGCTAGGTTTCCATTTTGATCTTTATGTAATTTTTTATGTGTTTTGATCATTCATTTGATAAAATGAGAATAAAGACAAAACGGCGAGACGGAAGAAAGGATGGTGGTTTCCTTTTGATGCAAGATATTCTGCTTGAAATGGCAAAAGGCTTTGGAAAACTCTTTCTCCATC
>JADBKC010000152.1 GCA_014896555.1 Caryophanales bacterium | reverse complement strand
GAAAATGCAGAATTGGCAGTCAGCGGCCAGAATATCATGAAAGAACCGCCGCAACAAATTAAAAAGAAAAAATTTCTCGGACTTTTTTAGCTGAATAGCGGATCATAGAACAATCGATTGATACTTGGTCTAAATCAATGACAAACTTTGAATCGAACCTGTGCAGTAGGAAGTTCACTTGCACTTTCCGCCGTGGAATGATATTCGATTGTCTACAGCGAATGATTTTACCTTAAAGAAAATCATCAAGAAAAGCGTGTGACCTAGTGATTTTCACTTTGTTACAATACGGACATAATCAGCTGCGTTTTGCATATGTTTTATAAAAAATCCTTCATTCAAACAAACTATTTGCATTAGAAGAAAAATTAAAATGAAAGGAAGTATGTAGTTTGAAAAAGGTACGTAAAGCGATCATACCGGCTGCCGGGCTTGGCACTCGTTTTTTGCCTGCAACGAAAGCCATGCCAAAAGAAATGATGCCGATTGTGGACAAGCCGACTATTCAATACATAGTGGAAGAGGCGGTTGCTTCCGGGATTGAAGATATTATCATCGTTACCGGAAAAGGAAAACGAGCGATTGAAGATCATTTCGACAATGCTTGGGAACTGGAGCAGAATTTAGCGGAAAAAGGAAAGATTGATCTGTTGGAAAAAGTTCGGTATTCTTCTAACTTAGCCAATATCCATTACATTCGCCAAAAACAGCCCCTCGGTTTAGGCCACGCTGTATGGTGCGCCCGCAATTTTATCGGGGATGAACCATTTGCTGTTCTATTAGGCGATGATATTGTTCAAAGCGATACACCGTGCTTAAAGCAATTAATGGATCAATTCGAACAAACCCATTCATCTATTATTGGGGTTCAGGAAGTTCCGGAAGAAGAAACGCACCGCTACGGTATTATCGACCCGGCTGGAAGCCAAGGGGGCCGCTACCAAGTAGAAAACTTTGTCGAAAAGCCGGCACCAGGAACGGCTCCATCTAATTTGGCGATTATCGGCCGCTATATATTGACACCAGAAATCTTTTTGTTTTTAGACAAACAAGAACAAGGAACCGGAGGAGAAATTCAACTGACGGATGCTATTCAAAAATTGAATCAAATTCAGAGAGTATTTGCCTACCAATTTGAAGGCAAAAGATATGATGTGGGCGAGAAGTTAGGATTTATTCAAACCACGATTGAAATCGCCTTACAAGATCCGGAATTGAAAGAACCACTGTTGAAAATCATGGATCATATTTTAAAAGAAACCAACCTGAACAAAGTGAACATGTAAGAAAGAAAAATTGTAAAAAATTAGCTCATTTCGCCATTTTGAATTCGTGAACATTTTTTGCCGAATACCCTTTAGCTTTTTCTCTTGTTGTTCTATAGTATAATCGTATCAGAAGTATTAATTTGAAACAGTTGGGACAAAGATCATGATCTTACCAACTGTTTCTCTTTTTTCGAGAGGAATATGGATATTTAGCGTTCGTTCCTGGGCGGATAGGCTACTTCGCTATAAGAATGGATTCTTTAAGAAGGTTGTCGAATCATGTGAGTACAGACTCTCTATTCGTCTTTGTGATTAGGTTCTTTTTTGAATGTTTAAAATAGGTGCGAATAGAATGTAATGAACTTTTTCGTGATTCATATCGTTTTTTTTTGTAGAGGCTGTCTGCAAAATAGCTTGGTCGCTTGATTCCATTTCGCCGTTTCTGGTTTGCGTTTTTCCTGTTTGTAAAATGAGTTTTGCCTATTCTCTCCGTAAAGAAGGAATGCTTTTGTTATAGGCA
The DNA here is from genome assembly GCA_014896555.1 of Caryophanales bacterium. GTDB lineage: Bacteria > Bacillota > Bacilli > Bacillales > DSM-4216 > Bacillus_O. The sequence continues at coordinate 3,943 of JADBKC010000152.1, read as the reverse complement.
TTCAATGAAGCTTGAACGATCATGATAAGGGAAGGAAAATGAGCTATTCATGGTGAATTAAAAAGGTGTACCTAGACGATTGGACAACATTTCTAGTGAAAGGAAGCTTTGCCTAAAGCGCTAACAGATTAGGAATGGTTGGACGATCAAATAGCGTTACAATAAATGGAGGAAGATTTTTTTAGATTGAGTATGGATAGGGAAGAGGTCAGAAAATCCATGTATAAAGTATTTATTGAGTCTATTGGGGATGCGGGGGAAACAAAATGACTTGGAAAACGATCTATGAAAAATGGACATCTTATCCAAATCTAGATCCAGTTTTAAAGAACCAGTTGGAAAATATCAAAGATAATGAAAAACTGCTGGAAGACAGCTTTTATAAAAGTCTTGAATTTGGGACCGGAGGCATGCGCGGCGAGCTCGGCCCTGGTACAAATCGAATGAATCTTTATACGGTTCGGAAAGCTTCAGAAGGGCTGGCGCAATACATAAAGTCTCAAGGGGAGGAAGCGGTGAAGTGCGGCGTGGCGATTGCCTATGATTCCCGCCGGAAATCGCCGGAGTTTGCTTTGGAAGTGGCGAAAACGGTGGGGAAACATGGAATTCGCGCCTTTTTGTTTGAAAGTTTGCGTCCGACTCCCGTATTGTCGTTTGCTGTCCGCCATTTACACACATTCGCAGGTGTTGTTATTACTGCTAGCCATAATCCCCCTGAATACAACGGTTACAAAGTATATGGACCGGACGGCGGACAATTGCCTCCTGCTATGGCGGACGAATTGATTCGCTACGTTCAAGCTGTCGAAAATGAGTTGACGGTGGAAGTGGCAGAAGAAAAAGACCTTGTCAATAACGGCCTTCTCACGTATATTGGGAGCGAAGTGGATCAAGCGTATCAACAACAATTACAGACGATCCGTCAGAACAAGGAAGTCGTATCTTCTGTGGCTGATTCGTTGAAAATTGTTTATACGCCGCTTCACGGTACGGGAAATATCCCTGTTCGGGAAGGATTAAAAAACTTTGGCTTTACGAACATCACCGTGGTGAAAGAGCAGGAGCAGCCTGACAGCCATTTTTCTACGGTTCAATCTCCCAATCCGGAAGAGCATAGCGCTTTTGAACTGGCGATCCGTTATGGGGAAAAAGAAGACGCCGATCTTTTGCTGGCCACAGATCCGGATGCTGACCGTTTAGGTGTGGCCGTGAAAAATGTGCAAGGCGACTATCATGTGTTGACCGGGAACCAGACAGGGGCGCTGTTGCTTCATTATTTGTTGACGCAGAAAAAAGCCAACCACACGCTTCCTGAAAACGGCGTGGTGATCAAAACAATTGTGACATCGGAGTTGGGCCGGGAAATTGCCAAAAGCTTTGGCATCCCAACGATTGATACGTTGACAGGATTTAAATTTATCGGCGAAAAAATCAAAGAATTTGAACAGACAGGAGAGCATACCTTTTTATTTGGCTATGAAGAAAGCTATGGCTATTTGATCGGCGATTTTGTCCGCGATAAAGATGCTGTTCAGGCAGCGGTGTTGGCAGCGGAAGTGGCAGCGTATTACAAAGCACAAGGAAAGAGTTTGTATGACGGTTTGATGGATCTTTTTGAACAATACGGCTATTTCCGTGAATCACTGCGTTCGCTGACTTTGAAAGGAAAAGACGGATCGGAGACGATTGCCGCCCTGATGGATAAATTTCGCGAGTCTTTTCCTGCCCAAGCAGCCGAATCCCCGATCGTTGCAATGGAAGATTACCTAAAAGGTGACCGCTTTGATCTTATTGGGTTAAATCACAAAAAGATCTCGTTGCCGTCTTCCAATGTTCTGAAATATTATCTTCAAGACGGGTCCTGGTTTTGCGTTCGCCCATCCGGAACGGAGCCGAAAGCCAAGTTTTATTTCGGCGTGAAAGGAACGTCCTTGCAAAACAGTGCCGATCGGTTGGCGCAACTAGAAGAAGACGTTATGGGATGGGTGGAAAATAAACTAAATCAAATCACCGTTTACTAAGACAAAAGGGAGATGCCATCATGATTTTAGTTGTTGGCGGCGCCGGATATATCGGCAGCCATCTTGTGAAAGAACTTGTAGAAACGAAAGAAGTCGTCGTACTTGATAGTTTATCGACAGGGCACCGTGCGCTCGTGGATCGCCGCGCACACTTTGTGGAGGGCGATCTCGGCGATAAAGCGGTGCTAGATAAAGTATTTTCCAATTATCCGATTGAAGCGGTGATGCACTTTGCCGCCAATAGTTTGGTGGGGGAATCAGTGCAGCATCCTTATAAATATTACCAAAACAATGTGACTAATACTTTAACGTTATTGCATTCGATGATCGAGCATGGCGTGAAGAATTTTATCTTCTCGTCGACAGCGGCCACTTATGGGATCCCGAATGTGGAACTGATCGATGAACAGCAGCCGACCAAACCGATCAATCCTTATGGACGATCGAAGCTGATGGTAGAACAGATTTTAGCCGATTTTCGAGATGCGTACGATTTGCACTATGTCGTTCTTCGCTATTTTAATGCAGCAGGCGCCCATGAATCGGCAGAAATTGGGGAAGCGCATGATCCGGAAACGCACTTAATTCCGATTATTTTGCAGCATTTGCTTGGCCAGCGCCCGAAAATCTCCGTCTTTGGCACTGACTACGATACGCCGGACGGAACGTGCATCCGCGATTATATTCATGTTACCGATCTCGCTCGAGCCCATATTTTGGCGCTGAATGCCTTGTTGTTGGGCGAAAAGAAATCAGCCACTTATAATTTAGGAAATGGAAAAGGTTATTCCGTAAAAGAAGTGATCGATACGTGCGAACGCGTCACCGGACGCAAAGCAGTCATTGAATATACAGATCGCCGTCCCGGTGACCCGGCTAGACTCGTCGCTGCTTCTGTAAAAATTTACCACGAACTAGGTTGGAAAGCGGAATACGGCTTGGAGGAAATGATCGCCTCCGCTTGGGCATGGCATAAAAAAGGATTTGAAAGCAGCAAATAGAGATGGATTATGAATGGGACATTGCAGGAAACATAAGTTTTTAGCAATGTCCTTTTTCTTTGCAGAATAGTTTCTCAAAACGATCATTCGTCTGGATATGAATAAAAGTTAATTAAGAGATGCACAATTTAGTCATTCAAATGCCTTAGAAATGATCATTTCAATTATTTCCCGAGCTGGTGTGATTTGAAATAGATTATTCAGAAAAGAAAAAAATTTATTTGAATCACAATCAGTTGATCCTACCCTTAACATAATTTTGCCGATGATCGAAAATGTTTTGCAGGTCAAAAGCGTGTATTTGACAATCAAAAAATGCATCAAATGGCAAATAAGGTTATTCATTTCTCTGTATAAAATTCCATTACTATGTCGTTTGACATGGACCTTTGCGGGTCTAATTTTTTGTAAAGGGGGCAGGCCATAAGACTTGCAAGGCACACAAGCCTATTGTACCCGCGCCTATCGTACCCGCCACTCCATGTAAAGCAGCGAATATGCAATAAATAACATACTCTTAATAGCCATCCACAAAGGGTGGATGTAAAACATTCTATATGAAAGTTTTGAAGATGTTTAAACAAAGGAAAAAGCGACCAAAAAAATGAAAGGAATTTCCTGATTTACCTTGACTTGCATACCGGGTTCGGGTATACAATCAAAGTAAGAATTCATTATATACTAAAAATTTTTGTTACGACTGGTTTTATGTATCATTTAGCAAAAGGGAAGGAAATAGACCACATGGACATACGTAGATTAGGTACATATACATAGGACTGGAATCGTAGTGTGATGTCTAACGAAACAAAAGTTACTTGAACTGAATCTTGGTTTGCCTTCAACTTGGTTATCGGGGTATAAAGAGCGTTCATAAAAAGCGTTCATAAAAAGCGTTCATAAAAAGCGTTCATAAAAAGC
>JADBKC010000151.1 GCA_014896555.1 Caryophanales bacterium | reverse complement strand
GAAGACGATTATATTCTTCCGGATATGTCAAAAGAATTATATGAACGGAAAAAAGGGCCTAAACAATTGTATTTGGCTAAAAATGGAGCCCACGCCCGCTCCTATCTCGAAAATCCGGAAGAATATGAAAACGTGGTTCGAAAGTTTTTGCGCGAATCAGTCGGACTTCCGCTTTAAATTGGTTTGCTCTTTCATTGTAGCTGCGGGGCTTTCTTTTGTATCAGTTTTGCCCTGTCTTATCCACCAGCGACATCCACCCGTTTAAAATCTCGTTCGCACTTTTTAATTGAAAGGTGCCGTTTGGATTCCAATCAATCGTTAAGCAATCATCAAAAAAGAGTTTTTTGGATTTTTCCACTAAAATAGGGTATTTATTAGTTTCGACTACTTCATCTTCTTTAGTCTTGGAATCGACCAGCCATAAAACGGGCACACCGTCGATAGAGCAGCCGCATCCTTCTGTGTCATAATGCAATTTGATATAACTGGATGGTGTTTTCATTTTTTGTTTTAAAGCTTCTGCCGCTTTTTCCGTTATGGTGATGTTCATCGTTTTTCCCCTTTCTTTCAGGCGGAGGCGTGCTCTGCTTTTGATTCATCCAACCTCCGCTCTCAACCTATCTGCAAAATGATCTCCCACCAAAAATCTATAACCATTTTTTGCCGAAAGAACATTTGGATGGAGGACTTCGTTAATCAGTATATATCAATAATCGTGTTAAGTGCGATATCGTGAACTTTGCCGGAGTGATCTACAAAATGAAGGATTTGTTCCTGTTCGTTGCAGGAATGGATCGTACCAGTAATTTGTTGATAACGGCGGTGGGAGTAATAGGTGATCGTAACGGTATGATGAAATTCCATCGCTTCAAGCAGCGCTTCGTTTAAAAATTCAAGCTGCTGCTCATCCAGCTCTTTCTGCGGCTCCACTTGATCTTCTTTTACCCATTGGCGCAGCATTTCGACATGTTCGGGAAGCATCATGGATGTCCATTTTCTATTTCCTCTGTCCTTTATCATAACAGACCCCTTCTTTCTATATTTTGTGCCCGCCCACTAATCGAGAGCGCCTTCTTGATGTTCCTGCTTCTGTATAGGAAACGGCCCTAAGCAAAATATGGGATCCGTATTTGCGGCGCAAGCGGTCGACAACATAGCCCAGCTGTTTTTGCCGCCAAAGATTCGGTTCAAATAAACTTAATTGCAATTCGCCGTCATCGGACAAATGAGAGAGCGAAACAGCCATTTGTCTCACTGTTTGGCCGTTGTAATGTTCGCGGAATAATTCCAAGCACGTTTCGTACAGTTCCATTGTGGAATTTGTCGGCTCTTCCCTCGTCCGGGAACGGGCAAACCCTCCTCCCCCTTCTTTATGGCTGAAGCCGATGCTAAGACTGATCGTTTTTCCGACTTTTTTATGTTCCCTCGCTCTTCTTGCCACTTCTTCACACATCTCCAACAATACGTGCTGAATGTCTTCTTCTCTTGTATAATCTTTCAGCAAAACTTGACTGTTTCCGAAACTTTTCTGGTTTTCAGAAACAGGAGCGCCAATATGGGACAAATCAATTCCCCAAGCATGGTAGTAAAGCTGAGCTCCCATAATGCCAAATTTGGCTTCCAGCGCATCTAATGGGTAGTTCGCCAACTGGCCGACCGTAAAGATGCCCATGCGGTTGAGCGTTTTCTCCAGCCGTTTGCCGATTCCCCACATGCTGCTCAAAGGGGAAACCGGCCACAATTTTTTGGGAACATCCTCATATGTCCATCTGGCCATTCCTGTTTTTTTTGCTTCCAAATCCAAAGCAAGCTTTGCCAAAAGCATATTGGGGCCGATTCCAACCGCGGCCGACAATTGAAACTCCCTCTCAAGATCGTCTTTTATTTTTTCGGCAATCGTCTCGCTGTCTCCCCACAAATGAAAAGCTCCATCTACTTTGACGAAGCTTTCGTCCACACTGTATGTTTGGATGGCTTCTTTCGGAACATATCGGTGAAAGACTTTCGTCATTTCCGTTGAAATGCGTAAATACGTTTCCATATTCGGCTCAGCCAGCACAATCCGCGGATCATCCGGAATTTCAAACAACCTGGACCCGGTGCGGATGCCAAATTCCTTTTTCAGTTTAGGAGAAGCGGCAAGAACGATGCTTCCCTGCCTTTCTTTATCGCCAATGACCGCCAAATAGCACTCCAGCGGATCCAAGCCGCGCATGACAGCCGCACAGCTGGCATAGAAGCTTTTAATATCAATACAAAGAATATTTTCATTTGGAAGCACTGAATAATCCACTCGCCTGCCACCTCCATTTACGAACATTTGTTCTATTATATTCTTTATTTTAGGAGAATATACGTTCGGAATCAATTTATTTTCATTGGAAACCTACTTAATTATTGCCAAAATCGGTTTATAATAGTCAGAGGGCTTGGTTCACTGGATGCAAAATAAAGGCAGGTGAGTATAGATGGAAAAGATGATTGTCCATATGATTCAAAAAAGACTGCAGCAATATAAAAGCCTAGAATTGACCGATAAGGAACTAGAAAATCTCGCAAAAGAAGTGATGATTCGATGGAAAGCTGATCAAGGAGAACTGCATGAAATTACGGAAGATGTGGTTTACGAATATATAACTAAGTAAATGAAGCTATGAGTAATCCGCTCCCTCTAATCCAAAAGGTTTACGATCTTAATCTACTATATTGACAAAAACAAAAAAGCTGGCCCCATTAAAGGAACAACTTCTCATCATAGAAACATTTTAGCCAATAGAAAAAAGGCAGCCCCTTCTAGAGCCAGCCTCTTGGAGAAACTATTTTTTAAAAAACGCATTTTTGCCAACCTTTTCGACAAGGCGAGGAAACAGCGTATAAAAAACGCTTCCGGCGTTCATCCACCTTGGAAGATTCATTTCGCGAGTATTCGTGAGCATAGCCGCCACTATTTTTTCGGCCACTTTTTCCGGCTTCAACATAAAGCGTTGGATATTTTGCACATAAGTGCCGGAACGATCAGCGATTTCAAAAAAGCTGGTCGCAATCGGTCCTGGGTTAACCGTTGTCACAAAGACGCCGTATTGGGAAAGCTCCATTCGCAAACTGTTGGAAAATCCTAGAACGGCATGTTTCGTCGCCGAGTAAATACTCGATTTGGGCGTTGCAATTTTTCCTGCTTGGGAGGCGATATTGATAATATGACCAGATCGGTTCTTTTGCATATGCTCAATCACCATCTGTGTACAGGAAATTAATCCGAGGACATTGACAGCAAACATCCTTTCAATGTCTCCCCATTTGGCAAGATGTGCTTCTTCAAAAATCCCGAAACCGGCGTTATTGACTAAAACATCTACCTTTCCGGTCTCCGCAAAAATAGCCGAAAAAACAGATTCAACATTTTCCCGCTCGGAAACATCTAAAGAATAGATCCACACTTTTTTTGAAAAGCGAGATTCAAGAAAAGACTTCAGTTCCGCCAACTTTTCTAACCGACGAGCAATCAGCACAAGATTAGCTCCGCTTTCTGCCGCTTTTATCGCCATCTGTTCGCCGATCCCGCTTGAAGCCCCTGTAATCACCACGTTTTTTCCGTTAATCCTTGGATTCATAAAATACCTCACCTCCATAAGGAAATATGGCAGGATTGCTACCCATCATCATACCATTTTTTCGCTGAATAAAACATAAAATGCTTTGAAATGTCTAAGGGCGTCGGAAACAACTTTTCATACATCATCATTGGATTGGAAACGTGGCAGCGGTCCAATTTCCTTCATTTAAAAAGCTTTCACCTTTCAATCGTCAGTTTTTTCCGAAAATATACTCTTGACAATAGGGTCTTTCTTTTACATAATTTTGTAATAATCATGTGAAGCGAAAAGCAATGAATAAGGCCAGTAAATAGAAAATGATGTAAGAGAGTGAAGCTCCTAGGCTGCGAAGCTTCATCGTCCTCTTTTCTATTGAACCTACCTTATGAGCTGTCAAGATATTGGACCGTTTATCCGGCGTTAACGGAAACGAGTGTGCAAATGATTCCATTTTGCAAATAAAGGTGGTACCACGGAAGATTCCCTTTCGTCCTTTGGAGGATGAAAGGTTTTTTTATTGAAATAGCAAAAGAAAAAATATTCCTATCATCTGCTCTTGACTCAAAAAACGTTCTAAAGGAGGAAAACAATATGAAAGTCATCTTTATCGGCGCCGGTTCTATGGCAGAAGCCATCATTGCCGGCGGACTCAGCCAAAAGGCGCTGACAAAAGAAGAAGTGATTGTGACCAATCGATCTAACCAAAAACGTTTGGAAGAATTAGAGGCAAAGTACGGCATTTCCTCTTATGGTCGTGACCGCCTTGATGAGGCTTTGCGTGAAGCCGGCGTCATTATCTTGGCCATGAAACCAAAAGACGCCAAAGAGGCATTGGAAGCGATCAAGCTCCAAATTCCTTCCGGTGCACTTGTTATTTCCGTAATTGCTGGAGTATCCATTTCTTTTATCGAGGAGACGTTGGAGATTCCTTGCGCCGTCGTCCGCGCTATGCCTAATACTTCGGCTGCTATCGGTCAATCAGCGACTGGGATCGTATTGAACCGCCATGTAACGGAACAGCAAAAAAAATACGCCTTGAATCTTTTCTCGGCCATTGGCTTAACAGCCATTGTAGAAGAAGACCAGATTGATGCCGTTACAGGTTTATCAGGAAGCGGACCTGCTTATATTTATTATCTGGTAGAAGCGATGGAAAAAGCGGCCGCTGAAATCGGCTTGGATGAAGAAACCGCCAAACCGCTGATCACTCAAACTTTATTGGGAGCGGCAAAAATGCTTTCTGCGACCGGGCAAAAAGCAGAAGACTTGCGCAAAGCAGTGACCAGTCCTGGCGGCACCACCGAAGCCGGTCTGCGCGTCTTAGAAGAAAGACGGATGAAAGAAGCGGTGATCGATTGCATCAAAGCAGCTACTGCTCAATCCAAAAAACTGGGGCTTCCTTTTCTAAAACAAACATCCAACCGGTAAAGTTGCGGACCGCCTTCCCGTTCTTACAACACTGAAGCTGTTTTCTAGATTGTGTCAAGGGCTGACCCATCAAAATAGGTTACGCCCCTCTCTTTTTTGGATTTGTTGGATTAAGCCGATCAGGAAAATCAGATTATTATAAACAATGAAAAAGAGTTGTTATAATAAAAGATGAGTCAAAAAGGAGGAGATAAAATGGCAGTCAAACTTTTTGAACCGTATACGGTGAAAAATGTGACTTTCAAAAACCGGATCGTGATGTCCCCGATGTGCATGTATTCGGCTGAAAATCAACAAGGTTTTTTGGAAGACTGGCACTATGTCCATTATACAACCAGGGCAGTTGGTCAGGTCGGATTCATTATGGTAGAATCAACTGCCGTGTTGCCGGAAGGAAGAATTTCCTCTAAAGATTTGGGAATCTGGAGCGACGACCATATTGAAGGCTTTTCCAAACTCGTTTCCATGGTCCAAAAACACGGAGCCAAAATCGGCATTCAGTTGGGGCATGCGGGCAGAAAAGCAGATTTAGAAGGCGATATTTATGCGCCGTCAGCGATTGCCTTTAACGAAAAATTGAAAACGCCGAAAGAAATGACGAAAGAGGATATTCAAAAAGCGATTCGTGCCTTTCAAGAAGGAGCAAGACGAGCCAAAGAAGCAGGTTTTGACGTAATTGAAATCCACGCGGCGCATGGATACTTAATCAATCAATTTCTATCCCCGCTGTCCAATAAGCGTTCGGACGAATATGGCGGTTCAGCAGAAAACCGCTTGCGTTTTCTAATCGAAACGATCAAAGCGGTGAAAGACGTGTGGGATGGTCCTTTGTTTGTAAGGG
>JADBKC010000007.1 GCA_014896555.1 Caryophanales bacterium | reverse complement strand
AAACGGCCGTATAGGCAAGTACTGACTCAGTTGTCTTTCCAGTCCATATATATTTCCGATAATCGATGTAAAAATTTCACCGTAAATCATACATAAATAAATGCCTGAAATTCCATAGGCGACGTTATTCATAACGCTTGCCATCGGTATTTCCAAATTAGTTGCATCAGGAAGCTGCAGCAAAACGAAATGGCTCGAAAGGAGAATGATTGTCAAAAATAAGCCCCCAATGATTCCCCCCCATTGGATCGTTCTTACGTCATTGATCTCTGCGGCAACGGGAACTAATACTGCTTGTGCAAGCGCCAAATTAAAAGCTGTATATGCAAAAGGACTCGCAACCGACTGAATACTCATATCGAAAGAGGATGTCGAAAAAACAGAAGAAAAAAATTCCGGGGTTTGGGCTGAAAGAAAAAAAACAATAAGGTTAAAAGTAATCATCAGCGGAACAACAAACGAATTGACAGCAAACAGTCCTTTTGTTCCGTTGATCATCACAATCAACCCCCCAAAAATCGTCAGCCAAATCCCAAATTGCTTCGATAATCCTAATTGTTCCTCAAAAAGTGCTCCAGCCCCGGCCAGCATAACACCCGATACACAAATCAACATAGCCATCATGCCCATATTGAAAAAGAAAGCAATCTTTTTGCCAAATAAATATTCATTTAATTCTTCATAAGATTGAGCTTTTAACTTTATCGCCAATTTCATCGTCTTCGTTCCCATAACAATAAACAAATAGCCGCTTACCATGATTCCGAGGAACCCCATCAATCCAAACTGAGTAAAAAACTCTACAATTTCCTTTCCCGTTGCAAACCCCGCTCCAATCACTGTTCCTACGTAAACAAACGCAATTTGAAGAGCGCCATAAAAAGCTTTCACGAATCCTCCCCCAATTCTTCCCCTAGTCCATATGTATGTAAAATCATTCGCCTTCATAAGTAGAAAGAAAATTTTATTCTAAAAAATCTATTCTCCATGATGACAAAAAAATTTTAAAAAAACACTTGAAAGTCAAAGATAGTCAGACTATAATAAAAGCGAAAGGTCAAAGATAGTCAAACTTTATTGAGAACCTCTGCAGAAAATCAAATGAATACTTCATATGAAAAGTTCAAATTCATCACTTTTGACTTATACCTTAAAGGTCAAAGTTAGTCAAAGTCAAAACCTTTGAAGGAGGTTGAAATAAATGCTCTGTGAAAGATGCCATCAAAAACCTGCCAATATTAACCTTCATTTGCAAGTCAATGGACAATCGAAAGATTACCATTTTTGTAAAGAATGTTATGAAAAAGAGAAACAATCAATAGGTCAATTGCATGGAGGGATGCCTATGTTCATGAATTTTGGAGGATTTCCATTCGATGATTTCTTTAAAGGCTTTGGGGAACATCCTCCATTTGACAATGGAACCCTAAACGCTTTTCCTTACCAAGCACAGCCGAACCAAGTCGGAAATGGAAACAGTTTTCTTGATCAGTTTGGCCGCAACTTAACGAATGCGGCAAGAGCCGGCATCATCGATCCTGTTATTGGTCGCGACGAAGAAATCAACCGTGTAATTGAAATTTTAAATAGAAGAAATAAAAACAATCCTGTCCTGATTGGTGAACCTGGTGTCGGTAAAACGGCAATCGCCGAAGGGTTGGCTTTAAAAATCGCTGAAGGTTCCGTTCCTTCCAAACTGAAAAATAAAGAAGTGTATTTGCTAGATGTCGCTTCGCTCGTTGCGAATACAGGAATTCGCGGACAATTTGAGCAAAGAATGAAGCAATTAATAGCAGAACTGCAAAAACGAAAAAATATTATACTCTTTATCGACGAAATTCATCTCCTAGTGGGAGCTGGATCCGCTGAAGGATCTATGGATGCCGGAAATATTTTAAAACCGGCGCTCGCTCGTGGAGAATTACAAGTGATCGGTGCCACTACATTAAAAGAATATCGACAAATCGAAAAAGATGCTGCTTTGGAACGCCGCTTCCAACCAGTTCAAGTGGATGAACCAGCACCAGAAAAAGCTTTGGAAATACTGAAAGGTTTAAAGAAACGCTATGAAGATTACCACGGCGTCCAATACACGGATGACGCATTAGCGGCCTGTGTCCATTTATCGCACCGCTATATCCAAGACCGTTTCTTGCCAGACAAAGCCATTGATTTAATGGACGAAGCTGGTTCAAAATTAAACTTAACCATTAGCACACACGATAAAGACGCTATTCAAGCGCGTTTGAATCAAATAGCGAAAGAAAAAGAAAAAGCTCTGCAAGAAGAAAATTATGAACTGGCCGCTAAATTAAGAGACGAAGAAGCCGTTCTTGAAAAACAACTAAACAGCAATGTTGATTCCAACATTCGTCCAGTCGTAACCGTCGCCCATATACAAGAGATTATTGAAAAGAAAACGGGAATTCCGGTCGGCAAATTGCAACAAGATGAGCAAGAAAAAATGAAGCACTTGGAAGAAAACTTAGCGAAAAAAGTCATCGGCCAAGATGAAGCAGTCAAAAAAGTGGCGAAAGCAATCAAAAGAAGCCGTGCCGGCCTTAAAGCGAAAAATCGTCCCATCGGCTCTTTCTTGTTCGTCGGTCCTACAGGAGTAGGAAAAACGGAATTAAGCAAAACGCTTGCTGAAGAATTGTTTGGTTCAAAAGATGCGATGATTCGTCTCGATATGAGTGAATATATGGAAAAACACAGCGTGTCAAAATTGATCGGTTCTCCTCCTGGTTATGTCGGTCATGAAGAAGCTGGTCAATTAACAGAAAAAGTTCGCCGAAACCCGTACAGCATCATCTTGTTGGATGAAATTGAAAAAGCTCATCCAGATGTTCAACATATGTTCTTGCAAATATTGGAAGATGGACGGTTGACTGATAGCCAAGGACGAACTGTAAGCTTTAAAGACACCGTTATTATCGCAACCAGCAACGCTGGACAATCCGTTAAAACGATTACGGTTGGATTTGAAAAAGGAAATGAAAAAAGCGAAAGTTCCGTTCTTGATTCTTTGAAAAATTACTTTAAGCCGGAATTTCTCAACCGTTTTGACAGCATCATTGAGTTTAAACCTTTAGGAAAAGAAGAATTGAAGAAGATTGTCGATTTGATGTTGGAAGAATTAAACGAATCATTAAAAGAACAAGAAATGGCAATCGAAGTAACACCTGAAGCGAAAATGAAACTAGCAGAACTCGGCTATCATCCAGAGTTTGGCGCTCGTCCGCTACGCCGAGTCATCCAAGAACATTTGGAAGATCCTATTGCTGATTTCCTGTTGGACCATCCAGATGTGAAACATTTAAAAGCCGTGCTGGAAAATGATCACATCGTCATTACTGCAAACAACTAATATTTGTGATGAATAAAAAGAGGCAGACACTAAGAAGAGGATATAGCCCATTAATCGATTTAAGAGGAAATTCCTTTAGTCGGAACTCCACAAGGTCATATTCTCCGTGTCTGTCTCTTTTTTTTTTGGCTTCCCAACGAACGGAAGAATCTTAGAAGCGAAAAAGCCTTTTATTGATCTCCATAAAGGAGCGAAACGGAAACGAAGAACTGCCTAATAGAAAATGATTATTCTATGTAGATAGATTCTTCACATTAAGGCCAATTTTTTTTAATAAACGGATTGCCGTTTCTTTTTCTTCGTCATCTAGAACTCTCATCAGTGAATGAATATTTTCGGCATGCTTTGGAAACACCTCTTCAATAACGGCCTTTCCTTTTTCCGTAATGGCAGCATATGTCACCCTGCGATCAGTAGGACAAGCGACCCGCTCTACCAAACCCTTTTTTTCTAATTTGTCTACAACATATGTGATGCTGCCGCTCGCAAGCAAAATCTTGCTTCCAATTTGCTGCAACGGCTGCGGGCCTTTATGATATAACAATTCCAGTACTCCAAATTCCGTAGGATTCAGCCCATTTTGATAAATCCATTCATTCGTTTCTTCATTTACGACTTTATAGGCTCTTGACAGTACAACAAATAGTTTCAAGGACTTTTGCACGTTTTTTTCTTCCATTTTTCTAATCAGTTCCTTCAGTTTCATAAATTCCGCATCCTTTGCGGTTCATTCACTTTCCAATGATTAATTGACAGCAGCTTGGATTATTTTGTGCTGGTTAAAATATTCAGCAAGCAGTTCAGCAGACCACGTTGAAATTCTTTCATGATCCTAATTTTCAAATGATACAAAACAGATTCTCTGCCACCGGCCGCCCGGTCATCATTCATGACCACTAGAAACATTTGTCCGGACTCGACTTTTTCCCATTGTAACACAATCTTTCCACTCTTTGGCTATGTGGTTTCGCAATATTGATCAAAAATTCCTTCCCACATATCATCATTATAATGCTTAGTTTGTAGATAAATAAATAAATAAAGGATTAAGGCCGGTTTTCCAATTTCCCATTATTTAAAATAGCAGCAGACCGCAAAAAGCGCCATATACGTGTCTTCACCGGTATAATACACATCCACTCCTTCTGTTTTATTTAAATCCGATAAGCTTGATTTCATCCTTGTCAAGTTCTAGTGACCTTTCTTCTTTTCCCTAATGTTCGCTCTTTTTTACATAATGCTTATATTCAAATTACCCTTTTTCCAATTATTTTAAAGGAAAAACAAGATCAAATAGTTGTTTTTCTCCCGTTTTCTCCTTTTTCCAAATGATTTTTTCTATCCCCTTCTCACGCCAAAGTTTCTGATATAATAAAAATGATTTCAACGCCGCAGAGGACATCTATGCCAGAACCTGCGGGAACCATAATAGTAAGGGCGAATTTTGATGCGAAAAAACAAGAAAAAACAAAAATGGATTTATTTCTGGGTTGTGATGGTCCCATGTATTCTAACCATCATGCTGTTTTACCGAATTTTATTAGACAATGAAAGAGGGAACTATCATCAACATATTGAATGGATCGCCTCTATTCATCAAAACCAAATCGATCAATTTATAGGGGAAACGATAACGGGGTTAAATATTTTAGCTTTTAGTCTTGAACCGATGCTCAACGATTTGGATTCGGTCAAAATGATCTTAAAGAAGGCCGCAGATCAGGACCCGCGGTATGGAGGAATGTATATTCTTGATTTGGAAGGCAACGTGACCACAGGAACGAACGACTTGTTAACACACTATAATTTTAGAAATATGGACTACTTTCAAGAAGTTCTTTCAACAAAACATACGGTTGTATCCAATCAGCAAGAAAAGATCAAAGACAATCAGCATGTCATTGCAGTAGCTTCTCCTATTTTGTCGAATAATAAAGTAATAGCGGTACTAGTAGCCCATATACAAGTCGATTATATAAGAAACATCATGAAACAATTAACTCCTGATCAATCAATATCGATTGAGAATTTAAAAGGAGAGACGATTTTTACTGTCAACAAACCACCGAAACATAACAATACCGAAAATAAGATTCGTTATCCGCTTGAACAATTGCCTTGGAATATTGTTCTTACGACTGACAACCGTTATGATCGGGAGGTGATTCGTTCAACCATCTTATTTGCTATCATTCCATTTATTTTTTTTCACATTTTGTTCCTTGTTTTTAAATATTTTATGCTCAAAAGACAAACGAAAATGGAACGGGTTCAAATCGAAGCTCAAAAACTGGAATTGATAGGAACGCTCGCAGCCGGCATTGCTCATGAAATTCGCAATCCTTTGACCGGAATTAAAGGGCTCGTTCAGCTCTTGAGCGAGAAATATCAGGATCAAAAAGATCGTTTTTACTTTTCGGTTATTAATAAAGAAATTGCCCGCATCAACCAAATAGTCAGCGAGTTTCTTATTTTAGGAAAGCCGACAGTCCAAAAAATGTCAAACACGGATATTCGTGACATTATTATTGATGTCAATCCATTGATCTATTCAGAAGCAAACTTGTACAACGTTCAATATGAATATTCTCTTCCGGAAGAGCCTGCGATGCTATACTGCACAGTGGATCAGATGAAGCAAGTAATCTTAAATTTAACAAAAAATGCTCTGGAAGCGATGCAAGATGGTGGAATACTCCGTTTAACTGTCACGAAAGCCAGCCGCTCCTGTTTGATTACGATCACCGATAACGGAGCGGGAATCTCTCAAGAAAACTTGGAAAAGATTTTTACCCCATTCTTTACTTCGAAAGAAAATGGAACAGGGCTTGGCCTAGTCGTATGCAAACGAATCATTGAATCTTTTGGCGGAGAAATCGCGATAGAAAGCAAACTCAAAATAGGCACCCAAGTTCGGATTACTTTGCCGCTAAAAGAAGAAACAAAAGATGCGCACATCAATGACAAGAAAGCCAGGTAGGAAATCTTCACCTGCCTGGCTTAGCTTATCCATAACGTCAGATCATACTGGCTAAACAAGAAGAACTCGCCGCTTCTCTAATAAGGACGACCAACTTTTTTCCGGACCGGTATCTTTTGGTTGTTTTTATTTGTTTTTTGACGCAGAAGTGTTGATAATGATTCAAAAGCTGATCCAATTCTTGGCTGCACTGGATGGTTTCTTTTGCATCGAGTCCCATTAAATTGCCAAGCCGGATCATCTCTTCTCGTTTTTCCTGAATTTTTTTCATCAAATCTGCCTTATCATTCCAAAAATAATCACTCACTTTGCTTCCCCCAGATTATTCTATTTTTTCAAAATAGCCGTATCATAAACGCTTCGAGATCAGCCAAAATCTCTTATCTCTCGCATTTCTGTAAGTATTTTACCGTAGGATTATCTCAAGATTTTTCGAAAATGTAAATAGGTTCGGAAAAATAAGACATAAAACAGCATTATAGAGCATATTATGACATATTTTGATGGATCTTGGCTAAATCTCTCATTCTATTTAGAAAAAACTCGCTCATACTGTGGAAAGTCGAAAGTCCAAACTTTATACAAATACAAAAGGATCTGCATTTCAAAAAACCGTCATGAACAGACTCGTTTTTTCGAGTTCTAAAAGGATTGCTTTTTTATCTATTTGTTTCCCGGCGTAACCAGTCAACTGGCTGTTTTTCCCGATTACACGATGACAGGGGATAATGATCGGAATCGGATTGGCTTTGTTCGCCTGTCCTACCGCTCTGACAGCGTTCTTATTGCCAATCGCTGCCGCAATCTCTTGATAGCTTCTCGTTTCTCCATAAGGAATATGAAGAAGTTCGTTCCATACTTTACGCTGAAATTCCGTTCCTTTCAGAAAAATTGGAAGCTGAAAAACCTTTCTTTTTCCGTCAAAATACTCCAAAAGCTGTCTTTTGGCTTCTACTAATAAGGCGTCTTCTTCCGCTTTTTTTAAATTTTGAGTTTCCACTCCTTCCCCAAATTCTAGTCCGATAATCCGTTTCCCGCTCGATACAATCGTCAAACTTCCGATCGGGCTGTTCATCGTTAAAAATAATTTCATCTTTCTCTCTCCTACCCCTTTTTAATAGGCAAATATATATAAAATGTTGTTCCTTCACCAACCTTACTTTTTACTTCTACTTTTCCGTTATGTTCTTTAATGATTTTGAAGCTGACCATTAAACCAAGCCCTGTTCCTCGTTCTTTTGTCGTATAAAATGGCTCGCCTAGCTTCTTGATCTTTTCTTCTGGAATGCCTGTCCCTTCGTCCGAGATCATAATACAAACATACTCTTTTTCTACTTTACTTTGAATGGAGATATTCCCGCCTTTTGGCATCACTTCAATCGCATTTTTGATAATATTGATAAATACTTGTTTTAATTGATTGGATTCTGCATAAACAGCCGGCAAGTTTTGATCCATTTCCACAAGAAGCTGGACATTGGTCATTAAAGCCTGTGGCGTGAGAAGGTCAACTGTATGTCTGATGACGTTTCCGATATCGACTTTTTGGAATTGAACCGCCTGAGGTTTGGCCAATATTAAAAACTCGGTAATGATCGATTCAATTCTTTCTAGCTCTGTCTTTATGACATCAAAATACATCGCATATTGACCATTTAAATTATGCTCCAACAGTTGGATAAACCCTTTCATCGCCGTCATAGGATTCCGGATCTCATGGGCGATGCCTGCCGCCAGCTCCCCAACGACATTCAATGTATCTGATTTCCTCAACTGCTCCTGTATCTTGATTTGTTCTGTCACATCCCGAATCACCGTTAAGTTGAGATGAGTATTTAAATATAGTTTGGAATCCAGTTCAAAATATTTCGTCTCCTCACCGCATTTTTTCGTTAAAAGCAATTTCGCCTGCCCATCTTGTTTCACCTGACAAAAGTAATATCTTTCCTCTTTTCCACTGGCATAAGATTTCATAATGTCCCTTACGTCTTGATTTAGGAATGTTTCTTTTTCAGCCTTTAACAACCGGCAAGCAACATGGTTAATATCTTTTACCATAAAATGTTCATCCCATAAGATCATACCGTCCATCGATTCTTCAAAAACTTTACGAAAACGTTCTTCGCTTTCCCTCAACTCTTTTTCCATCCGATATCGGTCACTGACATTTCGGAAAATACTTAGATGATATTGTCCATCCGATGGCATTTTCGCTGTGAATTCCAGCCGTTTCTTTTGTCCATTAGGCATTTGAAAAAGCAGTTCTTCCCTTGCTTGTCCATCGCGTTTCAGCTGCTTGACCACTTTCTCATAATCGTCTATGTTATCAATAAAATCAATAAGATTCCTAGTGAGCAGTTCTTCTAAACTGCATTCAAACACTTTCAGCGCAGAGCGGTTCGCTTTAATAATTGAACCATCCTTGTCCCAAAATACGATCGCATCAACCGCCTCATTAAATAATTCTTCAAACATCTTTTCGCTTTTTTTCAGTCTGATTTCCATCTGCTCGTGTTCGGTCATGTCTTGCATGATCGCCATATTGATGCCTAAATCCTTGTCAGGAATCACAATATAATCAAAAATCGTCAAGCCGTTGGCGTGGACCATCGGGATTTCTCCGACTGTTTTTCTCCCTAGCCGGATCATTTCTTGAACCATTTCATATTGGTTTTGATATTCTTTTGGAACAAAAGAAGCAATCGTTCTCGATTTCGCCTCTGACATGGTGATGGACAATTTTTGGCAGAAAGAAGGATTGGCATCCAATATGTTGCCTTGGCAGTCAAAAAGAAGAATAGCATTCGCTGCGTGTCTATAAATATTTCTCAGCATCATGGAAGTCGTAATAGCAAAACGATCTTTTTCTTTTAAGTAGGTGATGTCACGCAAATAGTATATATCAATCTGGAGGTTTTCCTCTCGTTGAATCGTGATTTGCACAAATTTCATCGTGCCATCTTTTAAATGAAGAACCGTTTCATCTTCTAGTTTTCCGTGTTTATGCAGCTCCTCTTTAAAATAAGCCAAAATTTGATCAGGTAAAACTGGGAAAAAGTCTTTCAATTCATGCTCCATTAACTCGCATTTTGTCAATTGCACCAAATCACAAGCAGCTTGATTGGCATAAATGATTTCTAAGTCCAATGTGGCAGCTATAACAGCTTCCCTTGAGCCTTCTAGTATCTTTTGATAAAATTGAAAAGTGTTCTCAACCAACAACCGTTCGGTGACCTTATGCCGTGTCTCCTTATTTTCCATTCCTTCTCCTCCTAAGTTTTGAAAACACTAATCTTTCATTCCATAATGAATCAGGTTTACATGAGTGGTTGTTAGGGTATAGCCATATAAAATTTCGGCCTATCGCGCCATGATGGATACTTCATAATGAAGGTGATCATTCGAATGTCAAAAAGAGATTTCTATTTTGACAACGCAAAATTTATATTAATCTTTTTCGTTGTCTTCGGTCATGTGATTCAGTCTTATATCCATGACAATTCCATGATTACAGCCTTGTACATGACCATTTATACGTTCCATATGCCGGCGTTTATACTCGTTTCCGGCTATTTTGCCAAAGGATTTTACAAAAAAGGATATGTAAAAAAGTTGGCGAGAAAATTATTGATTCCTTATTTAATCTTCCAATTGATATATACTATTTTTTACTATTTTCTTTACCAACAACATACTTTTCAAATCGAGCCATTCGTCCCACAATGGTCTTTGTGGTTCTTGCTTAGTTTATTTTTTTGGAACGTGCTGCTGATTTTGTTTGTGAAAATCTTTCAATTCAAAGAAAATCTAGCTCTTTTTATTTCCCTGATTTTGGGCCTTGTGGTCGGCTGTTTTGAAGATCATTTAGATGTTCTCAGCTTTTCCAGGACATTTGTGTTCTTTCCGTTTTTCTTGCTCGGATTTTATTTGAAAAAAGAACATTTTTCGTCTCTTGTCACACTAAAAGCAAGAATCCTTCTTTTAATGGTTTTGTTGACCGTTCTTTTGTCAGTTTATTTTCATCCGAATTTAAACGAAGATTGGCTTTTGGGATCCAAGTCGTATGCACAGCTCCATTCGGATAACTTTACCGGAATGATTTTACGAATTGGCATTTATGCCATTAATATTTTGATGGTTTGTTGCTTTTTCGCATTTGTTCCCCAACGGAAATTTTTCTTTACGCATTGGGGAAAAAATACTTTATATGTGTATCTATTGCATGGCTTTTTTGTCAAAACTTTTCGTGAAAGCGACATGAAAAATTCAGTGGAGTCTGTCATTCTTCTGCTGATAGTATCGTTTTTATTGACTGTCTTTTTGTCCAGCTCTTATATGACAGCCGTCGCCCAGCCGATTATTGAGATGAAGTGGGGAAAATTAAAAAAGATGATCCTCCATTGAAAAAATCATCGAATTATATGGAAATCTACCATCATTTTCTTACAATGAATAGTATTCGGAAAAAGATGAACATTTCCTGCTAAATAAAAAGGAAAAGCCATAATTGTTTTTTGTTTCACTAATCGGATGATGCCGAAAAACCATCTCCCTTCCAAGCGGTGCAAAATTTCGAAGCTGGAAGGGAGATTTATTATCAATATCATTGTAAGTATTGTCCTTTTTTCCCATACTTTTATACAATAGTTTTAGTTAATATCGCACATCCGAAATGAATGATGAAAAGATTGAAATCGAATATAAAAAAGGAGAAGCATCAATGCACATCGTTGTCAGTACACTAAACGCCAAATTTATACATATGAATTTAGCGATTCGCTATTTAAAAGCGTATGTCCAATCAAAGTACAATGTAGAAATGGCGGAGTATACCATTAAAGATCCCGTCATGAATATTGCGACCGATTTGTTCAACCGAAAACCCGATGTTTTAGGATTTAGCTGCTATATTTGGAATATTGAAGAAACCATTAAAGTAATCAAATTAGTCAAAAAAATTATGCCAAATGTAATCATTGTCCTTGGCGGTCCTGAAGTTTCTTACGATGTCCCTTATTGGCTCAAAAGAATTCCGGAAGCAGATTTTATTGTGATGGGCGAAGGGGAAAAAACGTTTGAACAGCTGCTTGATAAGATCAACAACGATCAAAATTTCAGTACAATACCCGGTATTGGATTTATGAATGAAGGAAAAGTTCAGATCAATCCTCCTGCAAACAAGCTTGATTTAAGGGAAATGCCATCGCCATTCCGATTCCAAGAGGATATTCGTGATCTTCCTAACCGGATCGTGTATATCGAAACGAGTCGGGGATGTCCTTTTCAGTGCCAGTTTTGCCTTTCCTCTATTGAAGTCGGAGTTCGCTACTTTAACCGTGAAAAAATAAAAGACGATATCCGCTATTTAATGAAGCATGGAGCGAAAACGATCAAATTTGTAGACCGAACATTTAATATTAGCCGTAGCTACGCTATGGATATGTTCCAGTTTTTGATTGATGAACATCTTCCAGGCACTGTTTTTCAATTTGAAATCACTGCTGACATTATGAAGCCGGAAGTGATCGAATTTTTAAACCGTGAAGCACCCCCTGGATTATTCCGTTTTGAAATTGGTGTACAATCGACCAATGATGTAACCAATGAACTAGTGAAAAGAAAACAAAATTTTTCAAAACTGGCACGAACCGTCACGATGATAAAAGAAGGCGGGAAAATTGACCAACATTTAGATTTAATTGCCGGCCTGCCGGATGAAGATTACCAATCGTTCCGGAAAACGTTCAATGACATATTCGCCCTTAGACCAGAAGAACTCCAACTAGGCTTTTTAAAAATGCTCCGGGGAACCGGTTTGAAAATTAACGCCCACAAGTACGGATATATTTATATGGATCATGCTCCTTATGAAATTTTGCAAAATCATGTTCTCGATTTTGAAGATATTGTTAAAATAAAGCAAGTGGAAGATGTACTAGAAAAATATTGGAACGATCATCGAATGGATCAAACGATAGAATTTCTCGTCTCCCATATTTTTCCTTCTCCGTTCGATTTTTTTCAATCATTTGGGAGTTATTGGGAGGAACAAAAATGGTCAAGAATTGGCCATCAACGAGAAGACCTTTTCTTGCGGCTTAAAGAATTTTTACAGAATGAACAGGTAGCAGAGTGGCCATTGATTGAAGGATTCATGAAATACGACTTTTTGACAAACGCTCGCTATAAGCCGCGAAAATCATGGTGGAACACAGTTTTGGATAAAAAAGAACGGGCAGCTGTCTATACCCGCCTGTTAGAGGAACCAACAATATTAGGCGAAAACTTTGCAAGCCTCAAGCTGGAAGAGAAAGATTTGTACAAGCACACGATCTTGGAAAAAATTCCTTTCGATTTGGAACATTATTTTCAAACAGGAAACATTGATGAATCGCCTAGCTATCTTCTCGTTTATTATCACCCTGCAACAGGCGAACCTACTTCTTTTTTCCTTAATGAAAAGGAATGCTGAACGCTCAGCATTCCTTCTTTTTATTCTGCTTTTTTTTCGATTCTTTTTGTGTGATTTCATACAATTTAGAGGCATTCACATCCCCAAATTCAAGGCCATACTCTACTTGGAACGAAGACTTCTTTTTTTTCATTATCCTCTACCCTTTCTTCCCTGCTTGGAATTGCGGTTGGCACGTTTGATCGCTTCTTCGCCATTGGCAAACTCAACGGAAAATTCCGTTTCCTGCACATTTTTCTTCGGCGTTTTGCTGTATTTTTCCACCGCATTCTTTTCCGCTTTTCGTTTCGGCAATAAAAGAACCTCCCTTCCATTCAGTTATTTCTATCATGGCCAAAATAGAAGCGATTATCCTGACCTACATTTGGATAAAAACCTATCGTGCCGTTTTGAGTTATGATGAAAGACTTATTTCAAATTTTTATTTCATGATTTCCCACCATTGGGAAAGACTAAAATTAGATGGACCATTGCAAATGATTGCGAATCGTATTGTTATTCACCATATCAAAGTTTTTAAAGGAGGGGTGCACGAATGGCAGGCAGTCGAAATAAATTATTAGTACCTGGAATTGAGCAATATCTTGATTCCATCAAATATGAAATTGCTGAAGAATTCGGCGTGCAGCTAGGTTCCGACTCAGCTTCCCGTTCTAACGGGTCTGTCGGTGGAGAAATGACAAAAAGGCTTGTTAAGCAAGCCCAGTCGCAACTGGCTGGATCACCATATCAAAAATCATAATCCTTGTTCAGCCAAAAAGCGGTCCATAAACGTGTTCCTGCAGCCACAAGTTTCGAGATCAAATCATCCTCGATAAAATGTATTCAAAAAAGCTTTTAAGAATTTTTTCCAATCTATAAAACCAAAACAAAAGAGGCTGGGCCATATCGATTATGAACAGCGCCGCCTCTTTTGTGAATGCATGTCTATTCTTCTTATTGTCTCCCAAAGTTCTCTTTTACGATTTCTTTTTTTCGAGAAACAACATAACCAATAACGGCAATGGCAATCAGAACACCCCAGAAAACGGCTTTCCATCCGACAGATTCCGGAAAATGCTCATCAAGGATATGGATTTTAGGATGAGCAAGCGTGAAAATGATCAATTTTACACCGACCCAGCCAACAATTAAGAACGCTGCCGTTTCCAATGTTGGATATTTTTCCAACAGCTGGACAAACCAAGAAGCGGCAAACCGTATTAGAACTAATCCAATCATGCCGCCAAGAAACATGACGATAAACTGTCCGCCGTCAATTCCGCCGATTTGGAACGTGCCGACAGGACTTAATGTGATCGCCATTGCCACAGCTGCCAGCATCGAATCAACTGCAAAGGCAATATCCGCTATTTCTACTTTTAACACCGTCAACCAAAAAGAGTTTCCTTCCAAGTTTTTTGGCTTTTCCGATTTTTTCTCTTTGCCTATCCATTTTTTGATTAAATGATTGACCATGATATACAATAAGTACAATCCTCCGATGGCTTGAACTTGCCATACATTCACTAAATAGGAGATTAAAAACAAGGCTGAAAAGCGGAAAAGAAACGCTCCAGCCAAACCGTAAAACAGCGCTTTTTTTTGATCTTCCTTAGGCAAATGCTTGACCATCACGGCCATAACGACCGCATTATCAGCTGCCAATATTCCCTCCAATACGACCAGTATCAACAAAACCCATCCATATTCCATCAGCAAAGCAATATCCATTTTCTTCCTCCTCCCTTTAGCTTTACAAAAGTTTCACAAAAAAAGACCTTTACCTGTAATCGTACAGGCAAAGGTCTTGCGAAGCATGATGATCAAATGTTCATGCCAACAAAGCCGATGGAAAGATCCATGAATTGACGACTTTGTTGTAGGCTATAACAGCCTACTGCTACTCCCCTTTGACTTAAAAGCCAAGGTATTCAAGCTGATAGTTACATTATACGTTCATGAACAGAGATTGTAAACATTAATTTTTCTGAAAATGCAGCAAAAGGATTCTCAGCAGAAAACCGGCGGCCAAACCAGGAAGCAAAAAGAACATCGGGGTAAAAATTGGACCTAAAAATGCAGAGCCAACATAGACTTTCGGCGAGTAAATCAATCCTAGCGTGACGGTATAAGCTGAAAAAACAAATGGAAAATACGCATATTTTTCTTTCTCATTCGAAGCCATTTTATAGGCATCCCACATCGAAAACATATACAAACACGGATAAAACATAAGCCACTGATAATCGACAATTTCAGCCGCTTTTTTCGTTTTTCCTAAAAAACTAAGCATAATGCCTTCGTTAAAATGACTAAGAAGGTTAATGAAAATTTCCAATCCAACCAATAAAAGACCTTTTACCCACTCACCAGCTAATAGCTGAGGAAATCCAGGAAAAGCGATGCTCCAAAGCACTGCTTCCAGCTTTGTTAGCTTTTTCATAGGCGCTTTCTCTGGTTGGCAGCCAGTTGATCTTCCTGAAGTTGAAAAATTCCGCTGCTCATAGAACCTGCCTCCTGATTTCTGCTTGCTTACCAATAGTTTATTCGTTTAAAAGCAAATTAAACATCTTCATCATAAGGTTCATTGGATAAGACGGACATTTTTACGTTTACTAAAGAAAGATTTCTACTGTCGAATCCATGATCTATACATGTTCGAACGACGTCTCCCTTGAACCAAGGGCCCGCCACTTGACGGGCCCTTGGTTCAAATGAGCTTTTAAAAAATCATAAAATATTCTTTCTTAGTCCATTGGATTGTATAAATGGATATCAGAATTTTTTTCTTGAAACCATCGGAGTGCGAAATCATTTTCGAATAAAAAGACCTTTCTGTCAAAACGATCCTTTACAAGCAAACTGCGGCTGCTAGATAGAGTTTCATCCACTGCGTCTTCATTTTCAATCCAGCGGGCGATTTTGGACCCCATCGGCTCCATTAATACTTCTGAGTTATATTCGTTTTTCATCCGATGTTCAAATACTTCAAATTGCAATTGTCCGACAGCCCCGAGAAGATACTCCTCAGTCCGATAAGTTTTAAACAGCTGAATGGCTCCTTCTTGAACTAGCTGCTGTATCCCTTTATGGAAACTTTTTTGTTTCATCACATTTTTTGGAGACACTTTTACAAACAGCTCCGGCGTAAACTGCGGCAGTTTTTCAAAATGAAATAAGTTTTTGCCTTCCACAATCGTGTCGCCAATTTGGTATGTTCCGGTATCATATAATCCGATAATATCGCCGCTGACTGCTTCATCCACAGTACTGCGATCATCGGCCAAAAATTGTGTTGATTGGCCAAGCTTCATGCTTTTGCCTGTTCTGGATAAGGTCACCGACATCCCTCTATTGAATTTTCCGGAACAAATTCGAACAAACGCAATTCGATCACGGTGAGCGGGATTCATATTGGCTTGGATTTTAAAAACAAATCCTGAAAAAAGATCACGGCAAGGATCTATTTCCCCTTGATCAGAAAGCCGCGCTTGAGGTTCAGGGGCAAACTGCAAATACGTTTCTAAAAATGTTTGTACGCCGAAATTGGTCAAAGCACTCCCAAAAAAGACTGGAGTCAACGTTCCTTTTCTGACACGCTCTTCTGAGAATTCATTTCCCGCTTCATCCAAAAGCATGATTTCTTCTAACGTTTGTGTATATAAATTGGATTCTTTAATGGGATGATCGCCAACGATCTCCCCATCTTCATTCAGTGAAAGGAACCGTTCTTCTTCCGGTACACGAAATTGTTCAATGCGGTGATAAAAGCGGTCATAAATACCAAAAAACTCTTTTCCCATACCAATCGGCCAATTCATCGGGTAAGAGTCGATTCCCAGCACCTCTTCTAGTTCAGACAACAATTCAAGCGGTTGTTTCCCTTGCCGATCAAGCTTATTGATAAAAGTGAAGATCGGAATGCCCCTCATGCGGCATACTTTGAACAATTTAATCGTTTGAGCTTCAATCCCTTTTGCCGCATCGATAATCATGACGGCGCTGTCAACGGCCATGAGAGTCCGGTATGTGTCTTCGCTAAAATCTTGGTGGCCCGGTGTGTCTAAAATATTGACCCGATAGCCGTTATACTCAAATTGCATAACGGACGAAGTGACGGATATTCCTCTTTGTTTTTCTATTTCCATCCAATCGGAAGTAGCATATTTTCCGGTTTTTTTTCCTTTTACGGTTCCTGCAGCCCGAATGGCGCCCCCAAAAAGAAGGAGTTTTTCCGTAAGAGTGGTTTTCCCCGCATCCGGGTGGGAAATAATTGCAAACGTTCTTCGCGAACGGACTTCTTCTTGTAATGATGCCATATATGATCAATTTCCTTTCCAAAATTCAACTTAAATGGCCCGAGACTGGCCTTAAGATCGTCACCTTTTCTATCATATTCTTTCAAAATCAGAATTTCAACGTGATTTCATCATAAAAAACTTTGAAATCAGGATCTCGGCATGTCTAACGGAAAAAATGGCCTTTAATCTAATCTGCTCACTTTCTTCCTTTCCGGTCGCCAAATATGTTCCAACAATAAAGCAAGAAGCATTCCAATCATAATACCGTTGCTGGCCACATACTGCACAATGGCCGGCAGCCCTTGAAACACAGATTGAGGTAAAAACATAATGGCCGTTCCTAGCGAAAGAGACATGCCGACAATCGTCAAACGTCTTTCATCTAGAGAGGATTTCAAAATAGTATTCAATCCGATTCCCAACATTTGAGTAAATGTTACTAACATGGCCGCATATGCAATCGGACCTGGCAAAAGCGACAACGCTTGATAGACAGCCGGTAAAAATGAACTGACAATCAAAAGTACACAACCGATTATATAAGGCTTCATACGACTTTGGCCCGTCATACGGACAAAGCCTGCTGCTATGGACAATGGGACAACCCCAACAGAAGAAAATAAGGCAGACAATAGATTATTAACCCCGCTGATGATTCCGGCTTGGTTCAGTCTTCCTTTTTCCTCTTTCTGACCAACTACTTGCTGCATGGCCGCAATGCTTGCAATAATATTGCTTATTAACACAAAAGCAACGAGAACAGCGGAAACCGCCATGCCTGCGTCCAATTTTGGCCATCCCCAAGCAAAGAACTTAGGAAATGAGACAACCGAAGATACTGTAAGTAGCTTTTGTTCAAATCCATTTAAAAGTATATAGGTTAACCAGCCGACAAGAATCCCAATGAGGACAGCGTAACTTTTGAAAAAACCTCTACCCCATACAGTGAAAATAAATACAATTATAAAGACGGCAAAAGAAACGATCACATGACCTGCTTTTATCTCTCCTGCAGAATCGCCAACACCGATCATGCCTCTTAAAAACACACCCGACAGTTGAAGGGATAAAAGCATTAAATAAACTCCTGTCACGAGAGGCGTAAACAGCCTAAGCATATCATTCATAAGCCCCGCGGCTCCTATGACAAGCAATACCCCTCCCGCAACGAACATCCCGCCTTCAAGCAATTGTAAAACTTGGAATGGATGCAAATGCCCAGAAACGGCCATTTCCCCCATCAACACAAAGATTCCAAGCCAAATTCCTGCCGGTCCATCCGCAATGGGCAATCGGTGGCCAATCCATCCGGAAAGCAAGGAGGATATTCCGACAACTAAAAAAGTCCGCTGCAAAAGTTCGGCAATCTGATCAACGGTCAAATGGTAGACTTGTCCAATGACAATAGGTAGCACAATGGAGTTGGCAAGCAAAAAAATAAACCATTGCAGTGAAGCAACGACGGTTTCCGCTGCTCTTTCTTTCATAAAAGATCCCTTTCTTTCAATTTAATGTTAATACTCTTTCCCTACATCTCTCTTGTCCATTGATAAATCCGCTTTGCCACTTCATCTGATTCGTTTTCTGACAATGCCTTTGACAAAGAATCATTCATTTTCTTTAAAAGCGGTTCCTTTTCCTCTTCATATGTAAAAAAGATCGACCATTCTATTTCAGGAATAGAAACAACGAAGTAATCCTCTTTTTTATTTTCATAAATAAAGATATTCGCTTTATTTCCGTTTATTTCTGTTTTGCGAATTTTCATTTTGATCTCCCCTTCCTTTAAAAACATTCAGTCATTCAGATAGATTCATTCTTCAGACATTGATTCTTTCATCATTCTATCAAATACATTTTCTTTTATGGGCGCGCTTCTTCTACCAATGGCGAGCATAAATAGATATACAGCAACTTTTCCGTGTTTTCTACCGCATTTTTATGAGTTCGTTCGAATGCGTGAGAGGAATCGATTCCCGGTCCGATCAAACCGTGGACAAGATCATGTCCCGCTCTCATTGCCGCAGAAGCATCTGAGCCGTAGTAAGGATAAATATCGACTTTATAGTTGATTTGATGTTCTTTTGCCAGTTGAACCAAATGCTTTCTTAACCCATAATGATATGGTCCGCTGGAATCTTTCGCACAGATGGACACCGAATATTCGTCATGATTTCGAACTTTGTGTCTTTCAACAAAGACTCCACGTAACGAATAATGTTTTCTGTATATCCTGTCGGACTAGGAATTGAGACAAGCTCTTGAATCCATTTCATCGTTTCATCGACATCTTCCATCCGTCATACTCCTTTCTTCCGCATATTGGTTATACAATATGTATTTTAATAAACTTCGAAAAGCGATAACAAGTTGTCAAACTTACAATTTTATTCCAGCATTTATAATCATCTTGATTGGGGAATACTTTCAAATAAAGGAGGATGATAAATATGTTATCGTTTATCTTTTATTTAATTGTAGGAGGAATTATCGGCTGGTTAGCCGGTCTCATCTTAGGAAAAGACATTCCTGGAGGAATCATTGGTAATATTATTGCTGGTATTATTGGGGCTTGGCTTGGCGGTTTGATATTGGGACACTGGGGCCCTGATATTGCCGGCATCGCGATTATTCCAGCCTTAATTGGAGCCATTATACTTGTTTTTATTGTTGGCCTCATTTTAAGAGCGGTAAACAAATAATTTGTCATTCTAATCGCATGCTGATCCCGGCACTTTGTTCATTGAATATGAGACTTGTGGGCAGTTAGATTTCCTTTACTCGATTTTAAAGGATTTTTCTGTCCATTACATAAATACCATCATGAAAACCCTCCGCCCATGATCAAGGCCCCTCTAGTGATCTGATAGACGAAATCTTTCTCTCAATGACTTAGAGAGGCTTGTTTTCTTTCTTACTGTTCATGGGTCGGCATCAAAAATTTGTGAACAAAATGTCTTTCTTAGACAAACATGCACTTTATCGTGATCGGGCCATTATACATATTTCAAAGCATGATCCAAATCATGAATCAAATCATCTGGGTTTTCAAGGCCAACGGATAAACGCAATAGTCCGTCTGTGATTCCTCTTTTTTCTCGTTCTTCTTTGGGCATTGCTGCATGAGACATTTTGGCTGGATACGACAAAATGGACTCCACCGCTCCTAGACTAACCGCAAATACAGGGATTTCTGCGTGATGTACAAATGCTCGAACTGCTTCTTCGTCTTTCAACGCAAAGGATAAAACCGCTCCAGCACCTTCCGATTGTCTGTCATGGATCGCATATCCTTCATGGTATTTCAAGCCCGGATAGTAAACATGCTCCACTTTTGGATGATGGGCCAAAAACTCGGCAATTTTCAAAGCCGAATTGGAAGATTGCTCCAACCTCACGTGCAACGTTTTTAGCCCTCTCATGACTAGCCAAGAATCGTGCGCTCCTAAAACGGCCCCAAACGCATTTTGCAATGCATATAGTCTTTCCGCTAGTTCTTTCTCTTTTACAATTGCCAGCCCAGCCAACACATCACTATGACCAGCTAAAAATTTCGTCGCACTATGAAGGACAATATCAACACCAAAGTCTAAAGGCCGCTGCAAAGCAGGGGTCATAAACGTATTATCAACAAAAGTAAGACATCGTTGTGCTTTTGCTAATTTTACAATTGCCTTTAAATCCGTGATCTTCAATAATGGATTGGAAGGTGTTTCTACATAAATGACCTTCGTGTTTTCTTTTATATTTCTCGCGACGGCATCCAAATCCGTCATATCCACAAATGTATGTTCTATGCCGAATCTGTTTAATACCGTGGTAATCATGCGATATGTTCCTCCGTAGACATCCTCTGTCACCAATACGTGGTCTCCTTGGGACAATAACAAAAAAGCTGTTGAAATGGCCGCCATTCCCGATGAAAAAGCAAATCCTCTAGTTCCGCCTTCAAGCTGGCTAATGACTTCCTCAAGAGCTTCTCGCGTTGGATTGCCTGAACGGCTGTAATCGTATGTTCCAAATTCATCAAAATTCGTTTGGTGAAAAGTAGAAGCTAATTGAATCGGAACACTCACAGCCCCAGTAACTGGATCAAATTTATGAGAATTATGGAGCAGCTCTGTTTGAATGGAAAATTTTTTGTCGCTTATTTGCATTTGGATCATCCTTTCATGTTTTGAAACGCTTGTTTTAAGTCCGCTAATAAATCTTCCACATTTTCAATGCCTATGGAAAAACGCAAAAGCCGATTGTCAATCCCGTTTTTAATGCGGATTTCTTCCGGAATGTCCATATGGGTTTGTGTAGCCGGATACGTAATAAAACTTTCCACTCCTCCTAAGCTTTCAGCAAAAGAAATCAACTGCAAACTTTTTAAAAATGGATTGACCCATTCTTCTTTTTGCAATCGGAAAGAGAGCATTCCCCCTCTTCCGGGATATATAACATCGGACACTTCGCTGCAACATCGCAAAAATTCGCTGATTTTCTGTGCATTTTCTTCATGCTGCTTCATTCTTAAGCTGAGCGTTTTCATCCCCCGAATCAATAACCACGAATCAAATGGAGATAAGACAGCTCCGATCGCATTTTGATATTCACCGATTTTTTTGGATAATTCTTCGCCTTTTGTAGCAACCAGACCTGCGAGGACGTCATTATGTCCGCCAAGATATTTCGTAGCACTATGGACGACAATATCGGCTCCTTGAAGAAGCGGCTGCTGCAGAATAGGGGTATAAAACGTATTATCAACAATCAATATAAGTCCGTATTCTTTTGCTAATTTTGCTGTTTGCTCTATGTCTACTTCTTGCATAAGCGGATTGGTCGGCGTTTCAAGAAAAATCGCTGCCGTTCGATCCGTGATTTTTTCTCTTACTTTGGAGATATTTTGAAAATCGTCATAAATAAACGTTAAACCAAACTTTTTCCAATTTCTTTCAAACAATCGATAAGTGCCGCCGTATAAATCTTTGGAGACAATCAGATTATCGCCTGATTGAAACAAACTCAAAACCGTTTGAATCGCTGCCATTCCTGAACTAAATGCAAAGCCTGCATCGCCTCCTTCCAAGTCAGCAATGGCTTTTTCAACGATTTTTCGCGTCGGATTTCCTGTTCTTATATAATCATATCCAGTCGATTGACCTATTCCTTTATGTCGGTAAGCGCTCGATAAATAAATGGGAGGATTGATCGCGCCGGCGGATTCCTCGCTCCGGTTGCCTATTTGGGCCAGTTTGGTTTGCAAATGATAACGTTCCATTGCATGCATCTCCTCTTGAAATGGTTTTCTATAGGACGATCCGATGGAAAAAAGAAATGTTTACAAATTAGATCGATTCCCCCATCACGTTCACTGTTCATGAACCTTTTCAAATAAAAAAGCCTTCTAAGAAGAAGGCTTTTTAATGACAGTCTTCTTCTTATCTTTCGGATAAATCCGCTGGATTTAGCACCTTGACAGCAATCGTGGATTGCAGCAGGTTGCTGAGGTTTCACAGGGCCAGTCCCTCCACCTCTCTCGATAAGAACGAAATTATTCGAATTTTTCCATCTTTTAATCAAATGTAACCGATCAAGTAAAAAAAAGCAATGATTTTTTTATCATCGCATGAAAGGGGCCAGACCCCTTTCATGCTTTAAATAAAATATGTGATCACGATGGCCCGGACTATATTTCACTTGTGAACATTCCCTATTTTTTCTTAATCAATTATCGGATCATGTCATTTATGAGTCTATATTTCTCATATCCTCTTTTTTCTTCCATATGGTATAATGAAGCATATTCTGTGAAAAGGATGTGAGATTGTGCTAGAAGTCATCAAAGCGATTGTGCTGGGATGCGTGGAAGGACTGACCGAGTTTCTTCCGATATCTTCTACGGGACATTTAATTCTTGTGGGTCATTTTCTTTCATTTACTGGCGACAAAGCAAAGACTTTTGAAATTGTTATCCAATTGGGTTCGATATTGGCCGTGGTCGTTCTCTATTTCAAACGGTTTCTATCTCTATTTAATTTTAAAAAGCGAACCGGTTTAAACCTTATGCATATCATTATCGGGATGATTCCAGCCTCGATATTAGGTTTTGTCTTTCATGATTTCATTAAAAACGTGCTTTTCTCTCCCTTAACCGTTGGTATCGGTCTATTTTTGGGAGCTTTTTTAATGATCTATGCAGAAAAAAAGGGCAAAACCGAATCCGTCCAAGACTTGGATCACTTATCGTATAAACAGGCATTTATTATCGGTTTGTATCAATGCCTGTCCCTATGGCCAGGATTTTCTAGAGCAGGATCGACCATCTCCGGAGGACTCCTTGCTGGTGCCAACCATAAAACCGCTGCTGAATATTCCTTTTTGCTAGCTGTTCCTATGATGGTCGCTGCCAGTGGACTTGACTTGTTAAAAAGCTATCAATACTTATCGATACATGATTTGAACTACTTTGCTGCCGGCTTTATTACTGCCTTTATTGTGGCCATGCTAGCCATTGTCGGCTTTTTGAAAATCTTATCTAAAGTGAAACTCATTCCATTTGCCATATATCGAATCATCATTGGGATCATCGTGATCGCATACTTTATTTAAAGCATGAAAGGGGTCTGTCCCCTTTCATGCTTTAAAATTTATTGTTGGATTAATTATGGTCTTTAGGTTAAAATACGTACTGCTGGGTAAAGAGATGTCTAGCTACCCCGTTTTTACCTAAATCAAAGTAATTCTATTAATAAAAAAATGGAAATAAATTCTTCGTGAATCGTCCTTGTTTTTGAAAAAAATAGCGATACAGCCATCATCAAAACGGAGGATGATCATAATGACCAATAGATGTTTTAATTGCAGAGAAGGAATAAACGCAGATAAACAACATGAAGTGGCTTTTTCCAAGAACAAACAAAACTTATAAAAATGCTTTGAACCGCTTGTTACCTCGAATGGCTCGTAGGAATAAAAGGATAAACGAAATAAGATTCAACTAGCCATCTTTGAAGTATGACAAGAGTTAGTTGAACCAATCAGGCATTTAGGAGCAGTGACTCAAATAATGCGAAACCAAAAACCGCCTCCCCGGTTTTAAGTCAAGGAGGCGGTCTTTTTCCCTTTTGTCTTATTATTTCGTTAGTTCCTTTATATAAGAAGCAATGTCGATTTTTAAACTGTCTGCTAAACGTTGTCCCAGCTCTTGATCCGCTTGGTAGAAATTCTTAATCGCACGAACGGTAATCTTTTGATCTTTAACTTTGCTTAAATCATCCGTTAAATTTTTAATCACGGTGTCTTGTACTTCTTTAAAATATTTTCTCCATAATTGACCGGCTTGGCCAAAGTTGTTTGGTTTATAGAATGCTTGTTTTGCAGCCACTCCATGAATCGGCTGTGGTGAATCCGCATAAGATGGATCTTCTTTTGGTTCATATTCATAGCTGTTCGGTTCATAATTAATCGGGCTGGTTTGTTGTTGAATCGGCATGTAGCCATCGCGTTGATAATTGTGAACTTCCACGCGAGGAGAGTTGATCGGCAATTGTAAATAGTTTGGTCCAATCCGATGCCGCTGTGTATCCGAGTAGGAGAATAAACGCCCTTGAAGCAGCCGGTCTTCAGAAGGCAGCATTCCCGGAACTAATACTCCCGGATTAAATCCAACCGATTCTGTTTCTGCAAAATAGTTTTCCGGATTGCGATTTAACGTCATCGACCCGACAAATTCATATGGAATGTCTTCCTCAAACCAATCTTTCGTTGCATCAAGCGGATTAAAATCAAATTTGTCAAAATCTTTCGGATCGAGCACTTGAACATACAAATCCCATTGAGGATAATCGCCGTTTTCAATCGCTTCATATAAATCCTTTGTTGCATGGCTGTGTTCATGGGCTTGAATTTTAGCCGCTTCTTCTATGCTTAAATTTTTGATTCCTTGTTTTGGAACCCAGCGCAGTTTTACGTACACCGTCTTTCCTTCAGCATTGATCCATTTAAAAGCGTGGACGCTGGATCCTCTCATATGACGATAGGTGGCTGGAATACCTTCATCCGTAAAAATATGAAGAAGCATATTGGTGGATTCTGGAGAAAGCGAGCAGAAGTCCCAAAAACGGTCTTTCGATTGCAAGTTTGTTCTTGGATCCGGTTTAAAAGCATGGATCATATCCGGAAATTTAATAGCGTCTCTAATGAAGAAAACGGGAAGATTATTTCCGACAAAATCGTAGTTTCCTTCTTCCGTATAAAATTTCACCGCAAATCCTCGTGGATCTCGCAACGTTTCCGGAGAATGATTTCCATTAATCACCGTAGAAAACCTTGCAAAAACAGGTGTTTCCGTTCCCGGTTCTTGTAGAAATTTTGCTGTCGTATATTGGCTCATGCTGTTTTTGGTGACAAAAACCCCATGGGCCCCTGCTCCCCGAGCATGGACGACCCGTTCAGGAACTCGTTCTCTATCAAAATGAGCCAGTTTTTCAATTAAATGATAATCTTCCAGCAGTGTTGGCCCATTCGCCCCTGCAGTGCGGGAATTTTGATTATCTGCTACGGGTGCCCCTTGATTGGTGGTTAACTTTTTCTTCATTCTCATTGCCCCTTTATTGATTATTTTTTTCATTTTATAATAATTATTATTTAATATATTTTCTATATTATATGAATGAAAATAAATATCAACTATAAATTATAATAATTTTAAATTAATTTTTCGATTTTTCAATAAACATAGACTTTCCTTTTGATTTGTACCTTTCTTAATTTGAAAATGATTACGTTTATGAAGATCCGTTTTGTTGTCTTACCCTTGAAAAATTAGAGAATTCTTGTACCAGATTTTTTGCGAGAAAACGGCCTTGTCCTGCATTCTTTACTTAAAAGGGACCGTTTATGGCACGTTAAGAATGAAAAACAAGGTGCATCTATCATGAATGATTTAGCACTTAAAGAATCCGTTTTTTATTATCGACGTTTGTTTTATGCTCACCTGTAAAAAACATGCTTTTATTCCATTCAAAAAACATAAAAAAGGGATATTCGCATCGGAATATCCCATAAAAGACTTGTCAATATAAAATACACACATGATTGGCGATAAGAAAGCCTTTTATTCTTATAACTCCTCTTCATACCTTTTACTAGGTTGAGAATGCTCTTCTCCATTCAACTGAACTCTTTTTCCATCGATCGTTCCTTCCATCAACGTATCGTTTACTTGTTCATGCGTTTTGGCCAAGCCGGAAGCAATTTCAGATAAATCTTGATCATCTTCAGGACGAAAATATCTTCCCGCTAAATTTTCACTATTTAGTGGCTGGTTTTCGGTTGCCATTTGACTTCCCTCTTTCCAAATTCGTTTTATCACTATTTTTCACTTATAAGAGCTCTTTATGCGCTCAAAAAGACTTTTCCATTTATATTCATCCCTATCCATTTCAACTTTGGCCTCTCCCTTTTTTCACGTCTATCCCAGCTCATTCTATTATTCAAAACAAGAAGAGATACGGTTTTTGAAAAGCAAGCAGCCAATGAAAAATCCGCTCTACTCCATTCAAACATTATAGGAAAAACACTTTCATCTCTTATCGTTAAGAAAAGCCATTCAATATTGAGCATCAATCCATTTTCCATCAAAAATAAATGTCCTTTTCAGATCTACATGTATAATCGTCGCTTCAATTGATCATACTTTTTTATCGAATGGTTACTACAAAATAAACAGGTGATGTGCAGATGGAAAACAAAACTTTTACAATTTTTATCAATGGTGTTGAAGTGGAAGCGAGAGAAGATCAGTCGGTTTTTGAAGCTGCACGGGATCATAACCAATATATTCCCGGCATTTGCTCCTATCAGCCAGATCTCGGTGTAGGTGTGCTGCAAACTTGTGACACCTGTTATGTTGAAATTGACGGGGAACTGCAGCGTGCTTGTGCAACGAAAGCCAAGCCTGGCATGCGTGTGAACTCCTTATCAGACAAGGCGAAGGCTGCGCAACTGGAAGGAATGTCACGGATTTTGGCCAATCATGAACTTTATTGCACCGTTTGCGACAACAATAATGGCAACTGTGAAGTGCATAATACCGCCGAATACTTGCAAATCGATCATCAAAAGTATGAGTTTACACCAAAGCCCTATCCACCTGATAACTCCCATCCTTTTTATCGCTACGAACCAGATCAATGCATTCTTTGCGGGCTATGCGTCGAAGCATGCCAAGACCTTCAGGTAAGTGAAGTTCTCAGTATTGCTTGGGACAGGGAGCGACCGCGTGTCATTTGGGACAATGATGTTCCAATTGATCAATCATCCTGTGTTTCTTGCGGCCATTGCGTTACCGTTTGCCCTTGCAATGCTTTAATGGAAAAGTCCATGCTGGGCGAAGCTGGTTACTTGACTAGTATTCCAAAAAATATTTTAGAATCGATGATTGATTTTACAAAAGAAGTCGAACCAGGTTATCAAGAGATTTTCGCCATATCCAATATGGAATCAAGCATGAGAGAAGCGAGGATCAAAAGGACCAAAACGGTCTGTACATACTGTGGCGTTGGCTGCAGCTTTGAAATGTGGACAAAAGGCCGAAAAATATTAAAGGTCCAGCCTGTGCCAGAGGGGCCGGTTAATGGAATTTCCACCTGCATCAAAGGAAAATTCGGCTGGGATTTTGTGAACAGCAAAGAACGACTGACAAAACCGCTTATCCGAAAAGGCGATCATTTTGTCGAAGCGACATGGGATGAAGCACTAAATTTAATAGCAGAAAAGTTCCAGTCGATAAAAGAAAAGTATGGTCCTGACTCTCTTGGATTCATTTCTTCCTCTAAATGCAGCAATGAGGAAAATTATTTGTTTCAAAAACTAGCGCGAGCCGTTTTTGGCACCAATAATGTCGATAACTGCTCTCGATATTGCCAAACCCCCGCATCCACTGCTTTGATGCGAACAGTTGGAATTGGCGGCGATTCCGGCACAATCAAAGATATTGCCAGTGCCGATTTAGTCATCGTGATTGGAGCCAACCCTGCGGAATCCCACCCTGTTTTAGCAACAAGAATCAAGCGAGCCCAGAAACTGCATGGACAAAAATTAATAGTAGCAGACTTGAGAGTAAATGAACTGGCCGAACGAGCTGATCTCTTTATTCATCCGAAGCCCGGAACCGATCTTATCTGGTTATCCGCCGTAACAAAATATATTTTGGATCAAGGATGGGAAGATAAAACCTTTTTACAAAACCGAGTGAATAATGTAGAAAAATATATTCGTTCGTTGGAAAAATTCACATTGGAGTATGCAGAAGAAATGACCGGTATATCAAAAGACACCCTTATCAAGATTGCCACCATGATCCATGAAGCAAAAGGCACTTGCATTCTTTGGGCGATGGGGGTCACGCAACATATGGGCGGAACCGATACAAGCACCGCGATTGCCAATTTGCTTCTAGTGACCGGAAATTTTGGAAAACATGGAGCAGGAGCCTATCCACTTCGCGGTCATAACAATGTTCAAGGAGCAAGCGACTTTGGAACAATGCCGGCCTGGTTTCCAGGATATGAGCCTGTTGAAAACGACGAAGTCCGCGCGCGCTATGAAAAAGCATGGGGCGTGAAACTGCCTAAAAAACCAGGACTAAACAACCATCAAATAGTAGAAGCGATTCATGATGGAAAAGTTAAAGCAATGTATTTGTTCGGTGAAGAAATGGCTTTAGTTGATTCCAATATCAATCATGTAAACGCTGGATTTGAAAAATTGGAGTTTTTCGTCGTTCAAGATGTTTTCTTTTCCAAAACGGCCCAATATGCAGATGTGGTGCTTCCAGCTGCGCCTAGTATCGAAAAAGAAGGAACGTTCACTAATACAGAACGAAGAATCCAGCGTTTTTACCGAGTTCTGGAACCGCTCGGAGACTGCAAACCAGATTGGGAAATTTTCCGCGATCTCGCCAATCGCTTAGGTGCCGATTGGCGCTATCGTCATCCATCCGAAATTATGGACGAAGTGGCCAAATTGGCTCCTGTTTTTGCCGGTGTCCGTTACGATCGGCTGGAAGGATGGGAAAGTCTCTTATGGCCAGTTGATCGAGATGGTACAGATTCGCCGCTCTTATTCAAAGACCGATTTGGATTTCCAGATGGGAAGGCGAGGTTATTTCCGGTTGATTGGACACCGCCTTTTGAAGCAGGCCAAGGCTATGATCTCCATTTAAACAATGGCCGTTTGCTAGAACATTTCCATGAAGGAAATATGACTTATCGTTCAAAAGGTATTACTCATAAAGTACCGGATACGTGGCTGGAAATTTCTCCAGAGCTGGCGAAAGAACGGAATATCGAAACAGGAGCGCTTGTCCGTCTGACATCACCGTATGGAGAAACAAAAGTACGAGTATTGGTCACCGATCGTGTTAAAAGACACGAATTGTATTTTCCGATGAACGGGAACAAAGAGGATAATGCCGTTAATAAACTAACTAGCAGTTATCATGATCGAGTGACCCATACCCCCAATTACAAAGAAATGCAAGTGAAAATGGAAGTTCTTGAACCGAAAGGGGAAAGCCCGCTACCAAAGGTAAATTACAGGTTTGGAAATCCACAGCCGCATATCGGGGTAGAAGTAGAACGAAAATGGAAACGTTCTGACTTTACGCCAATCCCGGAAGAAATGAAAAGGGAGGGAATCATCGATGGCCAAGCCCATTAGTGCAATTGAAAAACAACATCCCGATCCTATGGAGGAAAGGACAGAAGTATTTGAAGAAATCGGGGAAAAAATAGCGAACAGTCGGGAAGCTGTTTTAAAAACACTGGAAATACTTCAAGAAATGCAAAAATCAGGGGTTTTGGACATCCTATACGGCCTCTTAAAATCGCGTGAAAAAGTGGGCACGGTGATGATCGAACAAATCAATCAGCCCAAATATCATCATGTGATTAAAAACGGCTTTCAAATGTTAGCTGCCCTAGAATCCGAACAATTAGAAACCATTTTTAACGCAATGAAAACGGGCATTGAACAATTGAAACAACCCGTAAAAGCCCAGCAAACACTAAGCCTCTGGGGCATGATGAAAGCAGTGAGGGATCCCTATATCAACTCTGCCCTTTCTATGATGCTCCATTTTTTGCATGGCGTTGGTAAAGGGTTGGAAAGCCAGAAGCAATTGAAAGAAAGCTGAAAAACTATGGTCATGGGGGTGAGAACGTTGATCACACGCATGGTTTCCATTCCAAATATGACAAAATTGGATGAGGATGCAGTAAGTCGAGTGCTTCACGATGTGTGGGGAGTACGCAATATTAAAATTAATGCCGAGAAAAAAACCGCTACAATCTCATTTGATGAAAATGCAGCAACCTTGGAAGATTTTCGACAGGCCATGATCGATAGCGGATTTGAATGTCAGGTGATGGAACAGCAGCCGCCTGACTTTCCCGATCATATTCAGTGAGGCTTCTGTAAAACATCACAAAAAAGGAGGTTTGCTTGATGCCTAGAATTTGCGAAATATGCGGACGAAAAGAAGAAATAGAAGATGAACAATGGGAATATGATATTTTAGATGTATGTAAAGACTGCGCAAATGATCGAAAAATGACGATAGACCCTGAAGAACTTTAAAAGAAAAAGGGATGGCCCACCTCCATATTGAGCTATACAACAGTTCAAAAAATAAAATCTATGGAGGTGGATCATTCCTTTCTTTTTTTTGAAAAATGAGAAAGAGTCTCTTTCATTTCATTGATTATGTTCTATAACGGTAAGGAAACCATCTCCCTTATAATAAAATGACCTCTTCCTCCGAAAAACGTTTTACAGAATCCATATCGATGAAAAAATCTTTATGGAATCACCTTTATTGGATTCCTTTCGGCAGGATACCCATGGGCTTATCAGTTTGTTCATCCAATAGGCCGTATTTTTTTTGAAATCGTTGAAGAATTTTGATCCAGCTTTTTGCAAATAAAGCCAGAAAGAAAACATTAGAAAGACCGTGCGCCAAATCAAAAGGAAAACTAGCGCTGTAATACGCTACAATTTCCTGCCAAGTTATGCGGTTCATGACAGAGACAACATACATTAGATTCATTCCCCATCCAAATAGAAAGCCCACCACTAATCCATAAGCACAGCGGCCGAATGTATTTTTCATCATCCTTGTTTGCCGCAGCAAACCCGATGTTAACCCAATCATACCCCAGGCATACATTTGCCAAGGCGTCCACGGACCTTGACCTAAAAACATATTGGAAACGAATGCTGCGAGTGCGCCGACCACAAACCCGCTTTCCGGTCCAAACGCGAGCCCAGTGACAATCACGACGAACGTGGTAGGCTGAACGCTTGGAAGAGGAGCAAATGGAATCCGACTTACAGCAGCGATCGCACCTAAAACCGCCAAAATGACCAATTCTCGCCCAGCTGCTTTCCGACGTTCAAAGCGAATGACAAATGGCAGAAACGTACCGATCATAAAGATTACGCTGATCAATAGAAAATGTCGCTGGACCGAAAAAGGCAAGAAGGCTAAAATCACAAACAGGACGACCGCCAACATGATGAGAATTATTCTAGAACGCGCCATTTTTCTCGAGCCTCCTCTACCGTTAACACTTCTGGGACATGTCCACCCCTAGAGATGCGATTAGCAACAGTCGTGTAAAACGTATTTCCTTGGAAAAACGTTTTTGTTGGCGCAGTTATCGTCACTTCTCCTTGAAACAACATGGCGCACCGTGTAGAGTAATGGGCAGCGAACTCTATATCATGAGTGACCATCACAATCGTAATCCCAGCGGCATTGAGCGTTTTTAATAGCTTGCCAAGCTGAAGTTTTGCTTCTGGATCTAATCCTTTCGTCGGTTCATCTATAAGCAAAAGGCGTGGATTCATCAACATTACACCGGCAAGAGCGGCCTTTTGCATTTCTCCTCCGCTTACATCATAAGGATGACGGTCTTTTATATGCGTTAGCTGAAATGTCTCCAGTAATTGTTCCATCTTTTTTCTGCCATTAGGGATTTGGTGCTTTTTGATGATCGCTTCTAACTCCGCTTCCACTGTATCGTGTAGGAAGAAAAGTTTCGGATTTTGCGGTAAATAGGCTATTTCTGATGGAACTGGCTTTTTCAGTTTTTTTCCATTAAAGACAACAGTACCACGATGAGGCTTTTGGAGACCGGCCATGACTTTCAGCAATGTGGATTTCCCTGCTCCATTCGCTCCGACAACCGCCAGCCACTCCCCTTCATACACCGACAGCGACAATTGATCCAGTATTGGTCTAGTCTCCTTTTCATATTGAAAATCAATTCCTTTTAAAACCAATAATAGTTTTTCGTTGGAAATATCTTCCTGAAATTGCTTGATAGGAACAGGGGATCCTTTTAGTTTTGAAACCCATTTTTTTCCTTCTTTTACTGTCAGCGGAATGTTTTCTAAGAAAGGCTTTCGGCTATGTTCTAAATAAAGGCGGGCCGGGCTGGGAAGATAGGGGTACATCTGAGAGGAGCGATGTTTTGCCAAATGATAAACAACTTCACGAGATGGGGCATCATAAATCTTATTGCCCTTTTCCAAAATGATGACGCGGTCTGCCAGTGAAAATAATTCCTCTAATCGATGTTCCGCCATGATGACGGTGAGACCAAATTCTTCATTCATTCGCCGAAGCATGGTCATAAACTCACTTGCGGCTACTGGATCAAGCTGAGCAGTGGGTTCGTCTAAAAGAAGAACACGCGGATGCAGCAGTAAAACAGCAGCAAGATTGACCAATTGTTTCTGGCCACCTGACAATTCATACGTTTTTCGCTCCAATAATTCTTCCAAGCCAAAAAAATGAACCATTTCAG
The DNA here is from genome assembly GCA_014896555.1 of Caryophanales bacterium. Lineage (GTDB taxonomy): Bacteria > Bacillota > Bacilli > Bacillales > DSM-4216 > Bacillus_O. The sequence goes on along the minus strand of JADBKC010000007.1, from coordinate 11,403 downwards.
CTATTCGCTTCCGCATGTCTTCCGTTGAATAGCCCATATTTTCAAGACCAAAAACCAACTCCTCCATCACCCGATCCATGACAATTTGATTTTCCGGATCTTGAAAAACCATGCCGATCTCTTGTGCTATTTGTTTGGCTGGAACTTCCATAAAAGATTGTCCGTCCAAAAACAACTCTCCCTCTACCTTTCCATGCGGACGGACTTCTCTCTTTAACAAACGCAGAAGAGTGGACTTTCCACTGCCGGAAGGGCCGCAAAGGAGAAGAAATTCTCCCGGCTCAACTGTAAAAGTTATATCAGATAGAGCTGGTTCAGATGCATCCGGGTATGTAAAAGTTAAATTTTTCGCTTCCAATAATGCCATAGAAGTGCCTCCCTTACTTGAATCGCTATTGGAAACCCAACAAACATAACAAACACGAGCAGGAAAACCCACTCTCTGCCTTGCAATAATAGTGTTTCCAAAATCGGATAGACTGCCAGCACGCCGTCGCCAAGCCACCATCCAAAAGCAACCGCCGTTCCGAAAACAAGCAAGTAGACAATCGCAAGCCAATCTTTCCCCTGCATCCGGAAAGGAATATAGCGGCTCCGTTTTTGAATGCCATAACCCCTTGCTGCCATAGAATCGGCGGTTTGAATCGCCTCTTCAAGCGACCAAGTCAACAAAATTTGCACGAATTCCAAACCATTCCTTACTCTTTGCGGAAAGGTGCCTTCTGTGACAGATCGTCCCTTCCCTCTTTGGACCATTTCAATTTCATGAAGCCTTCTTCGTAAAAGCGGAAAAAACCTCATGGCCAGCATAGCCAACAGCGCCCATTGTGGAAGCCATTTTGCAAATAAAAATAAAAATTTTTCCGCTGTTATCACTTGGTTATAAGCAGCAAAAGCCGCCATTAAATTGAATAAAGTAAGAGAAAGCATCAATCCCTGCAAAAACGATTCCAACGTGACGGGATTTGCGCCGAAATAAAAGAAAATATGACTGCCGCGGTGATTCGTCAATGGATTGAGTATCAAAAAAAATACGGGAATGGTGATCATCATCCCTCGCCATTTACGCACCGTCTTACCGGAGTCCAACAAAATATTCAATAAAAGAAAGAGTACAGCACCCGCCGCTAAAAAGACTGGATGCTGGTAAAGCATGACAGCTGCCATCGCCCCGGCAAAATAAAGAAAACAAACAAAAGGATGAAATGAATGAATTCCTTTTTTCATCGTTGTGTATCCTTTGTATAGTCATTCGTGTAAATCCATTGAATCACATCCCCCGCTTTGACTGCGATAGCACCTGCACTACGAGAAACGTACTTATTATTGACTTTTATCGTCCAACCGCTTAATGGGCATGGTCAAACTCATAAAGATCGGAAATCCCTTCCACATAAGCCGTGGAATGACTGCCGCGTATACTGACCGGAATGCCTTTTTGCTTGGCGATACGCAATGTCACATCCAACACCGTATCCCCATTTTGAAACGGTACTTTCGTGAGTGAAAGGATGGTTCCCTTTTGAGAATCACCACGAATTGATACCGTTACCGTTTGTTTGTTTATCGGTTTTGAAGCCGATTTTTGGCCCGGTTTTGCAACAGGCATTGAAGCTGGCTTCGAAGATGGTTTTTCAACCGGTTTCGGCTTCACAACAGCTTGGCTCTTCGGTGCTTGTGGAGTATGGATAGTTGTTGTATCGCTCTTTTCAGCCGTTGATTTATGGGCCGTATTCCCTTTTTCCACATTGGCATTGGATGGTCCAGTCGTTGGCTTTGAAGCTGAATCAGTCGATTTCGACTTTGCTTCTTTGGAATCATTTGTTTCGGACGAATCCGCAGTCGAATGAGGGGTTTTCTCAATATTTGCTGCTTGTTCCTTATTATTGTCTTTTTTGGAAGTTTCTTTTCCGTCTGAAGATTGCTGAACAGCCACTTCGTTGTTATGATCATTATTTGATTGGGGCACGACTTCATCCTTTTGACAGCCTGCCATTAACAAGATCAGCAAGAAAGATAACAGCAATAAGGACGCACTTTTCCACTTTCTCATTTATCGTCACCCCTTTAGGATTATTCCGGATAAGCATAGATGATATAACGTTTCGGTGCATTTCCCACATAACGAAATGGGTAGCATGTCGTTAAAACTAACTCCTCATTTGGCGCTGTGGAATGAATGATAGAGCGGTCGTCCTTGTCCACAATTTTCATACGGCGAATCGTATAAGAAAAGGACCCGTACGGCAATCGAATGATCAATTGATCACCTTTTTTCAGCTTTCCTATTTGTCGAAACACCGTATCCCGGTGGCCGGAAAGAACAATTTGATTATGTTGTTTCGGATAGGCAGAAGCTGAATAATGGCCGACCCCTTTTTCCAATTCTTCCGGAGAAGCTCCTTCGACAATCGGCAGCTTCCGTTTTAAGGCTGGTATCTCTAAAGTGCCGACGACTTCTCCGCGCACAGGATGAAAAGATTCTTGTTTATGTTCAGAATGCACAACTTTTTCCGCTTTCCGAAGCGCATCTTTTTGATCCGCATCCATTTTCAGCTTCTGCCATCCCGCGCAGGCAATGAAAAGAAAGCCCCCAGCAATGAATAAAAGGGAGATCTTTTTAATCATGGCCTCTCTCCTGGTATTTCCGATTATAAACATATAAGAGAACACCCGCTATGATCAGAACGATCCCTGCTAAAAGAAGATGATAGATATTCGTTGAAGTATTCGGCAATTTGCCACCCAAAGACGCATGTGAAGTTTTGGATCCGGATTGATCGTGATCGTTTTTTTCTTTTGAATGGTTCGTTACGAGACCGCTGTTCTCATTTTTTGATTCTGTATTAGGATTGTTGCTCGTTTGAGTGTTGTCGGTCCCTTCTTTCGCCGGATTTGGATTTTGTGCTATCCGATAAACGGAACCTTTTCCATCAGCAAAAAGTTGATAAGCGGCCAACGCCTCAGCTCCCTGCTCTGTTGCCACTTCATCTGCATCACCCGTTGCCGTGTGGCGAAATTGTCCGGCACCATTATAAAAACGGATCAAATAGCTCAACAAATTGCCGCCTTTTTTCGTCAATGCAGCACCTTGAGGATCGATTCCTGCTGCCGTCAAACCTATAATGGCTGCTGATGCAGATTCGCTTGTTTCCCCTAGTTGAGGGTCTTGAAAACCGCCATTTTCCTTCTGTTCGGCAGACAGCCAATCGACACCTCGTTTTATGGCGGCAGCCACTTCTCGTTCATTCTTATAAGGAGATAGAGCAGCGATTGCGATTCCGGTCATATCGACAGGGGAGCCTTGGCCGTTATACAGCGTCCATTTGCCATCCGCTTCCTGCAATTCTAAGATGCGCTTTTTTAATTTTTCTCTCGTCCAGTTGGCGTTTGATGGAACCGGATAATTTCCGCTGTCCAAAGCAATTAAGGCGTACAAGATTCCGTTTGTACCTTGACGAGTCATTTGACAGCTTTCGTTTTTTTCGCAATAGTCACTGTTGTAGATTTTCTCTACTAAATTATATCCCGCTATATTGCGAGGATCCCCTCCTGCAGCTGTTATGCCAATGACATCTCTTTCATAATCGGTGATATTCCGGTACTCTCCTTTTTTCTCTATCACTCGTTTCTTTATCTCATCTAAATAAGATGATGGAACTTTCATTCCAGCCTGATGAATGGCAACGGCTTCCCACGGACTGTCGACTCCGGATTGAAGAATGTGGTTCACCGTCGTTTTCAAAATGTCATTTATTTCGTTTTCACTGACCTTATTTGGTTCGTTTACCGGCGATGTATTGGACCCATTTGATCCATTTTGACCATTGCCGCTGCCTTCATTTCCGGTATTTCCACTATTTCCGTTGTTTTCATTATTCCCGCTGTTTCCTTTATTTTCGTTCGTTCCCCACGTTTCGACTTTAAAAGTTATATTGTCATCCGGTTGCAGTACATAGGACGATGCACCGACGGAAGCCATTTGGCCATTGACATAAAATGCCCAATATTGCCCCCATGTATCATGAGATTCAAGCGGTTCTGTTCCGATGTTTTGAACGTAAAAACCAAAGTCTTTGCTATAAGCAACATCAAGAGGAATCTTTTGATCATCCGCAATCGATTTTAACAAATCGTAAGCCGTCGCATGGCCTTCGGTTGTTCTTTTTACATTCGAAACAATAGGTTTTCCATCTTTCCCGATAATCGTTAAACGGGCATCTACTTTCTGATTTTTCGTATAATCCGTCGTGTATTCCCACTGAATGTGATCATGGTTGGTCACTTGATATACAGCGGCACTGACAGGAATGGTGAGGCCGTTGACATACACCATCCAGCCGCTAGCTGGTCCGCGGTCGCCTCCATGTAAACCATTGATACCGTCTACATAAACGTTTTCACCGTTTCCCTTCGTTTCAACCGAAAGATGGTTTTCAAGGGCAGCTTTTTGCAAAACATCTAAAATCGTACTTCCAGAAGGGACATCGACCGCCGTTGTTTGCAAGATCGGACCATTGTCCCCAATGATGGTCACTCCTACTTCTGATTGCTGCTGTTCAGCCGTTATACTGCTATTTGACGGTTCCGACGCGAAAGCAGTAAAACCCAATGCCAATTGGCCTATTATGAAAATAGCCATTAAGGCCGTGACAGCTATCTTTTTAAAAGAAAACACAAATCCCCCTCCTCAACGATATGTAATAATAAAAAATAACCAAAAGAAAAAGGCACACCTAGCGAGACAGGGTGCCAAAAAGAAACAAAAAAAGACCATAACAGATTGAACGCACCCTATCCTCGTAGGTACAACGTCGCCAAAAAAAATAGGCAGGTCTCCTGGCTCATGATCATCGCTTTCTAAAGCCTTCCCATCTGCAAAACAGCAAACAGTGGCAACCAGTTTAGAAAGCTCCCATTCACAGTGGCGGGACCGCGCCGGATTTTCACCGGACTTCCCTTTTCATGGCAAGAGCCCGACAGCACGGCTTTTGCCAACCTATTTTTCTTATGAACTAATTGTATTCGAACTTATCATAGCGAATCGTAGTGTGATCTGTCAAACGGACAAAAAATGACAAAATGGTTTGCCAAAAAATCATTTTTTCTAACATTCATTAAAAAACTTTTTGGTGGCAAGTAAAAGAATCAATGGCTTCGAAATCTGGCTCATAGCCAATCCCAGGTTTTTCAGGGACATGAATCCATCCATTCTCGACGGTCACTTCCGGTTGAATAATATCGCTTTCCCAATAATGAGAGGAGGCGGCGGTATCCCCCGGTAATGTAAATTGATCCAGCGTAGTGATAGCAACGTTATGGGCGCGGCCGATTCCCGCTTCAAGCATTCCTCCGCACCAAAGCGGAATGTGATGTTCTTTGCAAAAATTGTGAATTTTGATAGACTCTCCTAATCCGCCAACGCGGCCGATTTTTAGATTAATAATTTGACAGCTTCCAAGTTCAACAGCTTTTCTTACATCTTCAAGACTGTGAATGCTTTCGTCCAAACATATCGGCGTTTTCAGCTCTTTTTGAACTAACGCATGATCGACAATATCATCGTAGGCCAATGGCTGCTCAATCATCATTAAATGAAACTCATCCAATTGTTTCAATAACGGAACATCTTCCAAACGATAAGCAGAGTTGGCATCAGCCATCAGAGAAAGCTGCGGAAAATGATAACGGATTTGTCTGATCACCTCTACATCCCAACCCGGTTTGATTTTGACTTTCACTCTTTTATATCCTTGTTCCACATAGTTTTTGATCATTTCCAGCAAATCATCGATGGATTTTTGAATGCCAAGGCTGATACCGGCCTCTATTTGCCGCTTTTTCCCCCCAATCACTTTGTAAAGCGGCTTATTTAAACGCTTTGCATATAAATCCCAAACGGCCGTTTCAACAGCAGATTTTGCCATATAATTCCCACGAATCGGCTGAAAGATCGAATTTACTTCTCGAGGATGTGAAATCTCCCGTCCCTTTATCATAGGGATCAAAAAATCTTCCAAAATATGCCAATTTGTTCGAAACGTTTCTTCAGTATAGGTGGGTGCGCTAAAGGCAACGGATTCTCCCCATCCTATCATCCCGTTCTCATCTTGCACCTCAACTAAAATGAAATCTTTCATTTGAATGGTGCCAAAACTAGTGACAAAAGGAAATTTCATTTTCATTTTCATATGGCGCATCGTTACTTTTTCAATGATCATTCAAGACATCCCTTTCTATATCTCTTCACATTCTCTACCAATAGAAAAATTGAAACCGGCTCATTTTTTGACTTTTTATAATTTTTACCATAGTTATTCCGAGACTAAATATCAATTGTTTGATTACTAATTTTGCACCAATCAATAGTATTGTTTTATCAGCTGCTTATGGCCAACAGGTCTAAGGAAATAAATGTAGCATTGATTAAAATATGGATTTCCAACAAGCATTGGAATGCCGTTATCTATTATTTCCCAGGAAACAACCATAGCAGCCATGTTCCGTTACTGCAAAAAAGAGACATAAAAATGTAAAGTGGATTTCCCTATCCACTTCAAAATAGTGAGATAAAAATGGCCAATCATTGATCAGCCATTCCATTGTAGTCCTTTCATATGAGGAAAACCGCAATTCCTTTCGACTAAAAAATATCAAAACTTTTCATTTCTCTTCGCCCTTCTCCGCTTGTGCAAACGTGCGTATCACTGCATTAGCCAATATTTCAATACCGGTAAAGATCGCATCCGTTTGAAAGGTCATATTTGGATGATGGAGCCCTGGCCGTAGATCGCATCCAAGTCCAAGCATCGTAGCTTTTAAATCTGGCTTATGGAATGTATAATAATGAAAATCCTCGCCCCCCGTTGTCAGCACGCTAGGAACCAGCCCTTCTTTCCCCAATGTTTGGATAATCGCTTTAGCCATTATTCTTTCTGCTTCTGGATGAATGGCAGCAGCTTTCACATCCGATTCGATTTTAGCGTGGATCTTGGCTCCAAATTGGATTTCCAGTGATTGAAATATTTTCGATATACGTTCCAATAGTTGCTTCATTGTCTCGTTCGTTTGCGCTCTAATATCCATACGAAAAGAAGCTTTCCCAGGAATTAAGTTTGCCGCGTCCCCGCCGGCATGAAAACTTGTCAACTTCACAGAATAAGGGATTCTTGGATCGAAATGAATTTGATTCAAAGCGTTAACCAAAGCGGCTCCAACTTCTATGGCATTTTGTCCTAATTGAGGTCGGGCTGCGTGGGCATCTTCACCGTGAATCTCGCCTTGAAGAGAGGCGGATGCTCCATGGTTTATACTTGGCGAAGCCTGGCCAAAGCGAAGTTCTTGAATAGGCCGCAAATGAACGCCGTATAAATAGTTCAATCTATCAATAACGCCTTTATCAATCATTTTCAACGCCCCGGTGCCTTTTTCTTCTGCAGGCTGAAAGAGAAACATCAACTTTCCGGGAGGACGATAGTTTATTTTTTTGAACAACAGCATCACGCCAAGTACGATTGCCATATGGGCATCATGGCCGCATGAATGATTGGCTTGCCATATTCCGTCTTTTTCTTGCCATAAAGCATCCATATCGCTTCTGACCCCAACGCACAGTCCGTTCTTCCCCTGGCCGAATTCAGCCACAACTCCCGTACAATCTGTAAACGTTTTAGGTTTATATCCGAATGTTTGCATCTGTTCGGCTATAAAGCGTGTTGTTCCATATTCATGCCAGCTTTTTTCCGGATGATGATGGAAATAGTCAAATAATTGACGAATAACGGGCTTTAATGGCTCCAATTCTTTTTTCACGTACACACCTTCTCCCTATGCGAATCCTCATTTCACCATTTAAACATTCGTCCGATTTTAAAACGTTTTCAATATGTTTTTTCCCGATACTGTGTTTAGAATGAGAGTGCATAAACGACTTTTTATCCAAACAAACCATTATACGTCTTTTCCAGCGCAGAAAATCCATGATTTCCTATTTTCTTTTATCTTATGGTCCATCCAAGATTTATTCTTCACATGCGGGTTCTTTAATTCCGCGTAAAGGAAAATTTTTTAATTTTTTTAAAAAACGGCACTTATATTCTCTCCTTTTCAAAAAGCCTCTTCATTCAAAACCTCGTTAAGGCTTGAATCCATCATTCTTCCGTTATTTCCTCTATGGATGAATTCACTCGTCATCCCGATCTTTTTGATTTTCCAAATGATTTTTTGGACGCTTGACTGTGTCAGAAATCAAATTTTTATAATTTTCAAAATGATTCTTTTATCATTCTGCTTAAATCATTTGAAAGCGAGATAATTTGCGGGTTGATTTAAATCTTCCACTGGAACAAATTTTATCATTATTCTTCGATTATTCATATAAATTATTAAACTGTTACAGTTTATAGCGATTCCATCCCTTTATTCCGATTCTCTAAAACGAGGAGAGGTTATGATTGATCATCATTAATCAAAAATTAGAAGATTTCAGCCAAATGGATCTGGGGACTTTATCCAATGAAGCATCTACCATCCTTCCATTAATGGGGAAATACAGTACAGTTTATGAGAAACAAAGGAGCAACTTGAATTTGAATTGGCGATTAGACTTCAAATCATTCAAGCGGCTAAACAGTTGTATAAAAGCGATGTCCAATTTGCCACTTTTAGATCTTCGCCGTCATAAAGGAACGGATTTTTTACCCGAAGATTGCGTTTATTTTATCAATCCTGATCATGATCCTAACACTCCGGAATGGCAAGGAGAAAATGCGATCGTATTGGATGAACGTCTCTATTATGGACATGGAATCGGAATTACAACTAGGCAAAGAATCATTGATCTATTAAATACAAAAAGAAAGAAAAATCCCAATCAATCCGCTTTTTTAATCAATCAAATCACACGCCTGAATTTTCGGTCTTTACTTCCTTACAAACCAAAAATAAATCGTGATCATCGCCACGTGCACCAGCATTCCATTCTTTTTTCCAATCTAATCATTTCGAAAATAGGTTCGAAAACTTATCTTTTATAATTTTTTGTTACAACTGTCCAGAACTCTTCATTGTTCATTTCGGAAAGAAGTTGGGTTTTGCCAAAATTATGAATGAATGGCAAGCGGTCGATCAAATATGACTTTGGATGAGATATGGACATTGATTTAAATGGAAAAGAATCAGCTTGACCTCATTTGGTTACGGTTAGATGATCACTGCAGAGTGGTTTGGTGGATGCAAACGGCGAAAGAATCGGTTTTCATTCAAGCTATAAATCCTTTCCATTGAAAAGGGGGTGACTATAACGAAGTCACCCCCCTGATTCATCCTCATTATAGTTTGACGACATGTTCCGCCTGAGGTCCGCGATTTCCTTGAACCACTTCAAACTCCACTTGTTGTCCTTCTTCCAATGTCTTATATCCTTCTCCTTGTATGGCGCTGTAATGAACAAATACATCAGATCCACTATCCGTTTCGATAAATCCGTATCCTTTTTCAGCATTAAACCATTTAACAGTGCCTCGTTCCATATTAAAACCTCCAACATCTTAATTCATTCTTTATTAAGTTTCCCCAAAAAAAGAAAAAACATTCACTTATCCATAAAATATTCTTTTCCTGCCAAAATAAGGTCCTACATCGATTACGGAACAAACGGGATCGTCGCAATCAATGTAGGACCGCAAATGAACCGTGTTCTCCACGGCTCCTATTGAAACGGATTAATGATTCATTTTATCCAATCGAGTCGTTCTATATTGTTTCACATCGCTCGGTTCTGCCCCGCATCCCCAAACTCTGATCGTTCTTTCAATTTTTACATTGGCTTCATAAGTTCCTTGCTGCTGGCCGTCTGGTGAATGATAATCAATTCGCACCCGAGCCGTATTTTCGCTTTTTTCAACGATCTTCGACTGTTTCATCATTTCTATCCAATCCCAGCCCATTTTCAAAAAGACTTCCCGCTCTGCTGCTTGTTCAAATGGAGAAATAACTCCCCAGCCTCGGTAAGAACCGGCTAGATCAGAAAATGCCCCTTTCCGGAACAATAGAGCATCCAGTTGATTTGGATTCAAATGGCCCCAGTAGCGTCCTTCCGGCAAGTCCAGCAATGTCGGCGCATAGCGATGGCCTCCCAAATGACTAGAACGCCATACGCGCAAATGAGAACTAGGATTTAATGAAAGACGTTTCTGAATTTCCTTATACAGTTCGTAGCCAAACTTTCCACAGCACCGATCGCGGCTGCCTTGTGTACATAAAAACAGCTCTCTAATATGAGATGAAGGCTGCAAGTACTCATCAAATTTCTCTATAGAAGCGGAATTGGCTAAAAAACCTCGCACCAACTCATGAATTTTTTGACTCGGAAGCAAATATTCCCGTTTTTCATAATGAGCCAAAAATGAGTCCGCTCGTTCAAACAAAAAGACGCGCGAATACCCATTAGGAGAAGGGAGAGTATCAGAATGAAACGCTAAAAACCGGAATTTTTTTTCTTGCTCTTCCGCCTTTTTTAAAACCTCCAACAACTCTCCATTCATTTTGGGGGACTGTTCTACTTTTTTTGTCCAAGGAAAAGGCATTTCTACCAAAATATAGCGCTGATGAACCGGTGCCGAGCCGATCGGATCTATTCCATTGGTCTTGGCTACAACGGAACAGTATTCATGCAGATCTGCTTCTTTATGGCTTGTTTTTGTTTCTAACATTCTTTTCATCGTCTCCTTGCCATTCAACTTCATTGCCTTTTTTCATCATATACTTGAATATTTTTACTTCCTAACATTAGTTTTATTATATTGAGATGTATCATGCAAATGTATTTCCATCCGTAGATCTAAAAATGCCCTCTGTGGAAGTTCCATAGAGGGCGAATGAATTAGCGATTATCGACTTTTTCAGGATATAAATCGTGATTCATTAATCGATATTCAGCCATTTTTTCATATTTTGTACCGGGACGTCCGTAATTGACATACGGGTCGATCGAGATTCCGCCTCGCGGAGTGAATTTTCCCCAAACTTCAATATAGCGAGGATCCATCACATTGATTAAATCGTTCATAATGATATTCACGCAATCTTCATGAAAATCTCCGTGATTGCGAAAACTAAATAAATAGAGCTTCAACGATTTGCTTTCGACCATTTTTTTGTCAGGAATATAACTAATATAGATTGTAGCAAAATCCGGCTGGCCCGTTTTTGGGCATAGGCTAGTGAATTCAGGGCAATTGAATTTGACAAAATAATCGCGGTTCGGATGTTTGTTGTCAAATACTTCGAGAACCTCTGGTGCGTAGTCGAATACATATTTTGTCCCTTGATTGCCTAACAACGTGACTCCTTGCAATTCTTCTTCTTTTCTTCCTGCCATATTTATTTCCTCCCTTTTCTACT
>JADBKC010000150.1 GCA_014896555.1 Caryophanales bacterium | reverse complement strand
CCGTGGAGATCGGCACCAACGAGCAGATCTACGGCACCCAGGGCCCGGCCCATCCATATCGGCCTTTAGTGGAAATTTTCATACTTTGCACCTCTATTCAGTCCATTTTTTGTTTTTTGCATTTTATGAATAAAGTAATCAGTGAGTTTTTGACATTGTGGTAGTGTTATGCCTACAACCGTACCCATGAATAGGCTAAATAAAATAGTTCCAACATGTACGGGGCCTCCCAAAAGAAAACCCAATATGAGAACAATCACTTCCATTCCCCTTCGGACGTGGGAAACTTTCCAGCCTGTTTTCGACGTAACGGCAAGCATAAAACTATCTCGAGGTCCAGCTCCAATTTGAGCAGAAATGTAAATGCCCATTCCGTATCCATTTATAATGATGCCTAAAAGGAACATGCACAGCTTTCCTAAAAAACTGTGAGGTGTTACGATAAAAGGGAGACTTAAGTACATATCCATGAATATGCCGACAAGAAGCATATTTAAATAAGCGCCAAATGGAGGCCATTCTTTCATCATCAAAGCAGATAAAGCTAAAACAACCAAACCTACAAGAATCGACCAAGTCCCAACCGTTAGCCCTAGTTTATAGTATAATCCAACATGCATCGTGTCCCATGGCGTTGCTCCGAGATCCGACCGAATCATGAAGACAAGACCGAGGGACATGACAAGCAAACCTGCCATAAAAACGACGAATCGAAAAATAATATTTCCCTTTGTTTTCACATAAACGCCCCTTTAGCATCCCCCGTCCACATTGAACAAATAAAGATTAGCTTTTGTCATTATAGCATACAATCTGAGCGAATACAGTTGAACTTGCGTTTCCCTATGATAAGTTAGTGTCAGAAAGATCAATTGAATCTTTTTCAGAATCCTTTATTCTACAAAAAAGAGGAGAAGAACTAGCCGATTTGAAATCAATACGTTGCGGCTATTCAAAGAGGAAACCACTAATAGAGGAACATTTCAAGATAGGTTTAAGCATTAGCGAAGATATTTAAGATTCGAAAAATAGCATGACTTAAGATCTGGAGAGATGAAAGATGAGTACAAAACCGTTAGCATTTCGAATGAGACCAAGGACAATAGATGAAATCGCCGGACAAGAGCATTTAGTCGGAGATGGAAAGATTATCAGAAGAATGGTAGAAGCGAAACAGCTTTCTTCGATGATTCTTTATGGGCCGCCTGGAACAGGAAAAACGTCCATTGCTTCCGCGATCGCCGGCAGCACCCAATATGCTTTTAGACAGCTGAATGCAGTGACTCATAATAAGAAAGATATGGAAATCGTGGCTGAGGAAGCGAAAATGTCCGGAAAGGTGATTCTGCTTTTAGACGAAGTCCATCGTCTTGATAAAGGGAAACAAGACTTTCTCCTTCCTTTTCTTGAAAATGGCAGTATTACATTAATCGGAGCTACGACCAACAATCCATATTTTTCGATAAACCCGGCCATTCGAAGCCGTTGTCAAATCTTCGAATTAAAACCGTTAACCCCGGAACAGATTCTCTCATTGTTAAAAAGGGCTCTTCACGATGAAAAGCGGGGCCTCGGAAAATGGAACATTCAAATCGATAAAGACGCATTGCTCCATTTTGCACATGGCTCAAACGGCGATGCCCGAAGTTCTTTAAACGCTCTCGAATTAGCTGTCTTATCGACAAAAGCGGATGAAACAGGCATCATCCATATTAATCTTGAAATAGCGGAGGAGTGCCTGCAAAAGAAAAGCTTTGTACACGATAAAGACGGAGATGCCCATTACGACGTGCTCAGCGCTTTCCAAAAGTCCATTCGAGGCAGCGACGTGAATGCTGCGCTGCATTATTTAGGAAGGCTTATTGAAGCTGGCGACCTTCCCAGCATTTCAAGAAGGCTTCTTGTCATCGCTTATGAGGATATCGGACTTGCTAATCCTCAAGCTGGAGTTCGAACATTGGCCGCCGTCCAAACAGCAGAGAAAATCGGCTTGCCAGAGGCGAGAATTCCCTTGACTGCGGCCGTGATTGAACTTTGTCTGTCTCCAAAATCCAATTCCGCCATTATGGCCATTGACTCAGCTTTAACAGACATTCGAAAAGGGAAAAGCGGAGAAGTTCCAGACCATCTAAAAGATGCCCATTATAAAGGGGCCAAAGCGTTAGGAAGAGGAATGAACTATAAATATCCGCACAACTATGAAAATGGCTGGGTAAAACAGCAATATTTGCCAGACACATTAAAAGATGCTGTCTATTATCATCCAAAAACAACCGGGAAATTCGAAAAAGCGCTAGCATCCGTTTACGAAAATATTTTCAAACTTCAAAACGATCATTCTTAAAAAATAAGATGAAACAATTTTAAGGTCATTCGAACTGCGGATTTCTATTCTTCCACACTCGATATTAGTATTTTGCGACTTACACGACTGTCCTTTCACGTAACTGCCGAAGATCAATATGCCGGTGATGGCATCTTTCTCACCAATCAATGCTATGGCAGCGACATTAACGATTTTCTACAAAGAAAAAGCAGACCATTTTCTTTACAAAAATCTTGACTGTTTACAAAAAAATAACTTAAAATGGTATTCGTCGCATTTTAAGTTATTTTGTCGAATAGAGAGAAAGGAGTGGTTTTTTTGAAAAAAATTGGATTAGCGTGGCAAATATTTATTGGGCTAATCTTAGGGATTATCTTCGGGGTTATTTTTTATGGCAATCCTTCCGTTCAAGGATTTCTTCAGCCTATCGGCGATATATTTATTAGACTCATTAAAATGATTGTCATCCCGATTGTTGTTTCCAGCCTTGTGGTCGGAGTTGCAGGACTTGGCGACATCAAACAATTGGGAAAATTGGGCGGTATCACGCTGCTTTACTTTGAAGTGATTACCACCATTGCAATCATTTTAGGGCTTTTGGTAGGGAATGTCGTGAAACCCGGTGTTGGTGTAGACATTCATTCTCTTCAAAAAGGTGATATCTCAAGCTATTTAAGCACCACAGAACAAGCAACCTCTCACTCTTTTGTTGATACCATTGTCAACATCGTCCCTGACAATTTATTTAAAGCATTAGCGAACGGCGATATGCTAGCCATTATCTTTTTCTCCGTCATGTTTGGGCTTGGAGTTGCCGCAATAGGAGAAAAAGGAAAACCGGTGCTGAAATTTTTCCAAGGAACTGCAGATGCCATGTTTAATGTGACAAACTTGGTCATGAGGTTTGCACCATTTGGCGTCTTTGCCCTTATTGGCATTACCGTATCGAAGTTTGGAGTAAGTTCTTTAATTCCGTTAAGTAAACTTGTATTAACCGTTTACGGAACTATGATTTTATTTATTCTAGTCGTTTTAGGATTAGTGGCCAAACTATTTGGCATTAATATTTTTCATATCTTGAAAATCCTAAAAGACGAGTTAATCCTTGCTTATTCCACTTCCAGTTCAGAAACCGTTCTGCCAAAGTTAATGGAGAAAATGGAACGATTCGGATGTGCAAAAGGGATCACCACTTTTGTTATTCCTACCGGTTATTCCTTCAACTTGGACGGCTCCACTCTTTACCAATCAATAGCCGCCATTTTTATTGCCCAGATGTATGGCATTCATCTTTCAATTGGAGAACAAATTTCCCTAGTATTAGTTCTTATGGTCACTTCCAAAGGTATTGCGGGGGTTCCAGGTGTTTCATTCGTTGTGCTGCTGGCGACACTAAGCACTACCCATTTACCAGTGGAAGGATTGGCCTTTATCGCTGGAATTGATCGAATTATGGATATGGCTCGTACAGCTGTCAACGTTGTCGGAAATTCACTTGCTTCGATTATCGTTTCCAAATTGGTTGGACAATACGATGCCGAAAAAGGAAAAGAATATTTGAAAGAAGTCTCGTAAAGAGATAGGAAGCTTGCCCATCATTTAAATGCGGGTAAGCTTTTTTAGTCTCTTTTAAAACTTTGAATATCTCTCCAAGTATGTGCTTATCTACAATTGTTTGCCCTCTTTCAGCCGTCTCTTTCTTTTTCTAGTTATTCGTACCACCATTGTCAAAAAAATGAGTGGACACGTTTTTGCTGAAAACCTCTTAATGGATTATAACTCCACATGAATGTTCTATAAAAATTCCTTCTCATTCAGGACGTCTGTCTTAATAAAACGTTCTTTCCTGTCCATCCGCACTTATTGACAGGATCATTCAAAAATAAAAGAAAAAGGATTGTTCCAATGGCCCTTTACTTGTATAATTATTTGTAAACATATTTGTTTACATATGTAATTACAGGAGGAAAATCTTCAATGAATGATGCATTGAAACAAAACACTCGCAAGCTTCTCGGCATCGCAGGCTTCGCTTGGTTGTTTGACGCAATGGATGTCGGGATGCTGTCGTTTATCCAAGCTGCGCTGCAAAAAGACTGGAATTTATCGGTCAAGGAAATGGGGTGGATCGGGAGCATTAACTCCATTGGAATGGCAGTAGGAGCTTTTTTATTTGGTTTGCTAGCTGACCGATTCGGACGAAAACCGGTCTTTCTCATCACATTGCTGCTCTTTACAATTGGAAGCGGATTATCAGCGTTCACAAACACTTTTATCTTATTTCTGATCTTTCGATTTTTTATCGGGATGGGGTTAGGGGGCGAACTGCCCGTTGCTTCGACTCTTGTTTCGGAAAGCGTACCGGCGAAAGATCGTGGCAAAATCATTGTCCTTTTAGAAAGTTTTTGGGCAGGCGGCTGGCTGATCGCTAGCATCATCTCCTATTTTATTATTCCAGAATACGGATGGAGAATAGCATTATTATTAGGAGCTGTCCCGGCACTGTACGCCCTTTATTTACGCTGGAATTTGCCCGATTCAGCCCGTTTCCAATCCGTCAAAACAAAACGTTCTTTCATACAAAATATGAAAGAAGTATGGTCTCGTCCGCATATTCGAAAAACGATTATGCTATGGATCGTCTGGTTTTGCGTTGTATTCTCCTACTACGGCATGTTCCTCTGGCTTCCAAGCATTATGGTCATGAAAGGATTCAGCTTAATAAAGAGTTTCGGTTATGTGCTGATTATGACTCTTGCTCAGCTTCCCGGCTATTTCACTGCTGCCTGGCTGATTGAGAGAATCGGTCGTAAATGGGTCTTAATGATCTTTTTGCTAGGTACTTCCATCAGCGCATTGCTTTTTGGGAATGCTGAAACTTTGACGTTGTTGATCACTTTTGGTATTTTACTATCTTTCTTTAACTTAGGCGCTTGGGGAGCTCTTTATGCTTATTCACCAGAACAATATCCGACAGCAATCCGCGGTACTGGGGTTGGAATGGCTACCTCTTTTGGCCGAATAGGGGGCATCCTCGGTCCGCTTTTGATCGGCTTTCTAGGCACCCAAACTTCCATTGCTGCCATTTTTTCTGTTTTCTGTGCAGCTATTATCATCAGTGTTTTCAGCATCGCCATTTTGGGAACGGAAACGAAAGCGAAGGAACTAGATTAATGTCGAAAATACAGCTGATTGGATTATGGAAAGCTTTGAAACCAAGAGGCCGACTCAAAAGGTCATTAAAAATGATCCTTTCCAAGTCATTTTCAGGGATGAGGATTTCAAAATCCATTAGAAGAAATAATGATTTTTACTTTTGGGGCAGCCTCTTCTCTATTACGGGACCTTTTGTGAACAGGCAGAGTGTTAGCTTGGCACTTACATTATAATAGAAAAGGCGATTTTTGCATTTGTCTAAGTGAAATTTTACTGAGATGATCGCGAATGGGCGAGACTCCTGAGGGGAAAGCGAGAAAGGAGACCCCACAGCGAAGTACGGGCGAGAAGGCTCTGAGGCGCCTTCGGAAAGCGAGTGAATTTCGCGATCATCAACAATCCCCGATAGAAAGCGGTGTCCCCAGGTTATTTTACTGACTTTTG
>JADBKC010000149.1 GCA_014896555.1 Caryophanales bacterium | reverse complement strand
TAAGACCATGTACCGATATGCTCCGTTTGCTTTTTTCGATCGAAACATAAGCGCAAAATACGGTGGAACATCGTCCAACTTATCTGCAACAGCCCCATCGGCATTTTTCGTTTTACCAAGTAATCTCGCATATTTAGCAGGTTCCAGATCAGAAACGTTAATTTCTACTTTAATTTCCCCTTGTGTCGTAGCCACTTCCACAGGAACGTCGTCCGCATAAATGACTTGGGAATCCACGTTATTCGTGATCTTTGCTTCCAAGCCTGGAGCCAGTTTCTCCGGTGTGCTAAACGTCATTCCGGTAGCATCATCTTTCGTTACTTCAGCAATATACAAATCTTTTAAACCAACAATTCCACTAGCTGTCATAAATTATTCCTCCTTCACAAAAATAAAACGCATCACTTTGTGATACGTTTTCGTTTCATTTTCATATAAATCTGTTTCAAATGTGCGTACAAAATCAACCGCTTTTAATGCGGCTTTTACTTTGTCGGCTAATGCAAAATAGTTTCCATTCGACCAAATATCCACTTGAATACTGTGATTCGTTCTGACTTCTTCATCATCTGCAACCAAATTCGGATATTGATTGTACTCAAAAAACGTTATATAGGTTGGTGCTGATCCTGAATAAGTTTGAAAAGAGACAGGAACACCAACATCTTTTAGCGCATTCAAAATAATACTGTTAATGGTCATAAGCCTAACTCACTTTTAATTGTATTTTTCATAATTTCAGTTATTTTTCCTTTTTCTCGCTCTAAGGTGGGAGCCATAAACGGTTTAGCAGCCATTTTTTTCGTACCGAATTCCACGAATTGTAAATAAAAATGATCTTTATCAGGCCCAATAGCAAAACTCCCGTCTTCTTGCTTTTGTATAATAATGTGATCGGCTGCATGATCTTTTTGAATACTGCTTCGTGGAGTATGTTCGGCAATTTTAGTCCGCAAATGTTCCGCTCCTTTTTGAAGAGCTTTTTCTTTCGCACGATCTGCGTTGGCCATTTTTTCGATTTTCTTTAAAAGATCATCCATACCCTCCAATTTAATCACTTGGTACCACCTCTTTTGCGATGATGGTAAGGGTTTTATTTGCTTCATCGTCATTGATGGGGGGAGCAACAATCTCAAAAATACGACCTTTATACACTATTCGCATACTAGAATCAATTTCTTTTGTGTATCTCACAACAAAACGAACTGTATTTTCTGCTTGCACGGCAGCCGCCGCATAATATTCACGGCCTTGTATGGTCTTGACCATTGACCATACTGTTTTTACATCTTCCCAAGATTCTGTAGGAAAGCCATCCTGATCTGTGCCAGAAACGAATTTTTGGAAGGTGATGCGGTGGCGCAATCTACTAGGATTCATTCGTATCACCGCTTTTATCAGCTTGTTTCGCATTTTTTCTTTTAGGTTTTACTTCTTCCCCAACAAAACCAAGGTCAAAAAGCTCTTGTGCGCGCTCTGCGTCATTTGTGAAATACGTGGATCCTTCGGGGTAATACTCTTTTGTATGCCGATCGATAAAGTTATTTAAAACAGGAAACTGCTTCATGATGATGTATCACCTCCATAATCCTTCAGCTGCAAAATAATGCTTTCGAAAGCAACATTTAACTTATCAATATTTGTACTAGGGTCCCGATTCTCGTAATGCAGGGACACGTACAACATAATGGCCAACTTGTAAAGTGCACTGTCGGATTCGGGAACCCCTGCATTGGAAAGATATTCTTTTGCCCCATCCATAAGAAAAGTGAGGATAGAATCATCCTCACTCCCATCAATCCGCAGATAATTTTTCAACTCATCTAAGGTGAGATTCAGCATATTTCATACCCCTATTAAACTTGAGGAGCAATTTTCGCAATGCGGAAAGCTGATTTTAACTTGATTTGGTGGTCCAGCCATGCCGTTAAAACGAATAGCTCAATACCAGTTTTAACATCTTTATCACGATCGCGGAGCATCGTTAAATCATAGTTGAAATGGGAATAGCTAAAGTCTCCCACAACTGGATCAACTGCTGCATCAACAAAGACTGCCGGCTTACCTAGAATTTGTTCCGGTTGTGCTTGATACAAAGTCGCATTCCCATTAGCCAGAGTTTCAATAATGTCCATGTAATCCGCATAAGTCATTACAACTTTTGCATTTTCACGGAAATCTTCATGTAAATCCGCAATGGCAGCTTTAATAGCCTTATATTTATTTTCGGCTTGTACCACTTTGATTGCATCCTGGGTGCGATAAAATGACATATGTTCTTCTCCTGTAGCAGGTGATGTCGCAAATGCCACTTTCTTTTCTTTTGCAGCTAAACCGGATTCAAGTGCTGCTTCAACAGTCTGCACAAGATTTGTGCTGGTACCGTTTAAAACAGTTTCGGAAATTGGCACAAAAACTTTAAATTTGTGGCGTCCAAAAACAACCGTGTCACCGGTAGCCGCAATTTCTTTTGCCGTTTCAGTGTCACCAATAAACGAATCATCATCTAATTGGAAAGCGATTTTGGGAATTTCCAGGTTTGTTTCTTGGGTGAAAGTTGAAATATCACGCAATGGATTTTTAACAAAAGGTTCGTGTAACAATTCAGTCGATACCGTCTTAGGAAGAAGTTTTTCTCCTCCTGTTGCTGGATTGGTATTATCTCCTAATGCTTGGCGTACATCTTCGGATAATGGTTTACCCGTCATCGTTGCACGGATAAGTTCCGCTTTCGCTTCAATTACTTTTTGTTTTGGATCCTCAATTGCTTGAATTCCTTTATTTTGCTGGAATTTCGCTTTTTGTTCAGCTTCTAACGCGTCATGTTGCTCTTTAATAACATCAAAACGCATTTTTAAATCTGCTTTTGACTGTTGAAGTGCTTTAATTTCTTCCATCGTCGCATTTGGATCCACTGCTTTTTGAGCAAGTTCTCCTTCCACTTTTTGCAACTGTTGACCGATGGTTGCTAGATTTTGTTTTAACTCAAATAAAGTTTGACCTTCTGCAAAGTATTGAAGATTTAATGGTACTAACATTTTTTTCTTTTTCATTTAACCAAACCTCCTAAAATAGTATTTAAATAAGCTAAATTGGCTTTTGCTTCTTCTGCAATTCGCTTCCTCTTCGCCATTTCATCGTCAGAAACCGCGTTTTTTGGCTGATTTTGAGCCAAATTTAATAGATTTTTTGGTACATTCTTGTATTTTTGAAGCAAATCAAAGTTGATGGATGCAGCCATTTGGTTTGCTTCTTGAACCACATCACAAAGGCCGTATTCAAAAGCCTCATCAGCAGAAAGCCAGGTTTCGGCATCTAGCATTTCCTGTAATTTTTCTTCCGTCAGCTTATCGCCGGCTTTTTGCAAATAGGTTTGTTTACTGGAATTGCCGATTCGGTCCAAATCATCGGCCATTTTCCGCAATTCAGCAGCGTTTCCATAGGTAAAAGTCCACGGATTATGAATCATAAGCATTGAATTTTTAGGCATATAAATAGTGTCACCCGCCATTGCGATGACACTTGCGATCGATGCAGCCAAAGCATCTACATATACATTTACTTTTGCTTTATGACGCTTAAGCATGTTGTGGATAGCGATTCCTTCAAAGACGCTGCCACCTGGTGAGTTGATATATAAATTGATCGTTGAAACATCTCCCAAATTATCGAGATCTTCTTTGAAACTGGATGCTGATGTGTCTGACTCATCCCACCTATAAGAAACAATATCGCCATAAATAAAAATATCGGCCGAATTTGAGTCATTAGCAGACATTTTCATCTCCCAAAACTTAGTTTTTTGTTGAGTTTTCACCCGTGTTCACCCCCTTTCGCTGAGAAGGATCCATATCCATTGGATACAAATCACCGCTAACCCACAATTTGTTTCCTTCTGGTTCCGGTGGTAAATCCTCCAACTGTCGCACCTCATTTGGCTTCATCCAACCAGAACGGATTGCTTTCGTATAGTAATCAGATTGTGCAGCCGTATCGCCTCGTAACAAGGCATTTACGTTGAATTTAAAGTAAAAACCAGCCTTTCTTTCGGCTGGTGTAAGGAGTTTTCTATTAAATTCTTGCTCGTATTGGCGCACAATCGGCATTAAGGTGAGCTGCACAAACATTCTCATCAATTGTTCATTGCTGGAATAGCTTTGCCCCTCGGTGTCATTTAACATTGTAACTGGGATATTAAAAACATTCGCTACACGGGATCGCGTGATCCGCTCTGACGTAAAAATATCCGCTGCGATAAACTTTCTTTCAATCGGATCGATTTCTACGCCCGGTTCTTGGAACAAAATCCCGCCATTATCCTGGTAAAAACGCTTAAAATCATTAATAATTCGTTCCCGTTTGTCAGCATCAACGTTCGCAGAGTATTTCAAAATAAAGGAGTTTGGAGCACTTTGCATCTCCTTCAAGCTAAACTCGCGGACAGCTTTGTCAAAATCATTCGTATTCGTCAGGACCTTTATTGGATTGATCCCTTTCAGCCCACCGGAACCGACAATATGCTTAAAATGCAAAACATCCATGTTGTGAAAGTAATATGTCCCGTTTTCTCCGATAACCTGATACCAAAGCTCTTGACTTTCCCTTTCCAATACAGGTTCAACGTATGTCGGTATCAGGGGAGTGATCCTGGATACTTGACCGCGAATGTCTCGCTCAATGATTGCATATGAATTTCCTGTTTCATTCCGTGCAGTTTCTAAGTTCCTAATTAATTCAAAAGAGGTCATATTAGGATTTGGTGAGTTAATAAGGACATCTGAAGCTGCATTTGTGACCAAATCATAATTTTGATAAAGCTTCAATGGAAGTGAAGCCATACTATTGGCAAGCCGAGAAATCACGCTAAAAATGGTCTCATTTGTAGCGAGAGTTGAATTATCAGCGCCCCAAAAAGTTCGACCAAACCAGTTGGAAAAGTCAAAACCTTGTCCTTTCCATACGGCTACAGCCATTTTTACGCTGTTTTTGAGTCTATTCCACCATCTCAAGTTCTCACCTCCCTACTTCAACAAGTCTTTCACAGATATAACCTCTACACTTCCATTTCCCACTGGATTAACCATTTTCTTCATCACTTCTGTATGAGCATTTAAAAAGGCCGCAAACCCGTCAATTTTACGGTAGCGACCTTGTTTTGTTGGCAGCCAGTTTCCGTTACGATCTTCAACCAATTTGACGTTATTTAGGTACCATTGGAACAATTTATTCTTGTTAAATATCACTTTTCCATCTAAGAAAAGCTCTTTCACATCTTTTAAAGCAGGGCTTAGAGTTAAAAAACCTTGTCTAACCGCTAAAGTCTTGAATCCTTTATTCTCTAAGTTATTTACTAATCGGTAAGCATTCGCAGGGTCATATGTGATCAACTCGATGTTGAATTGTTTCGATTGTTGAATGAACCAATCTTCAACATCTTCATATTCAACATAATCTTTTTCACAAATGGTCAAAAGTCCATCGTTTTCCAGCGTTTCATAGGGGATTTTCTCATTATTCAACATGATTTTTTTGCGTGGAACCCACGAATGACTAAGAACAAAAACCTCCCCAGAAGAAAGAGGAAACTCAAGACATGCACTTGTAAAGTCTTCTGTTTGCGACAAATCAAAACCACCCACACATGGATGGCCCCTTAAGCTCTCAATATCTAGTATTTTATTGTTTCGTTTAATAACCTCGAAATCCAAAAAGGCTTGTTCTGACGAATTCACAAATAAATTAAAACGCTTTGTAATAAAGTCATTCCTCTCAGCAGGTGTCCGTTTAGCTTTCTTCCAATCTTCGATCATATCGGTCAACTTGATTGATACACCAAGGTTAGGATTGGCTTTAATCCACATTTCCGGCTGATCGAATTCATTTTGATCATCTAACTCTGCTAGATAGTAAAAAGTACGTTCATCTTCTATTACACCGTCAAGCACAT
>JADBKC010000148.1 GCA_014896555.1 Caryophanales bacterium | reverse complement strand
GAAAAATAACGGGGCTCCAAAAAGTCAGTTACCCTGACTTTTTGGACAGCCCCTTGCTTGTTTTAAAGGACTCTGGACATTGTTCTGAGTCTCATTAAAAGCCACTACAACGATTCTTATGGATAGCATCCTTATGCAACCACATTCATTTTTTCCCTCTTACATAATCTGCATCGAACAAAAATAGTCTCATAAGCAGGACCAAAGACGGAATTAAAAGCAAAAGCCCAAATAGAAAAGCAACCACTAATGCCGTCCCCATTGCCGGATTGGTCACATTGTCATGTACAGTAATAAACGGATATAGAATATACGGCAAATGTGAGACGCCATATCCAAACCATGCAAAGAAAAATTGCAGCATAACGAATATAAACGCAGTGCCAAATCGTTTTTGGCGATAGATAAAAAAAACAGACGTCAGAAAGCAAACTAACGATAATGCAAACATCCACCAATCATCAAGAGCTCTATAATAGTGAATGGGATTATGGAGTCTGAGGGCCCAAAAAACGAGCAGACTGGCTAAAATAGTAGGCGGGCTCCAAAAGAGAGCATATCTTCTCAACAATGTTCTTGCCTTTAGGTCATTCGCTCGGTCAGCATAGTAAGTTAGGAAGGCAGAGCTAATAAAAAGAACGGAAACAATGGCTAAAAAAACGACGGTCCACGAATACGGGCTTGTAAACAGCTTTTTAGCCAAAAAATGAACTTTATGATCAGTGACATCTAGAAATCCTCCTTCCGAAATCGTTAACGCTGTCGATAAAGCGGCAGGAGACAGCAAGCCAGTTGCGCCGTACAAAAATGAATAAATAATGCTTTTTCTCGAACCATAATTTCCAAAAGCATAAAAAGATCCTCGAATCGCCAATAAAATAATCGCAATACTCCCCGGAATCAACAGAGCGGTGCCATAATAATAGGCCGCTGCCGGAAAAAATCCGACTAAGCCGACAAAGAAAAATACAAAGAACACGTTTGTTACTTCCCAAACCGGCGATAAATAACGGCTAATAAGCGTATTCATTACATGTTCTTGCTTTGTTATTTTTCCATAGAAATCAAAAAACCCCGCGCCAAAATCAACGGAAGCAACGATTAAATACCCATATAAAAACGTCCATAAAACGGTGATTCCAACAATCTCAAGGCTCATTGCTCATCCTCCTTTCTAATTTCCCTTCTATTTCCATACGTAAGTCTGAATGATAAGACACTTTCTATTCTGATGATTTTAAGAAAAAGGGCTGGTTCCTGCATTCTCCCCCTCATGTTTGCCATTTGCCGCTTAACTGTCCATTTAACGGATCATATAAACATCATCACTCCACTGCTATTTCGGATCTACATAGGGGAATCGCCTTTCCAATTCTACTTCTGCCGGTTTATTTTTGAACATTTTACTTAAAACAAAACAACACATCACAGTCAAAATGAAATACAAAATTGCAAACAATGTCAATGCTAGGCCCACTCCATTTCCTTTTGTGGCGGCGTCTGCCACTTTCATATACCCTCTTAAAATCCATGGCTGGCGGCCCACTTCATCTAACATCCAGCCCAGTTCGATGGCCAGCACCGCCAACGGACCGGAAGCCACGATCGCCCACAACAGCCATTTGTTCCACTCTTTTTTCTTAAAGGCCCATAAGAGAATATATAGAGCAGAAACAGCGGTAAGAAAAACACCAATTGCAACCATCCAGTCAAACATATAGTGGATAATCAATGGCGGTCTTTCATCCTTTGGAAATTCATTCAACCCAATCACTTTCGTATCAAAGGAGTTTCCAGATAAAAAACTTAACATCTTTGGAACGCGAATTTCATAATGGACATCATGATGGCGGTCCAATGTACCAAACATGATTAAATCAGCACCCGTTTCCGTATCAAAATGCCATTCTGCTGCCGCCAATTTTTCAGGCTGTCGGTGCGCTAAAAATTTGGCCGATAAATCTCCCGCAAGCGATGTAAATATGGAGAAAACAAGCGTGCATACCATTGTCAACCTCAACGCCTTTTTTTCATATTCCCCCCTTCTTCCACGCAATATAGCAAAAGCACTTATTGCGGCCAAAATCACTGCACACGTAACATAACCAGACGATATTACATGCAGTACCTTGGAAGGTGTAGCGGGGTTAAACATCGCTTCGATTGGATGAATATTCACTGTTTTTCCGTTTTTTAATTCAAATCCTTGCGGTGTATTCATAAATGAATTCACAGTCGTGATAAAAAGAGCCGAAGAAGATGATCCCACCATCACCGGAATTGAGAGCAGCCAGTGATAAATCCGGTTTTTAAAGCGATCCCAAGTGTAGAGGTAAATGCCTAAAAAGATCGCTTCAAAAAAGAATGCAAACGTTTCCATGAACAATGGAAGTGCAATCACCTGGCCAGCAACTTCCATAAACGAAGGCCATAACATAGATAATTGCAAGCCTATAGCAGTCCCTGTTACAACGCCAACAGCAACAGAAATCGTAAATCCTCTCGCCCAACGGCGTGCAAGAAGCAAAAAGTGAGGATCCTTTCGTTTGATTCCGATTAGCTCAGCTAAGGAAATCATCACAGGAATGCCTACGCCTAGTGTTGCAAAAATAATATGAAATGAAAGCGTCATTCCTGTTAATAAACGGCTCAGCATGACGTTATCAAGTTCCACTTTGACCCCTCCCTACTACATGTATTCCATTCTTACCAGCCAGATTGTCATCCTATCCATTTCATCATGTTGGGAATTCATTTTCCCATCCGATCCGCTTTCCTTTTTATCTTTCCCCAATAAGCTTAAGTAAACCATAAAATCATACTGTGGCTAGAAAAAACTCTCTGATTTGTTAACAAAGAGAGCGAACAAAAATTACATTCAAAATTCATAATAAAAACCGATCTAGTATGATCGGTTCAATGCGTCGATGCATTTTTCTTACAATATATATGAATAGCTGTTCAAAATATTCAGTCTAAAAAACAATCAGGTTGTCGACTCGCTATATCGACAACCTGATTGAAGCATTTAAAGACTCTGTAAAAAAGAGAGACAAAGACAGGACAACTGTCGCCAATTGCCCGATTGGTTTACTAACCATACCCGCACTAAGCGCATAAGATCTCTTATTCGCTTTTTTCGCTTTCTTCTAATACGCGGTTCACGCGTTTTTCAAGCATTTTCATTCCACTTCCGCCGGCTTGGAAATGACGGAGTTTTCCTTCCTTATCAAATACATAATAAGCGGGAACATATTGGTTTTGAAATGCATCAGTCAATTTATGTTCATTATCAACAAAAATAGGCTGTGTAATTCCATGTTGTTCAGCCACTTCCTTAATTTGGTCGATATCCAAATCTTTTTCGGAACGGGGCATGTGGACGGCCACAACGTTTAATTTATCTTTATAACGGTCACGGAATTCATTTACTTGAGGCATAGCTTCTTTACAAAGATGACAGCTGACAGACCAAAAATGAATTAAAGTAGGTTTTTCTCCTACAAGTTGGTCTTTTGACACCTGTCCGTTGAGCCAAGTCGTCGCTCCGGTTAATTCCGGCATCGGTTCACGCAATTTCATAGACGTAATCCTCCTTATTCGTTTTGAAAAAAGGCCTAACAACTTCGGTTAGGCCTCCTTACATTCATGATCCTGCTTTCCTATTTAAAAATAATCATTCCTCTTGCTTAGAACCCGGCTCTCGTTCCAGATCTACTGGATGTATTAAGCTGGAAAGGTGTTCAGACGAATGGGGAAAGCTGAAAGAACTCTTTTATAAGCAAAGCAGTTTAGCTTATTATACTTCCAAAGTAGCTTGACCTGGTTTCCAGTTTGCTGGGCACAAACCACCAGTTTGAAGTGCTTGAAGCACACGTAGTACTTCATCAACATCACGGCCGATATTGTTATGATGAACTACTTGATATTGAAGTTCACCTTCTGGATTGATGATGAAGAGACCGCGAAGAGCCACACCTTCTTCTTCGATTAGGACACCATAATCGCGAGCTACTCTTTGGTTATGGTCTGCTGCAAGTGGGTATTTAATTTGTCCAATTCCATTTTCAGAACGGTCTGTATTAATCCAAGCTAAGTGAGTATGAATTGTATCAGTAGAAGCACCGATTACAACAGCATCTAAATCTTCAAATTCATCGTAGCGGTCAGAAATGGCTGTAATTTCGGTTGGGCATACAAATGTGAAGTCCATTGGGTAGAAGAATAAAACAGTCCATTTACCGTTTTTCATATTTTCTTCCAAGCTGACTTTTCCGAATTCTTTGTTTGGCATTACTGCTTCCATTTCAAAGCGCGGAGCTTGCTTCCCTACTAATCGTTCTGCCATGATACTAATCCCTCCATTTTATTTTAATATATAGTTGAGAAAGTAATGAAGATATTCTCAATTACTTTCTCCTAGTCACACTTGTCATTATAATAAATAATACATTGTTAGTCAATTAAAATAAATATAAAAAAGAAATAATTTTAATCAGGAGATATTCTTCCTTTTTAGTGTGCCTAAAAAAAGGAAAACTACTCTATGAAAGATTGGAATGGATTACTATTTCTTCTTTTAGTTTACCATGATTTTTTTGCTGGAACAAAATATTATGCCTTTCATTACAAAAGAAGCTTTTTTAACCATTATGATATGGAAGCACTTCTATTTAAACTTGAAAATGGAATGTTAAAAATACGCCTTCATTTAATCAAGTAGGAGGGGGTGACTAACCCCCGACCTCTCACACCACCGTACGTACCGTTCGGTATACGGCGGTTCAATTAAGTTTGACGTAGTGCTTGATATCTTTCGAATAGACCAATAGGAGTTGTCGAGGGTTTTATGTAGAATGGGACTGCAGGCAATCCGCCAGTATTTCTTGCGTGTATTGCCCCATTCGAATGCTTTATGACTTGGAACACCTAATCCTTTGAGTTTCCGAACTCTTGTTTTCGGGGTTTTCCATTCTTTCCATAAACACATCCGAAGCCTTCGTCTAATCCATTCATCAAATTCTTTGAACTTACTTGGTGTTTCTGCCAAGGCAAAATATCCGCACCACCCCATTAAATATTTGTTCAGTTTCTCAATCCTTTTCTCCATTGGATACGGTTTCGACCTTGATGTGATTTCACGGATCTTGTTCTTCAAACGTTTCACACTTTCGTTCGCAATCCGTACCTTTGGAGTCTTATTGAGTGTGAAGCTGAAACCGAGAAACTTCCGTTTCCAAGGACGGTCTACCGCCGATTTCTCTTTATTTACCTTGAGCTTTAACTCCTCCTCTATAAAGTTCGTAATGGAGTTCATGACACGAACTCCTGCTTTCTTTGTTTTCACATAGATGTTACAGTCATCCGCATACCGGACAAACTTATGTCCACGTTTCTCAAGCTCCTTATCCAATTCATGAAGCATGATGTTTGATAAAAGTGGACTAAGCGGACCACCTTGTGGCGTTCCCATGTCCGTTTCCATTACTACTCCATTGATCATCACGCCTGATTGAAGATACCGGCGGATTAACTTCAGTAGAATTCGATCTTTGATCGTTTTCGCCAAGATCCCCATCAGTTTGTCGTGATTCACCTTGTCAAAGAATTTCTCTAGGTCTATATCGACTACCCAACGATATCCTTCTTTGATATAACCCTTTGCTTCCCTACCGCATCATGTCCCCTTCTACCTGGGCGGAAACCATAGCTATGGTTCGAGAAGGTCGGATCAAAGATTTTCGTCAACACTTGGGCAATCGCTTGTTGAATGAAACGATCGGTCACGGTAGGAACCCTAGTAGCCTTACTCCGCCGTTCGGTTTCGGGATTTCGACTCGACGAACGGGTAAGGGCTTGAAGGTTCCCTCTCTCAACGACTGTCGAATGGATTCCCAATTTTCGTAGAGGTGTCTTCGTAGGTCTTTTACGGACATGCCATCTACTCCGTGACTTCCTTTATTCTGTTCGACTCGTTTCA
>JADBKC010000147.1 GCA_014896555.1 Caryophanales bacterium | reverse complement strand
GCGTGTCTTTTTTTATCCGAAATTGTGCCTAGACCCCAACAAATATTATAGAGCCGGAAAAAAGCGAAAAAGCGATTGAGGCAATGTCACAAGCGATCCAGAACGTATCGACCAACACGGATAAAATAGCAGAAAAAGGCATGAATACAAAAGAAAAAGCAAAACAAGGCGGGCTTTACGTACAGCATACTTCTCAACAAATGAATGCTATCCACCAGTCTGTACGTGAAAGCGGAGATGCCATTAAAATGCTTGTTCAAAAATCACGAGAAATCGGTATGATTACAAAGGTCATTTCCGATATAGCGGATCAAACGAATTTGTTGGCGCTAAACGCCGCAATTGAAGCAGCTAGAGCCGGAGAGCATGGGAAAGGCTTTGCAATTGTTGCAGAGGAAGTCAGAAAACTAGCGGTACAATCTCAAGAATCTTCTAAGCAAATTTCGGATCTCATAAAAGAAATCCAAG
Source organism: Caryophanales bacterium (assembly GCA_014896555.1). Taxonomy (GTDB): domain Bacteria; phylum Bacillota; class Bacilli; order Bacillales; family DSM-4216; genus Bacillus_O. The sequence continues at coordinate 5,547 of JADBKC010000147.1, read as the reverse complement.
ATGAAATGGCTCGTTCCTCTGATTCCATTGAACGAGTGATGGAAGATGTTATAAACGGATTAGGCATCGTAAAAAATACGAAGGAAAACTTTGAAGAAATTGCCCATTCGGTTACGGATATCGAATCCGAACTTCAATCGCTATCTGCAACGGTCCAAGAAATGTCTGGAAAAATTCAAATGATTTCAGATGCGATGTTTGAATTATCTTCCACCTCCAGACAAACATCTAGCCATTCACAAACAGTAACAGCTTCAACGGAAGATCAATTGGCTTCAATGGAAGAAATTTCAGCGGCTGCTGCTTCTCTATCCGAATTAGCGCTCAATCTTCAGGAACGTATGACAACATTTAAAATCAATAATGACAATCCTCAATGATAAAAAATAATGCTACAATGAATACTCTTTATCAGGTGGATCTACTGTTCAACCGGTATTTTTTAGAGTAATTTTTCCCTCCCCTACCCGATATTGGGGCAGGGGTTTTTTATTCTTTCAAAATATCCAGAAAAGACAAACGTTAATAGTGCTTACTTATAGTGGATATAATATAAAAAGTTTTCCTAAATAGAGTGCCGCTGGAAAGAAGAAGCCTGTTAAAAATAAATTTGATTCACCCTCTTTTTTCATCTGTAAAGCCAATGGCAGCTTATGGGGCTAACAAAACAATTCTTTCACTAGTCTTGTTTGACGATTATTCTATACGACTATCATTTTATTCTTTGGCCAATTCCGCTGCCAAATCTAAAAAATGTTTCAATATGCTGGCCGTCAATCCCCAAATGACATAGTCTTTGTAATAGTAAAAGTATTCTTCTATTTGTCTAATTTGCCACTTATAATTTTCTCCGCCAGGGATCAAATGAAAAGGAAAATTTTTTTCAGGAACAACTTGAAAATTGATTTTATAGCAATCTGGCTCCACAGATTGAAGATACGAAAGCGGTACTGTAAATACAGTTTCAACTTCTTGAGGATTCGGCCGGATTTCCGTGCTCTTTTCAATAAGACCAACATACGGGTATATGATTCTTTTCCCAAAACCAGTTATCACATAATCCAAAGGATAAACGTCCGATAGGGAAGCGACGGGTATCCCCAACTCTTCTGACGTTTCTCTCATGGCCGTCTCTTTCGCCGTTCGATCATCTGGTTCCATTTTTCCTCCAGGAAAGCAAATTTCTCCCGGCTGATGTCTCAGCTGCATAGAGCGAATTTCAAATAAAAGATGATACTCATGCTTTATTTTTAGCAGCGGTAGAAAAACGGCAAATTTTGAAAAATGTTCACTGCCCATTAAGTCAGGTTTTCTCTCGCCCAATACTTTCAATAATCGTTTCACGTCCATTAACATTCACCTTCCACTAAGTCCTGTTAAACAAAAAAGGAGGTTTAGCTTGTGTCCCCCCTCCTTTCGATTTCGAAACCACTACGTAACTGGAAACATCAAGCTTTTGATCATTCATAATCGCTAAAGCAGACGATCAAAACGTACGTGTGTTGTGATCAACCATAGTATAATTTCAGTTCATAAACTCCCTTTTCTCTCTTTCTGGAGTGAAGAACGTGCTTCCTGGATGGTCCAACAACGCTCCACCCTAAAGTCAAAATGCAATTTTTTTTGCAGATTTTCACCATTTTCATACGACGGTTCACTAGTTCGAATGATTTCACAACAACTCGAAAATCCATATGCCGGCACAAAAAACCCTCCTGATCCAATGACGGATAGGAGGCAACACTTCTCACAAGCAAGGAAACCGAGATCTCCTCAATTAGCCCAATTCCCAGATGGATTCTATTCCACAAACACCACATTGTGATCAAACTATGTTGTTTCATGAAATAGGATTCGCGATCATTTAAAAATATGGCGTCATTCCGAATGATTTACATTACTTTCATCATACCGTGTTTCAGAAAAACGTTCAAGATATTGATTCAAAATCACTAAGGATTTATTCATCAACGAATTGTATTACTCCCTTTTATGCTTTATCCGTAAATAATTGATTTCCCCTCCATTTTCCAAAACGATAATAAAGGAAAGCGATGATGCTGCTTACAACAAAACTAGCTCCCATTCCAAAGGCAATCCCCTTTTCGCCCAAATAAGAAGCCGAAAGCTCTGTTAAGGGATATCGGAGGATCCATAAGGATACGATATTAAGAACTAACACTTGAAACATCGCACCGGAAGCTCGTACAATACCGTTTAAAATAAAGTTTGTCCCTAAAAACGGGTAGAAAAATGCAATGATTTCCAAATATTCTGCCCCAAAGGAGACGGATTCAGGCTGCTGAATAAACAGCTTGACGATTCTATCTGCAAGGAAAACAATGAAAATTGCGATGGCAAGCATAATGGAAATATTATAAAGGACTCCGTTTAAGGCGATTTGACGAACACGTTTCCATTGATTGGCTCCAATGTTCTGCCCGGCCATGCTATTAACAGCAGTTCCAAGCGCCTGTGCCGGCAGCATCAAAAGACTGTCGATCCGTTGAGCAGCGCCGAAACCTGCGACAACATGTTCCCCAAAGGAAGTGACGACGCTCATAATGGCAGCTGTTCCCGCCGAAATCACCATCATTTGCAGTCCGGCCGGTATCCCAAGTTTTAAAATCGTGGAGACTTCTTTTCGATGAGGCCATCTTGGAACTGAAAATGGAATAAGATGTTTCCGTAAACTGTAATACAATCCGTAAAGAAATGAAACTCCTTGGGAAAAAATCGTGGCATAAGCTGCTCCATTCAAACCAAGGCCCCACACTTGAATAAAAAGTGGATCTAAAACAGCGTTCAACACTACGGCAAACAAAACAAATCGAATGGGCGTCCGGCTGTCGCCTAGTGCACGAAACACTGTTCCTATCAAATTATAACCAAACAAAAACAAGATTCCGGCAAAATTGATTTCCAAATAGCTTTTCGCTTCTGGCACCATCGCCGACGGAGTTCCAAGAAACCTCAGAATGGGAACGGCTAACATCATTCCAATAACCCCGAGTGTCAGAGAAATAATCGTTAACATAACAACAAAGGCATTCACATATCGTTTCAGGCCAATCTCGTCGTTTTTCCCTTTTAGCTGAGATAATATGGTCAATGTAGCATTATTAATCCCAATAATAAATGATAATATGGTAAAAACCACCGTCCCAGAAACGGATACAGCTCCTAGAGCCTCAGAACCGAGTAAATTGCCAACCCATAAGCTATCGATTAATTGAAAAGAGGTTTGCAGAAAATTGGTCAATAGAATCGGTGTCGAAAACATCAGCAACTGTCTCATTATATTTCCACTCGTAAAATCATACTGCTTCATATACTAACTCCTTTTTTCTGATCGAGTCCTGGTTAACCATTTTGGAAAGGAATGTCTTTTATGGAAGGTGAGTATTCGATTGAGGAATATCGAAACGGATCGATTCTCATTTTACCGAATCAATAGAAAATTGACTATTCCTGTTCCTTAAAATATAGCAGACATCCTCTATTTTAGGATTATATCCATGATTTCAAAATTCCCCGTATTGGGAATAGAAACGGAGATCCAAAAATATCTCGTGAACACAGATTTGCCGCTCGCTATCTTCCTATTCCGTGTCACTACGAGCACCCTTGCGTTAAGCTTACCACTACCCCTGCCTTCTCTCTCGCTTGACTTTCACTCCATACAATGCATCCATGCCATGCGTACATAAAAAGGCAGGCCGTTGATAGCCTGTCCTTCCTAATTTTAGCTTTGTTCAATTTGTAAAACATGTACAAAAACATGAACGTCTGTACTTACAATTCTCTTAATTCCTTCATTTTAGTTATTTTTCTTTTTATTAGTTCAAAATCATTATCAAGCAATCGATGCAGAACCCACCAAGTCTTCGTCTTCACGACAGGAAAGTTTATTGCTTATCACTCATCATATTTAAGTGTACCGAGAGCTAGGTTCACGATTATCTAGCTCAGCATCCAGCTCGGCTTCGATGCAGGAAACCTTCGAAGGCTCACCCATACGCCAGTAGACGATGAAACTCACGGCAATGCAGGCTGCTACGTAGAAGAAAAAGAGCGACTCTTCTCCGATGCTCTTCAACCATAATGCGATCATTTCCGCTGTCCCTCCGAACACCGCGACGGTAAGTCCGTAGGGGAATCCCACGCCAAGGGCACGGATTTCGGTCGGGAAGAGTTCAGCTTTCACGATTGCATTAATGGAAGTATAACCGGTGACAATAATGAGTCCTACCATCATGAGAAAGAAAGCAACGATAGGGTTCTTCGTTTGCTCCATGATCAAAAACAGCGGCACTGTCAGCAATGTTCCAAGAATTCCGAAACTAATCAATAGCGGGCGACGACCGATCCGGTCAGACAGCATGCCGGCGAGCGGTTGAAGCACGACGAATACTAACAAGGCAATAAAGTTGATCCAGCTGACGTACTCCTTTTGAAGACCTACCGTATTCACCATGAACTTTTGTAAATACGTCGTGTAAGTATAAAAGGCGACGGTTCCGCCAAGTGTTAATCCAACCACTGTGAGCACTGCCTTAGGGTATTTCATCAGAGTTCGAACGGTTCCAGCATTCGCCCGGCTTTCAGAATCCATTTTTGAAAACTGCTCAGATTCGTCCATCGTACGGCGCAGCCACAATACGGCCAATGCTCCCATTGCTCCGATAACGAATGGAATACGCCAGCCCCAGGATTTCATATCGGGTTCGCTGATGAATTGCTGAAGAATAATCTGTACACCTAGTGCTACTAACTGTCCTGAAACAAGAGTGACATACTGGAAGCTCGAGTAGAAGCCGCGGCGGCCGCTGCTTGCCATCTCGGACAAGTACGTTGCCGAAGTTCCATACTCCCCTCCCACTGATATCCCTTGGAGCAGGCGTGCGAGAACTAGAATAATAGGCGCCAGCACGCCAATAGTGCTGTAACTCGGGGTAATGGCAATGATTAGTGAACCACCAGCCATAAGGCTAATGGAAAGCGTCAGCGCTGCGCGGCGGCCATGACGATCAGCGTAGCGACCCATCAGCAGGCTTCCAATTGGGCGCATCAGAAAGCCGACGGCGAAGATAGCCGCTGTGTTGAGCAGTTGGCTGGTGGAATCTCCCTCAGGGAAGAACTCTGCAGAGAAATATACAGCAAAAGCAGAATAGACATACCAGTCGTACCATTCAATCAAATTTCCAACTGAACCTTTGAAGATGTTGGCTGTAATGCGCCGCGTACTTGCTCGATCAATAGACTGATTCATTGCAGTAACCTCCTCTTGAATAAATTTCGATTTTTCATACCGATTTCGCATATTTTTTAGAGTAGTATCATCGATATCTTCAATTTTCATAGATTTCTTGCAATAGGATGCATACATAAATACTATTTGAAAGCATTTTCAAAATTTCGAATTATGCGAATAAGAAAATAATATAAAGAAATTATACAATTATAACAATTAATATTCAATATATTAAAAAAATTGAGAGTATAAAATATTTTGTGTAAATGAATAAAAGAAAGGAAGACCTTTTT
>JADBKC010000146.1 GCA_014896555.1 Caryophanales bacterium | reverse complement strand
AGAACACACGTCCGCTATCAAGGTAAGGGGGCGTGCGGAAATAGGGACAAATGTCGGACAGTTAAAAAGCGGGGCCGATGAATAAAAAGGTGAAGTAGAAAGAAGATCAAGCTGTTTTTCATTTTTAAAAGAAAAACAGCATGTTTTCTTTCATACAACCTCTGTTCGTAATTAAAGGCGAGTATGATATAATATTGGTTGTTTTAAACTATCGAGTACATATTTGTGATTATGATACATACTTTTATTTTATGGGATTAAGGGGAATGCTTATGTACACTTGGTTGAAAAAGATGGCGGATATTAAAGAAGAGATTCAGCAAAAGCTGTCATATCCTTACTTGAATCGGTATTTGGATGCGCCGCATATTGATGAGGATCGGCTCTTATTTTTGTTATTACCATTTCAAGAAGAAGCGTTGAAAGAAAACGTGAAACATTATATTACAACAGCGATGCTTATTCAAATTGCCCTTGATACCCATGAAAAGGTTTCCGTATCGAATGAAGAACCAGCGGTGAAACGTCAAATCAAAGTGTTAGCAGGCGATTATTTCAGCGGGCTGTATTATCAAATTTTGGCCGATGTTAAAAATGTGTCCATGATCCGAATATTTGCAAATTCCATTAAGCAAATCAATGAGCAGAAAATCGCTGTTTATCAACATGAGAATCAATCGACGAACGAAATTATGAGCAGCATCAAGTTGATAGAATCAGGTGTTGCTCAAGGATTTTACTCTTATTTTCAATACGGCGCTTATTCTTCTTTTATATCTGAAATTTTATTGCTCAAAAGGCTTCTTCTGGAACGAAACCTATTTCTAAAACAAAAACCGGCTTTGCTCTTTGATGCTTTAAAATCCATTCAATTTCCAACAGCTCAAAGCTCTTTGTATAATTTGGCCGAAAGTGAACTTCGTTCCTTGCTTCACATTAGCGATCGATATATTCAAAGGACAAAACAAAAAATCGAGAAAACTCTCAACACTTGGGAGCACCGGGATCCATTGCTGATTGAAAAAGTTCGAACGTTGTTAGAAACGGAGCCGTATTCAATCAAAATACTTGCGGAGGAAGGATAGCGAATGCAACAATCATCATCAAAAGAAGAACGTGTTTTAAATGTGTTTGAAAAAATTTATTCGAATTACGATAAAATGAATTCGCTTATTAGTTTTAAGCAGCATACACGATGGCGGAAAGATACAATGAGACGAATGAATGTGGAAAAAGGAAAATGTGCTCTTGATGTATGCTGCGGAACGGCCGATTGGACGATCGCGCTTGCGGAAGCAGTCGGACAGGAAGGAAAGGTGTACGGACTCGATTTCAGCAAAAATATGCTGAAAATCGGGGAACAAAAGATAAAAGAAAAAAAACTTTCTCAAGTGACGCTTCTTCATGGCAACGCTATGGAGCTTCCTTTTGAAGATAATACGTTTGATTATGTCACGATCGGATTTGGGTTAAGGAATGTTCCTGATTATTTGCGCGTTTTGGAGGAGATGCACAGGGTATTGAAGCCGGGCGGGATGGCAGTTTGTCTGGATACTTCCCAGCCGACAATGTGGGGATATCGCCAAGTTTATTACTTTTATTTTCGGTTTATTATGCCACTGTTTGGAAAAATCTTCGCCAAAAGCTATGAAGAATATTCGTGGCTTCAAGAATCCGCCCGTGAATTTCCGGGTATGAAAGAACTGGCAAAGCTGTTTGAAAAAGCAGGGTTTATCAATGTCACTTATAAACCTTATAATGGCGGTGTGGCAGCAAGCCATTTTGGATATAAACAAACGTAAGCTAGGTGGATAAACATATGAAATTTCAATCGTTATATTCGTTTTTAAAAACGGATATTGATTTAATTGAAAGGGAACTGGAGCAGGCCATTTATTCCCGGTCCCCAATCATTTATAATTCCTCTTTAAAGCTGTTGCAGGCTGGCGGAAAACGGATTCGCCCCATTTTTGTTTTGCTGGCCGCTCATTTTGGGAATTACGAAATCGGAAAAATTAAATATTTGGCCGTAGCTCTTGAGCTGATCCATATGGCTTCCCTCGTTCACGATGATGTCATTGATGATTCCGATCTAAGAAGAGGAAAGCCAACTGTAAAGGCTCAATGGGATAACCGAGTGGCGATGTATACAGGCGACTTTCTTTTCGCTCGCTCGTTGGAATATATGACAAAGCTTGAAAATGCGGAAGTTCATAAGGTTTTGTCTGATACAATCATTGAAGTATGTGTCGGCGAAATGGTGCAAATGAAAGATAAATATCGATTTGATCAAAATCTAAGAGATTACCTTCGTCGGATTAAAAGAAAAACGGCTTTGCTGATTGCGGCTAGCTGCCAGCTTGGAGCCGTTGCGGCCGATGCCCCCCCAGATATTTGCAAGAAATTGTACAAATTCGGCTATAATGTTGGGATGTCCTATCAAATCATCGATGATATATTAGATTTTACAGGTACTGAAAAACAGTTAGGAAAACCTGCAGGGGGCGATCTTCTTCAAGGAAATATCACCCTTCCCGTTTTATATGCTATGGAGAAGCCTGGACTTCGGGAAACAATTTATACGGTCAATGAACAAACGTCCCAACGGGATATTAAAGGGATCATCGAACGAATCAAACAAACCGATGCCATTGAACGTTCCAATAATCTAAGTCAAAGATATTTGGATCGAGCGATCGCAATCGTGGATGCCCTTCCTGATAATAAAGCAAAAAAATCTTTAAAAGACATCGCCAAGTATATCGGTAAAAGAAAATATTAGAAAAAGACATGCAAACGTTGTCAAATATTAGCGGGAATGATACTATTTTCTTGAGTTGCCTTTTTGCAACAACAATAGGGATACATATAGGAGTTGGGAATATGGAAAGAACATTTTTGATGATCAAGCCAGATGGAGTTCAAAGAAATTTGATTGGAGAAATTGTATCTCGCTTTGAAAAAAAGGGGTTTCAACTTGTGGGCGCAAAATTGATGACTGTCACTAAAGAGTTAGCGGAAAAACACTATCAAGAACATAAAGAACGTCCTTTTTTCGGTGAATTGGTGGAATTTATTACATCTGGACCAGTATTTGCGATGGTTTGGCAAGGGGAAAATGTCATTTTGACAGCCCGTCAAATGATGGGATCGACCAATCCGAAAGACGCTGCTCCAGGGACCATCAGAGGCGATTTTGGACTGACAGTAAGCAAAAACGTCATTCACGGATCTGATTCTCCGGAAAGTGCAGAACGTGAAATGGGTATTTTCTTCAAAGAAGAAGAACTCGCAGACTATACAAAACTGATCAATCAATGGATTTATTAAGGAAAGCCTTTTTTCTTATGGAAGGGAAATTAAAAAAGGGCTGCCGTGGAGGCAGCTCTTTTTTAATGGCAGGCGGAAAAAACTTCTTAAGTCTATTCCTAACGGATGGAAATCTGCTCTCGACATTTGATTGATGATCAATAAGTCATCGTTAGATAGGAAATCAAAGCATTTTTTACCTTCAACTGATTGCCTTCATTCGTTATAATAAAGTACAGACGAAAAATAAGGTGAAACTTCCATCAGGGGGAGGATTTTCAATCCCCTGATGGTTAGTTGAACCGATCGGGCATTTAGGGAGAGTTTCCTGCTTGAACCTATTTTTGTCCTACATAACTTGAAAAAGGGAATACTGCCCGTTGGCGCAATGAAATTCCTGTATTAGAGGTAATGTACGTATTTCGGTGGAGAGGAAAAAGTCATGTCGGATGATTATCAAGCATTTATTGTTTCAATTAAGAAAAAAACAGGAATCGATCTTTCGTTATATAAAGAAGCCCAAATGAAGAGAAGATTGACATCCTTGTATCAAAAAAGGGGCTTTCGGTCCTTTCAAGAGTTTTTTCAAGCGATGAATACGAACTCCGATCTGCTAAACGAATGTTTAGATCGAATGACGATTAATGTGTCGGAATTTTACCGCAACAGAAAACGATGGGAGGTTCTCGAGAAAAAAATTTTCCCACGGCTGCTTGCGGCGAACAAACGGCTAAAAATATGGAGTGCTGCTTGCTCGACAGGTGAAGAGCCATATACAATTGCAATGGTATTAACTCAGTTTCTTCCCTTATCTCAAATTAGAATCCTTGCCACAGATATTGACGATAAGGCGATTCAAAAAGCAAAGATGGGGGTATACCCAGAACGTTCTTTGGAAGAAGTTCCTTTGGAGATGAAAACAAATTACTTCGAAAAAGAAGGAGATTTTTATCGTCTTTCCGATGAGATTAAGCGCACGGTCCAATTCCGGAAAGAAAACTTGTTTTCAGATCCATTTGAGAAAAATTATGATTTGATTGTCTGCCGTAATGTACTCATTTATTTTACAGAAGAAGCAAAAGATCTTTTATATAAAAAGTTTAATGCCGCATTGAAAGCAGGAGGTGTACTATTTGTCGGAAGCACAGAACAAATTTTTAATCCGGAAGCCTATGGTTTCGAACCAGTGGAACCTTTTTTTTATCGGAAGTTGTAACTGTTTGTTTGAAAGCGTTGGAAAATGAACACTGGTCTGTAAACGTATCGGATTATGAAGCTTTAGGCAGAATAGCCTTCGTTTCGGAAAAACTGTATACGGAGGCTGGCGGCGCACTTTTTTGTAGAGGTTAAGACTCTTTCATCAAAGAAAGACGGTATAAAAATTTCGGGTGAAACGAAACGATAGACAGAAATATTTGAAAATAAATGATATTATGAATTATAGATGAATAAGAAAAAAGCTTGAAAATTCATTTTTTCTATGCCAAGCAATGCTGAATATGATATATTGTTATAAACGCTTTAACGAGTTGAAGGGAGAAAGTGACATGAGATACTTAACAGCAGGAGAATCACATGGTCCTCAGCTAACTGCTATTATCGAGGGCCTCCCCGCAGGTATGCCTTTAACTGCGGAAGACATCAATATTGAATTAAGACGTCGTCAAAAAGGCTATGGACGAGGTCGGCGAATGCAAATTGAAAAAGACCAAGTTCAGATCAAGGGTGGTGTTCGCCATGGCCTTACATTAGGCTCTCCTGTCGCTCTCGTTGTCGAGAATAAGGATTGGAAGCATTGGACAAACATCATGGGCATTGAAGCCCAAGAGGAACTGGAAGAAACAAAAAGAAACGTTACGAGACCTCGTCCTGGCCATGCGGATTTAAATGGAGGAATAAAATACGGCCACCGCGATATGCGAAATGTTCTCGAACGCTCATCTGCGAGAGAAACGACCGTGAGAGTAGCAGCCGGTGCGGTGGCCAAAAAGTTATTAAAGCTCTTAGGAATCGAAATGGCTTCTCATGTGGTGGAAATAGGTGGAGTAAAGGCGAAAGAACGCCGCTATACGTCGATAAAAGAACTGCAAGAAGTCACCGAACAATCGCCAGTTCGTTGTTTTGACAGCGAAGCGGAAAAGGAAATGATGAACGCAATCGACCAAGCGAAAGAAAAGGGAGATTCGATCGGCGGCATCGTTGAAGTCATCGTTGAAGGAATGCCAGCAGGAGTCGGCAGCTATGTCCATTATGACCGCAAATTGGATGCGAAAATCGCGGCTGCAATCATCAGCATTAATGCTTTCAAAGGAGTGGAATTCGGAATTGGTTTTGAAGCGGCCAGAAAATATGGCAGCGAAGTGCATGACGAAATCATTTGGGATGAAGACCGTGGCTTTTGGAGGAAAACAAACCGTCTAGGCGGATTTGAAGGTGGAATGACAACTGGAATGCCGATAGTCGTACGCGGTGTTATGAAGCCTATTCCAACACTTTATAAACCTCTTCAAAGTGTAGATATTGACACGAAAGAGCCATTTTCCGCCAGCATTGAGCGTTCCGATAGCTGTGCCGTCCCTGCTGCAAGTGTGGTAGCAGAAGCGGTTGTTGCCTGGGAATTAGCAGCGGCGATCGTTGATCAATTTTACAGCGACCGTATGGATGCATTCATTCGTAACGTCGATGAATATAGAAAGTATGCAAAGGAGTTTTAATATGGAAAAGCTCGAAGTCCA
>JADBKC010000006.1 GCA_014896555.1 Caryophanales bacterium | reverse complement strand
TCACCGTTTTTTTGATTGCTCTTTGCTTAAGTCAGCTTCATTACGGAAGATTGTTATCGTTTCTTTATCCATTATTCGGCTACTTTAGTTTTTTGTTCTTCTTTCTTCTTTGGATCAAGCCGATCAAATAATTCTTTTCTTAAAGAGGGGTTTCTTTGTTAAAAAAGACATAATGAGCAGCGAAGATGGGAACTGTTTAATAATGAGATTGCTAGCAGTGAGAGAGGGAAAGGCAGGGAAGAGGCTGTCCCAAAAGTCAGTAAAATGGCCTAAGGGACACCGTTTAGCAGCTTTCCATCTGGATCGCGAAATTCACTCGCTTTCCGCACGCGTCCGCTTGCCTCCTCACTTGACTTTCGCTTGAAGGGTCTCCTTTCTTGCTTTTCCCCGCAAGAGTCTCGTCAATTTCGCGTTCAACACATTGTTGCCATTTCCCATAATTTCTGAAACAGGCGAAAAAGAATCGCTTGCTTTAGAAAGAAGATCTGGAAAATGGAAGAAACCCGACGAGAAAAATGAATTTATCACGACGGGTTTCTTGTTTAAAAGGGGCTTTTGGGACACCCCCTAAGTTATCTTACTTGAATGGTATCCGCCATTTTTAAAAAGGCATCTGAATGCGAGCTGTTTTTGTCATCAAAAATCGTAATTTTTATTGGATGAGTGTTTGAAGGGATGACATAAGCAGTGACTACTGCATCTTGGGTGCTCGTCCGATAGGCGGTTGCGTTTTTAAACGTAGTTGTGTTAGGCGGCGAAATCGGTTTTACCTGATCATTGATGGCTTTTAACTGATCGAAAGCCGATTGTTTAAACGTATTCCAGTTTTGGGTCTTTTGCATTACTTCAATTCGCATAAACAGCTGGTCTTTGTCTTTAAAGTAAACAATATCTTTATAAGGCTCTTCAGCTGTTAGTTCATAGTGGGGAAGGACATACAGGGAAAACCCTTGGTTGTCGCTTTCTTCCAAGACAGCTGTATCGGTTTTGTTTTGTCCACCTATGGAATATTGAATTTTTTTCTCGAATGGCCGAACGTTTCCAGATTGTACACTGTCCTTGGATTGTACGCTATCATTGGTTGAAGCTCTTTTTCCAGTTTGACTGTTAGTCGAATCGTTTGATTTTACAGATTCTTGGTTTTTCGGATTGTTTTCAGAACCGGCGGTATTTTGCTTGTTGGATTCTTGATTTGATTCGCTTGATTGAATTGCGGGCTTTGCAGCGTCCTTATTATCTTTTGTTTCGACAGTTTTGGATGATGGCTCTTTTTCGTTTTCTGCAGCTTTATCATTTGTTCCGCATCCGGCTAAGCTGAGAGTTGACAATAATGCAACTGCAAGAACAGTGCTTGTCCAACTTTTCATGCAAATTCCTCCTCTATCTTTTGGTTGTATAACTAGCAGTGTATGAGATTTGTATTTTTCGTATTAGGCATTGAGAAACGGAAATCTCAATGAAAATACATTGCCCATTTCAGCTCCTGATTCTATTTTATAGGAAATCAGCTTCAGATGATTTACAATTTCTTTTCAAATTCGGTTCAAAATCCTTTTTTGTAAAAAATGGAGCACAAAAAAGATACAGCGGACTGCTTTCAAAAAGACGCCTTGCTTCATGGATAGGATGGTCCCAGTCTTTCGATTCAAAACCTTGGAATCAAAATTAGAAAAGACAACGGCTATTCATGCACAATCGTATAATTTTTATGATTTACCACTGTTTTTTCTTCCAAATCCAACTCTCTGAAGTTTTCCATATAAGTTAAATCGACGATCACCGAATTTTCGTTCACCTTCTCGACTATCCCTCTCAATCCGCCTTTAAACTCAATGATATTCCCTACTTCCGCTTTGATCATAACCCTCTCTCCTTATAATTATAGTCAAAACTAGGTCTACGCTAATAGCGGAGTGCGATTCACATAAGGCGAGCTTAAACCACTGCAAGTCAGCATCCCCGCTTGCAAGATGTGGAAAATAATTAATACTAGTTTGCCTTATAAGACTGAAAAGGTAAAGTCTTTTAGTATAAAAATGTATATTTTTCAATAATCTTTTTTTATAGCATTTTGGAAACAATCGTCTTATAATAACTTTGTTTAAAAAACACTATTGTCTAAAGGGACTCTTTCACTCTGACAATTATGTTGATAACGTCTTAGTAAAGAAGAATTGATAATGAGTAAGAAAAAAGAAAAGATTACTTAAATTCATTATGTATACACTTGAATAAGTGCACCTATCGATACTTTCGCTATCGGGCTCCTTTTTTGCTTTTAACTGAAAAAGATTTGAACCTATTGCGCTCTTACTGGCCTATAAACAATGAAAGAATTTGGCAGATAAGCAAGAATAGGGGTGATTCTTTTGAAGGAAGAAGAAATTCAATCCATTTTGGACAAGCTGAAAAGCGGAGAAATTCGCGAATATTTAGTGAAAAAAGAAAATTTTATGGAGTTTCGCTCTTACCTTGTTAAGCGGCCGGATTTCAAGCATTTTCGAGGAGCTGCCCAAAGAGGGGGAGATGTGTTGTTTCATTATGAAAAAGAACCGCGAAAGTAATTTCTTCAAAAATATTTCACAACTGTTCAAACGCGCCCGTTCGCCTTTGTAAAAGGTCTTTTGACGGAGCGGTCATCCTAATCCTAAACCTGGCTGGTGGAAGTTTCACTCGTTCCCGCATGAAGAGGCAGTAACCTCTACCTTAAGGATAATAGAAGAACAAAAGAAGAGCTTGTGTTAGCAACTGCCTCTAAATGCCCGATTAGTTCAACTAACTTCCAGTGGGTATCAGAACACTTCACTGAAGGAAGTTTCACTAGATTATCAAATATTGTAAAAAAATACATAATTTCACAATGTCATTGATTGTAAAATTATCAATAATATAGTAATCTATTGTAGGTGAAAGCCTTGTATTTTTTGGGGAAAAATTTCGAAATGTGGTGACCAAATGTGAATACAAACCGTTCCCCGGCATTACTCATCCAGTTAATTGAAGAAAAAAGAATCGCGATGATCGCGGTCGGGATTGAAAAAGGGTTAAACAGCGAAGAGACGATAAAACTAAGCAAAGAACTTGATATGTTATTAAATGAATATGACAAACAGTTTGTAATTTCAAAATCCTAGACTTCTTTTATAGGGTTTATTTTTTTATGTTCTTTTGTGGAAAATGGAAAGAAGCCGCTATTGATCACAGCGTCTTGAAAAAGATACAGAAAGCACAATTCTTATCCTTTATATCAATGTAATTTGCAAAAACATTGTGGTATAGTCCCATTTCAGAACAGAGAGCCATAAACCAATGTTGATTTCAAAATTGTACGTATGGCATCTAATGCATTCGGAAGAAATCGATCCGCAATTGTAAGAGCAAAATCGTTCGTTCCATGAACGTTTGAGCCATTGTTTTTTCCAATATTCGAAAACAATTAACGTGTTCGTTATATTAAAGCGGGTTTTCCAATTTGTCACAAGTGAAACCATATGATAAAACAGAGGGAGAGAGATTTGGAAAATAACTTAGTGATTTGGGGATTGAAAGATATCCCAAAGAAATAACATTCACTTATTTAAAATATTATAAGAAAAGATAATCTTTCTTTATTGTCACTTTCCAGCTTTCCATGATATTCTTTCATGGGGGAATTGGTATTGAATTTTCATGTTGTATAGACCAGTATTGACGAATGAAGAAAGATTCGTTAATGTATTGATGACGAAACAGTAAAGGAGACGATGATAAATGGTGCAAAAACAATTTACCGTTATTGATGAAACAGGAATCCATGCTCGTCCAGCAACTAAATTAGTCCAAACTGCCAGCAAATTTTCTAGCGATGTGCAGCTTGAATATAATGGGAAAAAAGTGAACTTGAAATCCATCATGGGTGTTATGGCACTGGGAATCGGAAAAGGCGCCCAAATTACGATTTCCGCAGAAGGAAGCGATGAAGCGGATGCATTGAAAACGATTGAAGAAACTATGAAAAAAGAAGGTTTGGCAGAATAATGTCCACTATTTTAAAAGGAATCGCAGCATCAAACGGGATTGCGATTGCGAAAGCATACCGTTTAGTGGAACCCGACTTAAAAGTAGAAAGAAAAGACATTCATAGCCCTGAAGAAGAAGTGAACCGCTTTGAAGAAGCAATCCGTCAATCTCAAAGCGAGCTTGAAACGATCCGGGAACATGCCAAAAAAGAGTTGGGGGAAGAAAAAGCTTCTATTTTTGAAGCTCATCTTCTTGTATTAAGCGATCCTGAATTGACGTGCTCTATTAAAGACAGAATCATCAATGAAAAAGTAAATGCTGAATTTGCTTTAAAAGAAACAGCCGATATGTTTGTTTCCATGTTTGAAAACATGGAAAATGAATATATGAAAGAACGGGCAGCTGACATTCGTGATGTAACGAAGCGTGTTCTCTCTCATTTATTAGGAGTGGAGCTGCCGAATCCAAGCTTGATTGCGGAAGAAGTCATCATCGTGGCAGAAGATTTGACTCCTTCTGATACGGCTCAATTGAACCGACAATTCGTTAAAGGATTTACGACCGATGTAGGGGGAAGAACTTCACACTCTGCTATCATGTCGCGTTCAATGGAAATACCAGCTGTTGTGGGGACAAAGGATGCAACAAAAGAAATCCAAAATGGCGATTTAGTCATCGTAGACGGCATAAGTGGAGAAGTGCATATCAATCCTGTTCCTGAAGTCATTGAAACCTATCAAAACAAAGCAGCACAATATGCGAAGGAAAAAGCAGAATGGGCCAAATTGAAGAATGAAAAAACATACTCCAGCGATGGCCATCAAGTGGAACTCGTGGCCAATATTGGAACGCCGAAAGATATAGAAGGCGTTATCAATAATGGAGGAGAAGGGGTTGGCCTGTTTCGTACTGAATTTCTATATATGGGACGAGATCAGCTGCCGTCCGAAGATGAACAATTCGAAGCGTATAAAACGGTATTGGAAGGCTTAAATGGAAAGCCAGTCGTTGTTCGCACACTTGATATTGGAGGAGATAAAGAACTCCCATATTTAAATCTTCCAAAAGAAATGAATCCGTTTTTAGGATTCCGGGCTATTCGCTTGTGCTTGGAAGATCAAGATCTATTCCGTTCACAGCTTCGAGCATTGCTGCGAGCAAGTGTATATGGGAATTTGAAAATTATGTTCCCAATGATTGCAACCATTAATGAATTTCGCGAAGCAAAAGCCATTTTAGAAGAAGAAAAAGAAAAATTGCTTCAGAATGGAACGAAGGTATCGGATACGATTGAAGTAGGCATTATGGTGGAAATTCCGTCAACGGCTGTAATGGCAGATCAATTTGCAAAAGAAGTAGACTTTTTTAGTATAGGGACGAACGATTTAATTCAATATACGCTGGCAGCAGACCGTATGAATGAACGCGTATCCTATTTGTATCAACCGTACAACCCGGCGATTTTACGGCTTGTGAAAATGGTCATCGATGCCGCTCATAAAGAAGGAAAATGGGCAGGCATGTGCGGGGAAATGGCAGGAGATGAGATCGCCATTCCACTTTTGCTTGGCCTCGGTCTTGATGAATTTTCCATGAGTGCCACATCCATTCTAAAAGCTCGGTCTCTTATGAAAAAGTTAAATCGATCTGAAATGGAACAATTGGCTTCTGAAGCTTTGAATAAACGAACTACTTCTGAAGTAGTAGAACTTGTTCAAAATGCGGTGCCTTTATCAAAATAGCAATAAACTGCAAAAGCTCTTGATCAGGGGTAAATATGTTAAACGCCACACGAATGCTCAACTTAGATTTTTATTTTCATTCCCCCCTTTATTTATGGAGGCTGGATTTAAAACGTTCCAGCCTCTTTTTTTGTCTCGGGGAATGGATGCGAGGGCGGACCATTTTCCACAAATATTAGATGTTGTTTCGTTTCATTTAATGGTACACGGGATAGATAGTGATTCGAACGTTATTGAGCGAAAAATATGCAAGAAAATTTTGCATGTTTTATAATAAAAGTACTTTGGTTAAGGGAGGGATTCTGTTTGCAACTAGGATTAGAAGGGAAAAATGCGATCGTCGCCGCTTCTAGTCAAGGACTGGGAAAAGCCATTGCGGAGGAGCTTGCGGCTAACGGAGCCAATGTCATGATTTCCAGCAGAAGTGAACAAAAGCTGAAAGATCTAAAACAAAAATGGGACGAAACATTGCCTGGCCGGGTAGAATGGACAACTTGCGATGTGACAAAACCTGCTGATATTCAACATCTTGTCCAACGAACGGTAGACGTTTTTGGCGGAGTCGATATTTTGGTCAACAATGCGGGTGGACCGACGTCCGGTACATTTGAAGAAATGACGGATGATATGTGGCAAAAAGCGTTTGAATTGAATTTGCTTTCCTATATAAGAATGATTCGAGCTGCTTTACCTTACTTAAAACAAAATGGCGGAAAAATCATCAATATTGCTTCTTCTTCTATTAAAGAGCCAATTCCTGGTTTAATCTTATCGAATACATTCCGGACAGGAATAGTAGGGCTTTCCAAAACGCTTGCTATTGAACTTGCACCATACAATATTTTAGTGAACACGGTTGCTCCTGGGCGCATTGCGACAGATAGAATTATCGAGCTGGATAAGATTGGCGCCGAAAAACAAGGAATCTCCATAGAAGAAATGTCAAAAATCATGAAAAGCAAGATTCCTCTCGGCAGATACGGAAAACCGCAGGAATTTGCCAATGTGGTCGCGTTTTTAGCTTCAGAAGCTAATACATATATGACAGGCAGCAGCTTCTTAGTCGACGGTGGCATGGTTCGATCCATTTAATGTTTTTTCAAATTCGTTTCGCTTTGACGAATGAGTGTAAAAATTGGAAGATATATCGTATTGACGGAGGAGAAAGCGATCTTTTAAAAACAGGCTCATGTTTTGTAAAAACATGTTTAAAAAAAGAAAAAAGGGGGAATTTTAATGAGGAAAGAAGAATTTTAAAGATTCTCACTCACAACCCCCTTTTCTTTTGAAGGCCTGTTGAAACAGGTCTTCTTTTTTTCGGTATACAAAGGTGGTTAACTTTATGATGGAAAGGTTCAGACCATTTTACAATAAACGAGGGAGGTGAATACCTGGTTGCGAAATCCATTTTTATAAACGGGTATCCAGATAGATTTGCAAGAATCTTCTATATTTTTAAATGTCCTCTAGTACTAGACAGACCCACGGAATTCATGATGTAAAGGTCTTGAAAGTTTCAATCACTCTGCTTGTGGTAGTCTATCCGTTTATATGGATTTTGGCAATCAGGAGGGAGATGACGAAGCCAATTGTCGGTTTTATTGGAACAGGAGTAATGGGGAAAAGTATGGCCGGACATATTTTGGCGGCTGGCTATCCGCTGGTGGTGTATAACCGGACAAAGGAAAAAGCAAAAGAGCTGTTGGAGAATGGAGCAAAATGGGCGAACAGTCCGAAAGAATTGGTGAAACAGACGGACATCGTTTTTACGATAGTCGGTATGCCAAGTGATGTGGAAGAAGTTTATTTATCTGAAAACGGACTGATTGAAAACGGCCGAAGTGAACAAATTTTTATCGATATGACCACTTCCAAGCCATCGTTGGCTGTACACATTTATCAAACAGCCCAATCGAAAGGAATCTATACATTAGATGCCCCTGTTTCCGGAGGGGATATCGGCGCTAGAAACGGGACGCTTGCCATCATGGTCGGAGGAGATAAAGAAATTTTTGAACGGGTTCAAGATCTTTTAAACGTTTTAGGAAATAATATTGTTTACCAAGGGAAAGCCGGCTCCGGACAACATACGAAAATGTGCAATCAGATTGCTATTGCTACTAATATGATTGGTGTGTGTGAATCGCTTATTTATGCGAAAAAAGCGGGATTGGACCCGGAGATGGTTCTAAAAAGCATCTCCACTGGAGCAGCCGGGAGCTGGTCTTTGTCCCATTTGGCTCCCCGTATATTAAAAAAAGACTTTGAACCGGGATTTTATATCAAACACTTTATAAAAGATATGAAGATTGCTCTGGAAGAAGCGGAAAAAATGAATCTTTCACTTCCGGGACTTTCGCTGGCCAAGCAAATGTATGAGGAACTGTCGGCGAAAGGAGAAGAATTAAGTGGAACGCAAGCACTTATAAAATATTGGGATGAATCGCAATAATCAAAACATACTAACATTAGTAGGGGCTGTCCAAAAAGTCAAGGTAACTAACTTTTTGACGCCCCTTTCATTTTTGTAAAAAAAGAGCACAAAAAATCGTCCTTTCTAGTAAAATGAAGTTACCACACAACATTCCAGAAAGGACGATTTTTATGAGCATTCAAAAGATCACTACTGAAAATTACAACACGCAATTGACTCTTCTTCCAGAGACAGAGGAAAAAAGTTTAGCTTGAGTCAAGCTTTTGTGGGAGAAATAATTCCATGCGATTGAAGTAAGCGTATTCAAATTGCAAGGGTTCCTCAAAGTAGTTCCCAGTCCTATTTTTTTAATCCTCTTACAGCCAATTCAATCGCTGTTTCTTCTACTACGAGAAGATCAACGTATTCTCAACTGAGACATGTATATTCACAAGTAAAACTCGGGCTTACTCAAATTCTTTTCTTCTAAAGTGGAGCAACCCTAAAGTAGTAAAAAGAATATGTAATACGCTAAATACTGCGAACAATTCTTCGTAGGAAGGTCTAAAAAGTTTATAGGCTGGAGACATCATCATCGAGGGCTAAGCCCATGGATAGTAAAATGCATACGGAGTCTAACTAACCATTAAGACCGGGATCGTCAAGGCAATGTTTACTGTAAGAGGGAGTCCGAAGCTTCTCCAATTAAAGGCCAACCATAGCTGTAATGAAGCGAGCGGTAGAGAAGCTAATGGTTAGATAGGCATCCTTCTTTCAAAAAAATTCCAGGATAAAAGTTTAATTGAGCTAGATTAATATTGGTGATTTGGCAAAACACCTCAAAAGAGAAATGCCTTATTCATAAATAGTTGACATCCAATCGACGATTCCGAGATTTTGCTCTTCTCGCAGTTGCTCCACGTTATGATGGCCAATGATCGTACCGTCTTTTATCGCGATCACCTCATCTAAGATGTTTTCTACTTCTCGGATCTCATGAGTGGTGATCAAAACGAGCTGTTTTTCTAGATCGATAAAGGAAATCAGTCCTTTGACGATCGATTTACGTACCATCGGGTCCAGTCCTGAAAGTGGTTCATCCATCAGGATAATTGGGGCGTTGCGCGCAAGGGACAGCACGATTTTTAAACGACCGCGGTTTCCTTTTGACAGCTCTTTCAGCTTGCTTTCCGGATCGAGCTTCATAAATGTTGAAATTTCATAGGCCTTTTTCAGATCAAAATCAGGAAATTGACTAGCATAAAATTCAATCATTTGTTCCACGTTATAAAATCGATAATACTCATCCAGCTCTGATAAATAGGAGACGGTGGAGGCCACACGGCGATTCGCCTTGCTCCCATTAACGAGCACTTCTCCTCTCGTCGGATAAGCGAGGCCGGCGATTAACTTCAGCATCGTTGATTTTCCACTCCCGTTTTCACCGACCAGTCCGATGATTTTCCCCCGTGTAAGCTTTAAGTCCACTTTATGCAATGCTACTTTTTGACGATATTTTTTCGTTACTTGTTGAAACAAAATCATTGCTCAGATGCTCCTTTCTCGGTCAAATAAGAATCTAGCTCTGCTTTCATTTCGTCGTCAGAATACCCCATTTCCCGCATTACATGTACAAAATGGGATATTTCCTTTTCCTTCATTTCCTCCCGGATCGCCTGGAGAACTTGCTCATCGACTGTAACAAATGTTCCTTGACCTCGTTTGGTCTCCACAATTTTCAACCCCTCTAGTTCTCGGTATGTTCGCTGTACCGTATTCGGATTCACGTTCACCTCAAGTCCCATATCACGTACTGAGGGGAGCTTTTCACCAAGTTGTAATTCACCACGAACGATTTGCCGTTTTATACGTTCCGCTAATTGTAAATAAATCGGCTCTGCACAATGGAATATATCAGACATCGATTATACCTCAACTTTGCGATCAAGAATCCAGCAACCGCCGACAAAAAACAAGCCAGCCAATACGAGATCCCGTACGAAATGACCGATGTAAAAAACGGTTGATGTTTCTTGGATTTTAAAACTATGGATTTCATTTGAAGTGCTAAACTCAAACCATGAAAGCACACTTTCGCTGTTAACCGCCCCCCAATCGAATAAGAAGGATACACCTTTAACTGTATTGAAAAGCGATACGACGACGAGAAAAAATAAGAATGTCAACACAAAACTAAGAAAATCATTATACGTTTTGCTTAATGCCATAAAAACCGTCCAAAAGAACAAATAGGTACACCCTAGTAATAACGTTTTTGTGAGTAAAGTGATTACTGACAACAAAAGGGGAGGCAGCCATTCACTTAAATGGATAAACACCATGCTGTTTTCGTGAGCTTGCCATAATACGATTGCTGCAGTAATGAAGGTAATGAACATATAGGAAAGACCAGAAACGATTTTCGCCAACAAGAGTTGTACGATCGGCAGCGGATTATGGAGCCACAAATGCATTCGTTTTCGCTCTACATCCAGGCTGTAAAGCAGGTAGTAGGCTAAATAAAAGCCATGAAGAGCAACCGCAGCAAACGCCCCAATCGTTAAAGTTTCCCACATTAAGTTAATCGATAGGCCAATGATGGCACTAATGGCGAAGATCCCGACCAGAACGATCAAGGAGAAAATAAATGCAGGAAGTCCCAGTCTGAATTCCTTTTTTGTTAAATCGAGCCAAGCAGTCATTATTCTTCCTCCTATGTTTGAGTGTATTGTTGTATTAATAAAATAGTACACTGATACAAAGGTAGAGTCAAGGTAATTTTTAACTAAATGAAAGGAATTGTGCATGTAAGCCTTTTGAAACGTAAAAAACCCCTGTCTTTATGACAAGGAAGAGATTAGGGTGTCAGCTGTTTAAAATAGCGTTAAACTTTTTCGAGCTTTTTTGCTTGTTTTCTTTTCGGGCTTCCATATTCCCGAATCTGTTGTGTCTCTGATGCCTGGAATCGATTTTCAAATAAAATATTCCTTTCGTTCCGATGATAGATCGACCATTCTATGAACAATCGCTTCTTTACGCCTCATAAAATCAGCTAGGCGATGTGCGTATTCTCCCACTTGATCATAACGTACATCGGTGGTTCTAATCGCTGGATAAGATAGTTTTGCAGCTTCTAAAAAGGCGAGTCCTTTCTTCACGATGCCTAAACGATTCCCTTTTCTAATACACGATCTCAAGGATCCAACATGCTAAACTGATTCGAAATAAGGTTGTGAAGTAGGTCTTTTTGAATACGGACTCGGACTTTTAACAGGTCCTAGGAGCTATTCGACATTCCTTCCCTTCTGCTATAAAAAAAGTAGCACAAACCAAGGCCATGGTTCGTGCTAATAACGTTAGTATGTATTAGCCGTTTTGGTTGACCTGCTGCAAAGATCTTAGACGATCCATAAGCTTTATTTAAGCGAAGAATGATTATAGGGCATGTTTGCTTTTTAGAAAATTTTCCAGCTTATTCAATCCTTCTTCAAGCTCTTTCATTGAAGCGGCATACGACAGTCGAAAGTATCCTTCTCCATAGTGGGAAAAGGCACTTCCAGGAACCAATGCCACTTTTTGTTCTCGGGCTAATTGAAGGCAAAAATCAAAAGAATTTAGTTTCACCGAGTCAGGTATTTTCACAAAGAAGTAAAAAGCTCCATCCGGGCGGACTACTTCCAAGCCGAAACTTTCGAGACGCTCATATACATAAGCGCGTCGCTTTTTGTATTCTTCTCTCATAGCCGCAGAGTCTTCTTCTCCATTTGTGTAAGCTTCCAATGCGGCCATTTGAGAAATAGAAGAAGCGCAGGACACATTATATTGATGAACTTTCAGCAAATGTTGGGCGATGTTTTGTGGGGCCATTAAATAGCCAATCCGCCATCCGGTCATGGAATGCGATTTGGATAAGCCGTTTATGACAATCGTCTGTTCTCTTAAAAAGCGGCCGATGGAAACATGAGGACGATCGTAAAGAAGTTCGCTGTAAATTTCATCCGCGATCACAAAAATGGGCTTATCTTTTAGAAATAGGGCAATTTCTTTTAACTCATCTTTTGTTAAACTAACTCCTGTTGGATTGGACGGATAAGGCAAAATAACGCATTTCGTTTTGACAGTGACATGCTTTTCAAGAACGTCTTTTGTTAATTTAAACTGGTTATTCCTTGTATCAGCAAAAACGGGCACCCCTTGGCACATTCGAATGATCGGTTCATAGCCGGGATAGATGGGACCAGGCAGGATGACTTCATCTTCCGGACTTAAAATGGTCCTTAAGGCAACATCAATCGCTTCGCTCGCTCCTATTGTGACAATGATTTCGCTTTCCGGCGAATAGGTTAAGTCATATTGTTTATGTACATAATGGCTAATAGCTTGACGAAGCGGCAAATATCCCGCATTATGCGTATAAACAGTAAAATTGTCTTGAATGGCATTCATTCCTGCTTTTTTTATATGTTCAGGTGTAGGAAAATCTGGCTGACCAATCGTTAAGGAAATCATTCCTTCTATTCCGTTCACCATATTAAAAAACTTTCTAATTCCAGAGATTTGAATATTTTTGACGTGTTCATTTAGATATTGTTCCAATTTTCTTCACAAACCTTTCTTTCCTTTTGTTATCATTATAATGTCTGTAGAGTCGCTTAAAAAGGAAAGAATCAAAAAACTTCATCATTTAAAGGCGGTCGAATTAGTAAATATGATCAGAAATTGCGTTGTTCAGAAAGATAACCAAATCGTATATGATGTTCCGTTTCGTGATCTGAAAACGGATCATATCGTTTGGTATTGGGTGGATTTTTCAGAGCCATCCGATCAGGAAAATGCCCTTTTACGGGATTTTTTTCATTTCCATCCGCTGGCGGTGGAGGACTGTTTAGACGAATTTCTTGAACGGCCCAAAGTGGATTTCTATAAAAATTATTTATTTTTTCTTTTGCATTCTATCCAGCAAACCACTTTGGCTACCGACGAAGTTGAGGTGTTTATGAATAGTCATATGCTGGTCACCTATCATAAGCAGCCGAATAGAGCCATTAATAGCTCATGGGCGCGTCTAAAAAAAGAAGAAGGTTTGAAAAAGGGGCCGATTTTTGTGCTCCACAGCATTATTGACCAGATAGTCGATGACTATTTTCAGCCTGTCTTTCATATTGAAGACTCCCTCAACCAAATCGAAGAAAACAGCGATAGAGAAGAGGTTAGTGAATTACTGGAAAAATTATTTGAAATTCGTCATGACATGATTAAGCTCCGGCGGTCTATTTTGCCGATGAGAGATCTGATTTATAGGCTTCTAAACTCAGAAAATGTTTCATTTATTGAAGATCAACGATTTTATTTTCATGATTTATATGACCATTTGTTGAAATTATCGGAAATGTTGGAATCCTACCGGGAATTTTCGGCCGATATACGCGATAACTATATGTCTTTTACTTCCAATAAGACCAATAACATAATGATGACTTTGACGATTATTACGACGATTTTTATGCCGTTAACCTTTATCGCAGGAATATATGGAATGAATTTTGATTATATGCCGGAACTTCATATTAAATACGCTTATTTTATGGTGTTAATAGCCATGGCATGCATTGCCTTTTCTATGTTTTTCGTTTTTGTTAAAATTGGATGGCTGAAAATCGGAAATAAGAAAAACCGGCGGAATCGTCATAATCCAAAATAGATAGTCTTTTTTGTCCATCCTTTTCATGGTATAGTTAGGATAATGGGAGGGATTGCCACTATGGACAAAGATACAACAGTTCTGCTAGAAAGTGGGACGAATGAACTGGAAATCGTAGAGTTTGAAGTGAACGGAAACAAATATGGCATAAATGTTATAAAGGTGAGAGAAATTATCTTGCCTGTTCCCGTTACGTTTATTCCTCATTCACATCCCCACATTGAAGGAATTATTGAATTGCGCGGGGAGATACTGCCGGTTATCAACATGATGAGAGTATTAGGGTTTGAAAACACCAAGCCGAAAGAGACCGATAAGTTCATCGTGACGGAGTTTAATCTTCAAAAAGCAGTTTTCCGTGTCAACAACGTTTCTAAAATCCACCGTATTTCATGGCAAAGCATTGAAAAGCCTTCCGAAATGTATCAGGGAAAAAGCAGTGAAATCACTGGTGTCATTAAAATGAATGGAGAAATGCTCTTGCTCTTGGATTTTGAAAAAATAATGGTCGATATTAACCCAACTTCCGGTATTCAAGTCGAACAAGTGAGAAAGCTTGGCAATCGGGAGAGATCGAACAAGAAAATAATAGTGGCGGAAGACTCGCCATTGTTGAGGAAATTGTTGGAAGAAACATTGCAAGAAGCGGGATATATGAATGTTGATTTTTTTGAAAATGGACAAGAAGCTCTTTCCTATTTGGAATCTCTTATAGAAGATGAATCTGCCGTTGAGGAAAAAGTACAATTGGTGATTACCGATATCGAAATGCCGCAAATGGATGGACATCATTTGACAAAGCGGATAAAAGATAATCCAAATCTGAAAAAGCTGCCTGTCATTATTTTTTCTTCTCTGATCACCAATGAATTGCGGCATAAAGGAGAAATGGTGGGAGCTGATGAACAAGTCAGCAAACCAGAAATCAATGAATTGATCAAAAAAATGGACGAGTATATTTTATAGCGATAAGGCACCGAGTGAGGTGCTTTTTTATTATTCCGGACATAAAAATGTGAAACGGTTCGCCAATTCACTTTTACGGTGAAACTTCAGAAAGCGCTTTCAATAAAAAGGAGTCGTCTCAATCGAATGAATTTGAACGGTATGGCAAAAGGGGTGAGAATATCGGTCCATAAAGTGCCGTGATTAGCTGGAATGAAAGGCTCGCAAACAATGCAGTCATTTATGTGAACAATTTGGCGGTGTTAAACTCCAGCCGACAATCGTACATGAAAGCGGCTGGAGAATGCGAACCCGCCGATCACGGGTAAAAGGTCCAACCCCTTTAGATGGTGTGGTTATTAGGAAAAAAAGGATTCTCCAAGAGGTTTAAAAACGGGTTTTCGATATTTTTTTCGTCCGCATTTCGGGCGTGTATCATTTTCTTCAAAACCTGTATAATCCTGAAGCAATTTTTTCGCCTGGAACAGGCTCATATGACATTTTGGATTGTGAGTATGCTGGTCAAGATGACCTAAATGCGGCAAAAGATGAAAGTCATCTTTAGAGGCAGGTATATGAAATGAGTATTCTCCACATGTTACGAGCACATCAGACTGCTGCTGACTGTTTTTAGGATTTTGAGAAAAGTGCAGTCCTACTTTTTTGGCTTTTCCTTCTTGAATCATTTTCAGCAACGCTTTCTTTTTCAGTGAATATAAATACTTTGGATTGGTGGCTGTTTTAGCATGTCGATTCACCGTAAATATTGCTTTTGAGAGGTTCTTAGTTGTAGGAGGAAGCGAGGGCAATTCATTTTGGCTGTTCAACGTGATAACTCCTTTCGAAGCATTTTACCACATTATATCCTTTTTTGGGCTTGATGGAAAGAGGAAGGAAAAAGATAAAGAAAGTTTGTTCATAAAAATGGAATAAAAACTCTCTTATGAGAGTTCCATTTTTTTATTTTTTTGATTTTTATGAATCGGCTAAATCAGTAAAGCAACAAAGACATGTTCGAATTTTCGCTGACTTCAAATGATAGAAAATTTTTTTGTTATCAACAGGAAAGATTGATTTTTAATTCATATGATATGTTTCAATCTCCGTTCTTCACCTAATTGAGGACTAAAGGCTGCCATTTGCTCTCGAATAATAAAATGGTGCAGTGGCAGATCAAGTTTAGATTGTCTAAAGTTTTCCTTTATGATACGATTATCTAAAATGTTAACTTTTAATAATTTTAGTTAACATTTAGGGTGAGGTGGACCGTTCATGTACTCGTGGGAGAAACAGATGAAAGAAGAATTGCTGCATTTAGAGGAAAAAAAGCAAAGACGCTTTTTATATTCTATTGATTTTTTGAAAAACTCGTACGTTCTGAAAGATAATCGGAAACTTCTTAATTTTTCGTCAAATAATTATCTTGGATTAGCGGGCGATGAGCGGCTTATTCAAGCAAGCATACGCGCTTCCCAACAATATGGGGCTGGATCGACAGCCTCACGGTTAATGGTTGGCAACTATTCACTTTATGAAAAGGTCGAATCGGAATTAGCGGAGTGGAAAGGGACAGAAGCAGCACTTATTTTCAACAGCGGGTATACAGCCAATGTTGGCATTATTTCTGCACTCGTCGGTCGCCATGATATCGTCTTCAGCGATAAATGGAATCATGCCAGCATCATTGATGGAATGATCCTTAGCAGAGCAGAAATAAAACGCTATCAGCATCAAGATCTTGATCATTTAGAATCTCTTTTACAAAAAGCGCCTGTTCATAAGAAAAAACTGATCGTTACGGATTCTGTTTTTAGTATGGATGGGGATATTGCCCCATTAAAAGGGCTTATTGAATTAAAAGAAAAATATGGAGCTATTTTGATGGTCGATGAGGCCCATAGCAGCGGTATTTATGGAGAGAGAGGAGAAGGACTCCTTCATTCATTAAGTCTTGCACAGCAAGTGGATGTGCAGATGGGGACTTTCAGCAAAGCTCTAGGGACTTTTGGAGCCTACGTGACTGGAAAGCAATGGCTCATCGACTATTTCATCAATAAAATGAGAAGCTTTATTTTTACAACTGCATTGCCGCCTGCTGTTTTAGGATCGATTCTGGCAGCCATTTCGATTGTCCAGCATGAAACGACACGCCGGAAAAAGCTGCAAGAGAATAGTCATTATTTTCGAAAAAAATTATGTGAAATAGGTTTCGATACCGGCACAAGCGAGACACAGATCGTACCGATCATGATCGGCTCCAATGAGTTAACGGTTCGTTTTAGCCAGTGCTTGGAAGAAAGAGGTGTTGCTGCTGTCGCTATTCGGCCTCCTACGGTTCCGGAGGGGACAGCACGAATTCGTTTCTCCCTTATGTCGACATTTACAAAAGAGGAACTAGATTGGACACTTGAGCAAGTGGCCGCCGTTGGAAAAGAATTGGGGGTGATTTCATGAGTCATCAAAAGATTCTTGTCTTCATTCCTGGCTGGGGAATGAAAGGATCGATTTGGGCTCCTCTTGAAGAACAGCTGAAAACGTCTTTTGCCATCTATAAAGTGGAATGGGACGGAGTTGAAAAAGCGGCTGATTTTAAACGAAAAGCGCTTCAATTAATGGAAGATAAAAGGTTATCTTCTTTTATACCCGTGGGCTGGTCGCTTGGAGCGTTGATCGCTCTTGAACTGGCTCTTTCTGTTCCCGAAAAAATCGAACGCATGGTTCTCATCAGTGGTACGAGTCGATTTATTCAAGGAGATCGTTATCACGCTGGATGGAATCGGCGGATAATGGAACGAATGAAAAGGCAATTGATGCGTCATCGCGAACAAACGATTTCTACTTTTATAAACTCGTTGCTTTATGAAGGTGAAAAAGTGGACGTGATCAATTTCATCGATCACTTTCATTGTGATAAACCAAATAATTTAGAAGCAGGCCTTGACTATTTAATGTCAACAGATGTTCGTTTTGCTTTAAGAGACATTTCTGCTCCGCTGCTGCTCATTCATGGTGAAAAAGACACAATATGCCCACCGTCCGCTGCAGAGTATATGGTGGAACAGACAAATGGAAAGGCCATTCTCCATCTATTGCCTAAAACCGGGCATGTTCCTTTTGTAACGAAAACGGACGAATGCGTACAGTTGATTCAATCATTTGCAGGGGGAAAACGATGATCGATAAACAATTGCTGCAAAAAAGATTTAGTGACCAAGCCAAAACGTATGATCAATTTGCAAACGTGCAGAAAAAAATGGGGACTCTGTTATTGAAGCAGATGGATGGGATAGAAAATGAATTCGCTCCGATCAATATTCTAGAAATCGGCTGTGGTACAGGATATTTAACGAGGAAACTGTCACAACAATTTCCCGAAGCAACGATAACCGCAATTGACTTTGCACCGGGAATGATCGAAATCGCGAAACAGCGGATCAATGATGAACGGGTACATTTTCTCTGCGGTGATATTGAGGAAATGGGACTAAAAGAACAGTATGATCTTATTATCTCCAATGCAACCTTTCAATGGCTGAATGATATGGAGAATACTCTGATTCGTCTTAGCCATTCGTTAAAGAATAATGGAAGGATTCTTTTTTCAACATTTGGAGTCGAAACATTCCACGAACTTCACACTTCTTTTTCTCGAGCGTTGCAAAAATGGCAAATCTATACGAATGCTAGACTCGGTCAGCCATTTTACTCATTAAAGGATTTATTAGAATTATGCGGCCGCACGATTCGATCGGCTCATCCAAATTCCACCATTATTGGAACAGAAACCATTGAAAAAGAACGATTCCTTTCCGTAAGAGATTTTTTCAATTCGTTGAAAAAAATAGGGGCCACAAATAGCAATCAAGGACCATTTTTTCAACGACCTTCTGTCATAAAAGAAATGATGAAAATATATGAGCGTGATTTTCAAGAAAACGGCTATATAACGGCCACCTATCATTGCTTATTTATAGAAGCCAAATGTTAAAACGCCCATAGAGTGAGGGGGAAAGAGATTTGCCACGTGGTCTGTCAACCTTTCCGTGTCATTTTTCATTCCATTTAGCTATTGCCTTTTTCTAGAACAAACACCTCCTGCTGCTTATACGGACAGAAGGAGTCGCCATTCTTTTATACTTTCATAAATTCGGTGATATACTATTCCAATGATTTCATCGTAATGAAAGAATTCATTTTCATGATTTTGTTGTTCCAAAGGCAACATGGAAATAACAATTCAGCCACCCGATACGCTTCTTCCAAATGAGGGTATCGGGATAATATAAAACGATTAATTTTGTGACGCTCTCGATGTCTTGTCCAGACACGGTTTCACCAATGACGATTATATTTTGAAAGTAATACAAACGAAAATGGGGAATGCTATGATTCTTTTTCGTTTTACGAAACTCGGAAGAAATGTATAAACAATTAAGTCTTTCAACGAACTAAACAGCGAAATTCCAAATTTTCAAGGAACTGATTTTAGAACGATTTTTGTAATCTCGGGTACGGCGAAAAAACGGTATGGAAGGCGGGTTGTGCCTAGACCTCGATTCACATAGAGTGTAAGTCTATGGTGTTTTGTCAGTTCATAGCGCCCTTCTGGATATTTTGTTCCAAAGGGTGGGGTAATCAATGCCCCGATGAAAGGCAGTTTGATTTGTCCGCCGTGGCTGTGTCCGCTCAGCTGCAGTTGAATGGGAAAAAGGGAGGCTTCATCCGCTAAATCAGGAGCATGTGATAAAAGAATCGTAAATTGATTTTTTGGTATTCTTTTGATGGTTTCTGAAAGATTCGGTGATCCAAGCATGGCATCGTCAATTCCAGCGATGTAGATGCTTTGTTGGTCCATCATAGAGATTTTTTTTGTTTCATTGCGGAGAATTTGAAAGCTCGATTTTTCCATGATGTTTTTGTAAATTTCTGTTCCATAGCCCCCGTGATCGTGATTGCCATAAACGGCGAATTTTCCGAAAGGGGCTTTGATTTTCTTAAGAATGTTAGGGAGAACATGTTTTTTTGGAAAATGACTCGGGTGATCTAACAAATCACCTGTAAAGAATACAATGTCAGGCTGCAAAGAGTTGATAATGGCGACATGTCTTTGCAATTGATTCAAAGTATATTGAAATCCAATATGAGTATCGCTGAAAAGAACGATCGACATTCCATCAAATGAGGGAGGAATCAGTGAATGATAAAACTCTTCCACATGGATATCCAACCGTTTTGGTTCTATATAATGAGCGTAGGCCATTCCTCCACCGGAAAACCCTAGAAAAGCCAATAAAGTCCCTGCCATTTTTTGGAGAAACATTCTTCTCGATATTCTCATGTTCACGTTGATCCACACCTATTCTTGACATGGGTGATACTTACTAATAAAAAGTTGATTGGCGCCTTTTTTTTCAATAGGAAGTGCTGTCATTTTCCGATCATGTACATTTTGTTTCTAGCAATCTGATTCAAAAAGTTTCTGTTATTATTCTATGGACTTTCAATCAAATGTATTGCTTATTTTCGGATCAAGTGTTACTTTTTGAATAGATGAAGCTGCACAATAATAGAATGGCAGCTTAAAGGAGGCTGCAGCCGTGCAAGAAGACAATCGGTTTGAAATGTTTTTCCTTCCGTCTAAAAAGGGAATGATACGGGTGTTTATCTATGGATTTGATGTTCCCGGAAGTTGGGGGCAGGTGTTTGCCCAATATCATGACTTTACCATCAATATGAAAGGATATAATAAAAAGAAGACGATCATTCAGACATTAAATAAATTAAATGTGAGATTAATGAATGAAAATCTTTAAATTCCGCTTCGGCGGAATTTTTCTCTTATCAGCGTTTTTTTATAAACAATGAAAAAGGACGAGGATCATTGGGGGTCATTCTGGCGGGAACCGGCTTTTTTTCATATAATATAATTGAGATTTTTAAATTTTTTGTTAAGAGAAAGTTCGTAAGAAGCGGATGATTGATAGAATTAGCGAACTTTTGAATGATTCAACAACCTCAAGTATTTAAAATCGAGCGATTTTTCCGGCTAATAAAGCAGAATATAGTACAATTTTGAAATGGGACAAGGAATTTTTTCTTTGCTGTGTTCATATTTTTGGTAAATATGCGTTTAGAAAAAAGCTGTTTGGCCTGTTAACAAATAAATGACTGAATCAAGATTTTTTGCTGATGGAGGCTTGTTTATGGACGCATTGGAAATCATGGCGGATTTAGATAGAGTGGTTCCTTACTTTCAACCGATCTTTAGTGCGGATGAGCATAGTATCATTGGGTATGAGGTGTTGGGAAGATATTTAGGAGAAAATGGACCGGTAAGTTTAGGGAAATTTTTCGAAGATGAGGAAGTGCCGGATGAATTTCGTTTAGAAGCGGATAATCATATCCTAAGGCAGGCGCTCAACCGTTTTATGGAGGAAGAAGTAGAAGGACACCTCTTTATCAATAGGGATGCACGTTTACTGATGATGGACGAAGAAGAAGAATTTCTTAATATGCTGCTCGGGTATAAAGAAATGGGTCTTGATCTACATAAAATTGTGCTTGAAATTTCAGAAAAAAATTATACGAGTGATCTTGAACATCTTTTACAATACTATAAAACGTTTGGCATACAAATTGCGATTGATCATATTGGGGAGGAGAATGTCAATATCCATAAGTTTACCGGCTCTTATCCCGATATATTAAAAGTCAGCTTGCAAGCTCTGCGACATGATGCAGGAAACCGGGCATACAAAGACATTCTTCATTCTTTGTCGATTTTAGCAAGAAAAATTGGCGCCTCTCTTCTTTTTGAAAAAATTGAAATCGAATTTCAGCTTCAATATGCTTGGAAACATGGCGGCCGGTATTATCAAGGATGCTACTTACAAGAACCTATATCCGGCTTTTTGCCTCGTGATGTTCTCAAAGAAAAATTGAGGAGAAAATTCCAAGAATTTATTCTTCATGAAAAGAGTATGCTGGAAAAAGTATATCTTCAGGCGGAATCCATTCAAAACGATTTGCAAACACTGTTGCCAAAATTAAGGAAACAAACGGATTCGCGGATTGAATTGCTAAAAGAACTGGCTGCTTATTTTGATCCGATGTGTTTTCGTTTTTATATATGTGATGAAAACGGATTTGAAGTGACGCCGAACTTGCTGAAAAAGGATAGGGAATGGATTGTACAGCCAGAGTATTTAAATAAAAACTGGAGCTGGCGTCCGTATTTTCTGAAAAACATTCTCCGTATGCGTAAAAACCGTACTGGTCTGTTATCTGATTTATATTCTGATATTGAGACTGGTGAAATTATCCGAACGTTTTCCTATCCTGTCAATGATCATGAATATTTATTTATGGACATAACGTACGATTATTTATATGAACATGATGGCCTTCTTTATTAAATAGGACCGAATAGCTCATTCAGCACCTGGACATATTAACTATACACAATATAAGGCTAGAGGTGATGAATATGAGTTTTTTTATGTGGATTTTGACATTGGCAGGCGTTGTAGTCGTTTCTAGTTCCCTTTTGTACACGATCATGATCATTCAAGAGCAAAAAGTGAGAAGATCATACGATTCAGCGATTCCAAAAGCTGTCCAAGATCATCCTTATATCCGAAACCCTGTTATATGGACAGTTGTGATCGGAACAGGGCTAGTGTTTTTTTATATTTTTTATGAGGCAGTTGTATACGGTTTTTTATAAAGGAACATACCTAGTTTAGAATCATGTGGAAAAATAGGCAATCAAGACTAGTTGATGCGAAACGATCTAGAATGTTCAGACAATGATTTTTTTGAGATAAGATCTGTTTCAATCCGAAAAGTTTTGAGGAGGCATTCCTCTAGGAAATGGATTCTGAATGGATTTTTTTCTTGCGTTTCTTTTGCAAGATATGTTTCCATTCTATTGAAAACGGTAGCAAGGATATGCTCATGCCATCTAGTGTTAACAGAGACTCAAAAAATTTGAAAAAAATAAAATAGTTGGCGGCTCAAAAGATGTATGGTATATTTCTCTTGTTTCTTTTTTTCCAAACTATTTGTACGGCGCAAAACCAATTAGAGCATTTTTTAGAAAGGAGAATCCTATCGTATGTCACAATTGCTCGGCATTATTCAACGACTAAAGTCATTGCAAGAAGGAAGCGATACAGGAGAGGTTCAACAACGGCTTTTTGAACTGAACGGAAAAACCATTTGCCAAGTCAAATATTTTCCTAATAAAGACACGTTTGAGCTAGAAGTGTTCGATCAAGACGGAAAATCCAAAAAGTATCCTTTTGATGACATTGATATGACTGCCATTGAAATTTTTGATTTGCTTCAAGAAGAACGGCAACAATAATCGAGCTCCCTTGTTGAGGATATGGTCTCAATAGGGGATTTTTCATGCAAAAAAACTGTAGTTGCGAATCAATCTTTGGTATAATGACAAAAAAATTCAAAATATAATTAACGAGTACGGGTGAAACCGGATGACATTCATTATTATTTTATTAATAGTCCAGATTTTCTTTTTACTGCTGATGTCTGCGGAGCTCGCAGGAACAAGAAAGGAATTGACAGAAATCCGCAAAATTTTGTCTGATCAATCTTCTAAAAAGCCGACGGATCGGTCATAGCTGTTTGGCTAGTTTAGGGCAGCGAGACTGATAAAGTCCTTTAAGTGCTTTGTTTGCTGAACTTAGAAGGGCTTATTCTTTTTTTATATTTTCCAAGGTGTTTTAGGAGCAAGAAATTCGGGTATATGATAAAATGAAAAAGAATCAAGCGCTTACATAAAGCGGTAATTTTATCTGGGGGAGATGGAATGATTTCTTTCCAAAGCGAAAAATTTTTAGAAACAAAGATTTCGGATTTCTTAATTCCTTCTGAAAAAGTGGCTCACGTGCAATTAGAAAACAGCCTGGAACATGCTCTTCTAGTTCTGACAAAAAGCGGTTATACTGCAATTCCTGTCCTTGATCCTCAATTCCGTTTACATGGGCTTATCAGTTCTCCAATGATAACAGAAGCAATCCTCGGTCTTGAACGAATCGAATTTGAAAGGCTTGAACAGCTAAAAGTAAAAGATGTATGTAATTCTAAAATTCCTACATTAAAATCAGATGATCGCTTTAAAAAAGCGCTTGGGTTATTGATTGATCATCCATTTCTTTGTGCGGTGGACGACAGTGGTTATTTTGAAGGCATTTTAACACGGAGAATCATATTAAAGCAATTAAACCGCCATGTAGATCAATTAAATCATTTTTAAGGGCTGCTCCCGTGTTGGGAGCATCTCTCTTTTTGGCAAATTTCCATTAATTATTTAATAACTCGTTTCATTGGCATTCAAGAAGATGGAAACAATGGATTTGCTGTAATGGGATATTGGATTTGAAAAGAGGTGTTGTGTATTATGGATAGTGAAGCGTCAGTTTCTAGTTTGAAACAAACAAAGCGCCCTTATGTTCTTGCTGCTGTGATGCTGGCGATGTTTATGGGGGCAATTGAATCGACGATCGTCTCAACGGCAATGCCTGACATTGTGTCTGATCTTGGAGGATTTTCCCTCTACGGATGGGTGTTTTCTGCTTATTTGCTCATGAACTCGGTTACTGTTCTTATTTATGGGAAATTATCTGATCTATTAGGTCGTAAACCGATCATTTCGATAGGAATCATTTTATTTTTAATCGGATCGACTTTATGCGGTTTTGCTCAGTCGATGGGACAGCTTATTTTGTATCGCTTTATTCAAGGAATAGGAGCAGGGGCCGTTATGCCAATAGCGAATACGATTATTGGCGATATTTATACGAAAGACGAAAGGGCGAAAGTACAAGGATATTTATCCAGTGTCTGGGGCATTTCGGCCATTGTCGGTCCAGCCGTCGGTGGAATATTGGTGGAATATGTCAGCTGGCATTTTGTTTTTTGGATGAATATTCCATTGGGACTGCTTTCGCTTCTAGGGATTTGGCTGTTTTTTCATGAACATTTAGAGAAGAAAAATGCCGATATTGATTACTTAGGGGCTCTTTTCTTTACAATCGCTATCTCCTCTTTTATGTTTTTGCTAGTGGAAGGCGGAGTATACATTCCGTGGCGTTCAAATGCCAGTGTCGGAATGTTGATCGGCGTGGTCCTTTTTTTTGGTTTATTTATTTGGCAGGAAAAGCGGGCAAAAGAGCCGCTCGTTCCTTTTGCCATTTGGACTGTTCCATCCATTACGATCGCTAATGTCGTTTCCTTTATAACAGGAGTGATGCTAATCGGCATTAGTTCCTTTCTTCCAACGTATGTACAAGGCGTGATGGGGGAAAATGCTACCATTGCTGGATTCACCTTGACGGCAATGTCCATTGGATGGCCAATTGCATCGACAGTATCCGGAAGATTATTATTAAAAATTGGGTACCGGAATACTTCTCTAGTTGGAGGGATTTTTCTTGTTATCGGCGGCTTGTTTTTTGTTTTCATGAAATCGTCATCGGGACCACTATGGGCGGCTGTTTCTTCGTTCTTCGTTGGAGTGGGGATGGGTCTGACATCCACCGCTTTCATTGTATCCATCCAAAGCACCGTTGAATGGAAGCAAAGAGGGATCGCTACGGCAACCAATATGTTTATGAGAAATCTTGGAAATACAGTAGGTGCTGCTTTGCTCGGGGGAGTTTTAAACAGTCGACTCCAGCATTATTTGGAAAACCGTACAGACTCTCACCATGTTTCTATCAATTCGATCAATTCTTTGCTTGGAAACAGCGGGAACAGCGGGATTCCATCTAGTTTGGCCTCCATTCTGAGAAACGGTTTGTCCGATTCCCTGCATACTGTATTTTTGGTTGTCTTTTTCTGCGGTCTTCTTTCTTTTGTTTTGGTTATGTTTTTGCCTAAAAATGAGTAGCGAGGATTTCCTAAAAATATAACGAACAGAAGGGAATAGGTCATGTCTTTTTCAGAGTTTCAACTATTATCCATTCTTGCTCAAGAAATGAATATGCGCAAAGCAGCTGAACGGCTGTTTGTATCCCAGCCTGCTCTTTCTCAGCGTTTGCAAAACATTGAAAAAGAATGGGGAACAAGGTTGTTCAACCGTTCCCCAAAAGGATTGACTTTGACACCTGCTGGGGAATTGGTAGTCGATTTTGCAAACGAAATTCTAGAACGAAAGGAAAAAGTGCTAGAAAAAATTCATTCATTTGAATCGGAAGTGCATGGAACGCTAAAAATTGCCTGTGCATCCATTGTAGGACAAAATTGGCTTCCAAAAATATTAAAGCAATTTGTAGAAAAGTATCCCCATGCAAAGATTTCGTTGATGACGGGATGGAGCAGCGATATAGCGAAGGCGCTTTATGAGGGAGAGGTGCATATAGGCATCATTCGCGGTACACCTGATTGGAAAAGCCGGAAAATTCATTTATTCAAGGACCGGCTTTACTTAGTTGACAAGGAAATTCGTCGAGTCGAAGAAGTATTGGAAACCGACAGGCCGTTTATCCAATTTAAAAGCGACTCCAACTACTATCAAGAAATCCAGAATTGGTGGCATCGTCAGTTTCAAATGGCCCCAAAACGAACGATCATTGTCGACCAAATAGAAACGTGCAAGCAGATGACGTTTAACGGGATCGGCTATGCGATTCTCCCAGCGATCACGCTTCATCATTCGGAAACTGATTTTTATAAAATTCCTTTACACGATGAACACGGACAGCCAATGGTAAGGGATACTTGGCTAATGGGGTATGATTCCGCCTTTGAACTAAGACAGGTGGAAGCTTTTGTGGAAGTAGTCAATGATTATTTGCAAAAGCAGTCTTCAAGTTTTGAATAAAATCACTTGTGTAAAGGACTTTCCTTTGCTAAAGTAATATCAAACGTTCATCTGCTTTTTCAGCGGTTTGCACTTCACCGCTACAAGAATACATATGGAATGGTTTGTCAAAAATGGACAAGGAGGAAGTTTTTTTATGAAAATGTTGGATGCTCATGAGATCATTTCATTTATCAGCAACAGCAAAAAATCCACACCGGTAAAAGTATATATAAAAGGAAATTTAGAAGGAATCGACTTTGGCCCTTCTGCTAAAACATTTATTAGCGGTAATATTGGCGTGGTGTTCGGTGAATGGGCGGAAATTTCACAAGCGATTCAAAACAATCAAGAAAATATCGAAGATTATGTGATAGAAAATGATCGCCGCAATTCTGCATTGCCTCTTGTTGATTTAAAAGGAATCAATGCACGCATCGAACCGGGTGCCATTATCCGCGATCAAGTGGAAATTGGCGATGGTGCCGTTGTGATGATGGGTGCTGTCATTAATATTGGCTCCGTTATTGGCGAAGGAACGATGATTGATATGAATGCGGTTCTCGGCGGACGTGCAACTGTTGGAAAAAACTGCCATATTGGAGCAGGAGCTGTTCTAGCAGGTGTGATTGAGCCTCCATCTGCAAAACCTGTCATTATTGAAGATGATGTGCTCGTTGGGGCAAATGCTGTTATTTTGGAGGGGGTAACAGTCGGAAAAGGATCGGTTGTAGCAGCTGGTGCGATCGTAACGAAAGATGTTCCACCGAATACGGTGGTCGCTGGTGCTCCAGCAAAAGTAATCAAAGAAATAGACGAAAAGACGAAATCCAAAACAGAAATTATGCAGGAACTTCGGAATTTATAATTCGAAACAGCGTGGATGCTAGCATCCACGCTTGTTTGTAGTCTATGAAGGACAAAGGTGGACATACTTCAAAAGGACTTCCACCCGCAAATAATGGAAAAAGGGAAAGAAAGGGAGAAATCGTATGACCATCAGCCAGTTTATCAAAATACGCCGTGATTTACACCAAATTCCAGAACTTGGATTTCAAGAAGTAAAAACCCAGAAGTATTTGCTTAATTATCTTCAAACATTGCCGCAAGAACGAATGGAAATAGAAACGTGGAGAACGGGGATTTTTGTAAAAATAAAAGGATTAAAATCAAAAAAGACACTTGGTTATCGAACAGATATGGATGGGCTGCCTATCGAGGAAGAAACGGGATTGCCTTTTCAATCCACTCATCAAGGGCGTATGCATGCTTGCGGTCATGACATTCACATGAGTATTGCCCTTGGTGTGTTAACGCATTTTGTTCATCACCCTATCCGTGATGATCTTGTTTTTCTATTTCAGCCTGCTGAAGAAGGTCCGGGTGGGGCTTTGCCAATGATGGAAAGCGAGCAAATGAAAAAGTGGAGACCGGACTTGATTGTTGCACTCCATATAGCCCCCGAATACCCGGCCGGCACGATTGCGGTCAAAGAAGGGCTGCTATTTGCTAATACATCGGAATTGTATATGGATTTAAAAGGAAAAGGGGGGCATGCCGCCTATCCTCATAAAACAAAGGATATGGTCGTAGCGGCAGCCTATTTTGTCACACAGCTGCAATCGATTGTATCTAGAAATGTGGATCCGCTTGACAGTGCCGTAGTTACCATAGGGAAAATGACTGCCGGCACCGTACAAAATGCCATTGCTGAAACGGCTCGTTTGGAAGGAACCATTCGCACACTCTCTCCAGAAGCGATGGAAAAAGTAAAAGAACGGATTGAATCGATTGTGCGCGGAATCGAAATAGCTTTTGACTGCGAAGCATCGATTGATTACGGCTGCCATTACTATCAAGTGAACAATGATCCTGAATTGACAAGGGACTTTATTCGCTTTTTGGAAAATCAAGAGGATGTCACATTTGTTCCTTGCCGAGAAGCGATGACAGGTGAAGATTTTGGCTATATGCTGAAAGATATTCCTGGTTTTATGTTTTGGTTGGGAGTTGGTTCGCCTTATGGACTTCACCATTCTAAGCTGAATCCTGATGAAAAGGCGATTGAAACCGGTATACAAGCTGTCACCTCATACTTGACTAGTTTGTCAAACCGCAAATAAAATTCGACGGATCATTAAAACGAGTGGAATGGATTTACAAAAGGGCGTGCGTCTGCTATTGGCAGCGCCGCCTTTTTCTATATAAAATATCCATTAAACTCTATTTCGGTTTGTTTGGGGATATATCACAGCTAAGATAAAACGATGTCATACATTTTATTTGTTTTGCACCAAGTTTTTATCGAATTTTACTTTTTGAATCATAGGGTTATCTTTTGAATAAATCTCAACAATTGCTGTAATCCAGTTGATGTCTTTATTAATTTGTCGAACTCCAAATACCCATAGGCCTAGATCATCTAACTGTTTTATTTGTCTTGTCAATTCATTCTCCAATTCAAATCTCTGACTAATTTCTATCATGTCCCAAATGTCTAATACATCTGCTACCGTAGACAAAAAAACTTGAGTAAGTTCAACTTGTTCTTCTGTGTGACAGTCATGATAGTCATATCCAAACTGATGAGCATTTGAGAAAATTCTAACAAGCTCCCGACCATTTTCAATTCTTTTGAGGAAACAAACGTCAGCATACTTTTCTTTGCTTTCTTTTTTTATAGATTCGTCCTCATTAAACATGTTTTCAAGTTCTTCCAAATTAGTGTCTAAAGCATTTAAAATAGATAATAAGGTTGCACTCTCTGCTGTTCCAGTGGATTCTAACCTTCTTACAGTTCTTTCACTGACACCAGAAATTTCTGCCAATTGTGCTTGGGTCCATAGTTTTAACTTTCTTAGTTCTTTAATTTTTAACCCTATGTGCATTTGTATATTCTCCCCTTTTTCCTTTATTTGACTTCATTATATATCTAAGCTTATCAGTGTTTAAGGTAAGAAACAGGACAATTATAGGTCATTTACAGGACAATTTTAAAATCAGAAAAAGTGGGTGTTTTTATTGTATAGAGAACCTATTAAAAGGATACGAGAAACTGTAAGCGGATATAGGAAGTTGCTCGATATTCTGAAAGAGTATGAGGATAATAAGCAGATTTGTAGATTATCCAAAAAGAAAATTTCTGAAATATATGGACTTTCATATACGGGAACGTGTAAAAAGTTAAATTTCCTTTTACGGTATGGACTTATTAGGCAAGTTGATGGAGGATTTGTAAGAACGGGAAAGGAAGTTTTGGATGCTACTCCTTTCTCCTTATTGCCAAGAATTATGTTGTTAGTATTAGAAAGAGCAGAAGTTTATAGCAGCTTCAAGCAACAAGCGAAGTTACTTAATGTCTCATTCGAGGATGTGCAAACGGCCTGGGGATTTTATTCATATTTTTTTGGTTCAAAATACCCAGATAAAAATGAGCTGAATTTGTTAAAGCAATAAACAACAGCTATCGCATGAAGCATAGAATTTTCATTTTCAGCGATGAAACTGTTCAAAATTAATGAGCAAAAAGTGTCAATTTTACTTGACGGTTACACCAACCAGTCCTTCTCTAATAATCTATCATAAAGATAAAGGATATAGTTTGAAAAATTTTAAATATTTACAAAAATCGAGACATCTCTTAATTATTTCCTTTTTCTGGAAATTAATAGATAGATTATTCTAATCTCATAGAACGGAGGTGAAATGATAGTGAGAAGGAAAATGAAATCATTACTTATTTCAGGAGCATTGGCTACGTGTATAGCAGTAGTACCGAATGGGGCATCAGCGGATTATTCTTCTTATAACACTACAATTCCGCCGCTACAATACAAATATATAGCAGAAGGGCGGATGCATCTCTTTCAGGAAACCAACAACCAGTTTATTCTGGCGGAAGGTGCGGAGTACAGTATTCTGTTGTTGGCTCTGGCAGTGCCACTATTGGCTTTGGGACAAGGTATGGGGTCGGTGAGTTTAGTTTAAGCTTTGACCTAAACTCTGCTAGTGCAAAGCTCAGATTAAAAGCAAAGAATTTATACGCTGATATAGTTAATACAGTAAAGATTTGGGGTACCTGGATTGATTAATATGTCTCCAAAACAGACATGAGAGTTTCTTATGTCTGTTTTTCCAATTGTTAAAATATACATATTAATATAAATTTTGTATGTTAGTCTCGAATATGTAGGCTTTAAACTCTCGTATTCTAGTTGTTTAGGGAAAGCCCATAGGTAACTTAGGTAAATCATGTCATTAAATTTATAGGAGGATGATGATGTTTGGTTATAAAAAGGATATGCAGGGTGAAATTGACTGGCTACATGAGAAAGTACAACATATAGACTTACTGCAATTCGATTAATTATTCTGAACTGGATTTTCTGAAGTCGTTGCTGAAAGACAAAAAAGTAATCCTCTTAGGAGAGAATGGCCACGGGGTTAAAGAGCATACAAAGATTAAAATAAAACTTATAAAGTATTTATATCAAGAATTGGATTTCCGAGTTCTAGCATTTGAGAGTAATCTTGGTGACTGCACCTTTTCTTCAATGCAGCAAATGGATGTAAATGCGGAACAGCTTGTGAAGCAATCTCTATTTAAAGTGTGGCACACAGACGAAATGGTGGAGTTCTTTACATGGTTAAAAGATATGCAGTCATACAACTCGCCTTTTATTTTTACAGGCTTTGATATTCAACCATCTTCTAAGGAAAGTATAACGAGCGAGGCTCTGGTTTCCATTTTTTCATATATTGGAGAAGTGTACGGCAATCAAATACAGGAGTTGGAACAGGACATGCTGTATCAATATGCCCATTCTCGACGCAACACCATGTCGAAAAAGGAGAGAAAAGTGAAGTATAAAGAACTGCAAGCAAACTACAAAAACTTTTTGCTTCTATTAAAGCAAAATTATGCTCATTTACAAGGGGAGTTTGATCAGAAAACACTGTTGCTTGTCGAAAGAGTGCTGCAAAATCGAGGGCAGCTTGTAGACATGATGACGGCTAACTTTATGAAGGCAATAAAGATTCGAAACAAAATGATGGCCGATAATATTGTTTGGTTGGTTCAGGAAATGTTTGCAGGGGAGAAGATTATTATTTGTGCACATAATAGTCATATTGCCAAGAGGATTAAAGGAATGTTGGATTCAAATCAACATTTTCATATGTACCGTCTGAATTGAAGCAGAATTCTTATTCAATTGGACTGTTCATGTATAGTGGCTATGCCGCAGAGAATACTCGTCATGTATATGAAGTACAACAGCCAGAGCAAGACAGCATAGAGTTCAGGATGCAGAAAACGGGTCATGTTGTCAGTTTCCTGGACATATCTAAACAAAGCAAGGTACCAGAGAACCAATGGCTTTTTAAATACACATATACAATGGATGAAGGTAAGGATTTGAGCATAATTAAGCCAAGTTCCTGCTACGACGGTCTTATCACCTGTTCCAAAACAAACCCCCCAAGTATTTGAAGCTCTAAAGAATGTGATATAACTAGGATCGAACATCTGAAAGATGTGCAGAGATAAGATTTAAATACCTATAATAATTGTTGTAAATTGTAAAAAAATTGTTAATATTGTTGTAATTTATCAGAAAATGAATTAAACTTTAGATTATCATAAAGTTAATATTTTACCAATTATGTCATAAATGGTTATATTTAACTTTATGATGTTTGCTTTTACCATGTAACGGAAAGGAGGGATAATATGAAAATCGAAATCAGTAAATTACAAAAAGAGGTGCAACATGAACAAGTTACTTGGTTTGAAGAAGTTGTGGATCAAGAATTTGATGATGATGTATTTGGAGCATGCACTACAAATACATTTTCCCTTAGTGATTACTGGGGAAATAAGGGTAACTGGTGTACAGTCACTCATGAATGCATGAATTGGTGTAAATAATTTAGA
Organism: Caryophanales bacterium; assembly: GCA_014896555.1. GTDB lineage: Bacteria > Bacillota > Bacilli > Bacillales > DSM-4216 > Bacillus_O. The sequence continues at coordinate 12,973 of JADBKC010000006.1, read as the reverse complement.
AATGCTTTTATGGAATAATGGTCAAAAAATATTTTGTGAAAAGGGGATATGACAATGAACGATAATAAGTCTATTTCTAAAAATAGTTCAGAAATTGAACTGGAACTTGGAAAATATTTGGAATCAGATATGATTGCATTAACTGATGATGAAGTTGTTGGTGGAGGAACACCAACAATAGTTATTTCGGTAATTACGGGATTTATTTCAACTAATACTTGTCCAACTACTGCTTGTACTCGCGCTTGTTAAAGGAGCATTCCTGTTAGTAGTTTTTTCGGGGAAGCCCTCTTGGTATGATTTGGGGTTGTCAATCGCACGAATTGACCCCTAATTTGGATACCAAGGAGGACTATACATGAATTCTATCTCAAACAAGAAGATTAATCAAGTCACCGATCAAACGCTTGTCATTGAAACGCTTGTCATTGGCATGGATATCGCGAAAAAGAAGCATTATGCCTGCTTTGTGGATGAGCGAGGGAGGGTGCTAAAAAAATCGTTTCCCGTTCCGCAATCCAGAGAAGGGTTGGAATGGTTGTACCAGTGCATCGTGAAAGCGATGGAGGAATTTGAAAAAACGGAAGTGATCCTTGGCATCGAGCCAACGGGACATTATTGGCTCAATCTCGCTTACTTTCTTGACGAGAGGGGCATTCCTCTCGTGATGACAAACCCGATGCACGTGAAGCGCTCCAAAGAGCTAGACGACAATCTTCCAACCAAACATGATGCGAAAGACGCGCTCGTCATTGCCCGGTTAGTGAAAGACGGCCGATTCAGCTATCCGCGTATTCTGAAAGGGATGGAGGCCGAACTGCGCACAGGGGCGACGTTTCGATCCAAACTCGTGGAAGAGCAGGGGGCGGTTCGAAATCAGATGATTCGCTGGCTCGATCGGTATTTTCCGGAATTTACGCAAGTCTTTCCGTCATTTGGGAAAATGGCGCTCGCTGCGCTGGAACAGACGCCGTTTCCGTCGGATTTAGCAGGGAAAGAGATCGAAGAGGTTCTCACCCTTTATCGGCAAAGCGAGGGATTACAATCGCCACAAAAGCCGAAAGCGAAGAAGCTGATGGAACTGGCCCAACACTCCATTGGCGTAACGGAAGGACAACAGATGGCCCGTATCGAAATCGCCACACTTGTCCGCCGGTACCGCCAATTGGAGGAAGAAATCGAGGCACTGACCCATCAGCTGACGGAACTTGTGCAAACATCCGTGGAATACGAATGGCTCCAAACGGTTCCGGGCTTAGGGGATGCGACTATCGTGGAACTGTTATCGGAAATCGGGAGTTTTTCCCACTATCAGGATCCGCGCCAATTATTGAAACTTGCGGGACTGACCTTACGGGAAAACTCCTCCGGCCAACACAAAGGGCAAAAACGGATCTCGAAGCGTGGAAGAAGGCGGTTGCGCGCCCTCCTCTTCCGCGTGATGATGCCGATGATCCGCCACAACGAAGCGTTTCGACAGTTACATGAATATTACACGACACGGCCCGATCATCCGTTGCGCAAGAAGCAATCCATTGTGGTGTTATGTGGGAATTTACTGAAGGTACTGCACGCTGTGTGTACGAAGCACCAGGCGTTCGATGCGAAGCGAATGATGCAGGACATCTTTGGTCTCGAAACGGTGGCTTGATGCCTACATGCCTTGCGATTGCCTAGACAACTAGGATGACACGGAGAAGCTGGCACGATATCATCCATTCGACCTTGAGTTCCTAAAGGAGCTTAGCTGGCCTCTGCCTGATGACTAGACCGAACGAAGGAATGTAGGCACAAGGATGCCCAGAGACATGGGAGGGTTCGTCATCATCAGCGATGCAGAGATCCAAGGTGCATCCCATACGCTTCCCTCACTACAATCAAATTTAACCAGTAGTGACCGCGAAGCGTACCCACCTAATGTAAGATATACACATATTTAAGAAATAATGTTAGGAACTTTGTCGAAAAAAATTTTTTTGACACTCCTGAAACGGCTACAACCGTTGATATATCAACATTTATAGAGGGAGAGATAGAATATTTATGGTTATCTATAGGAAAGAGTTTTATCCGGAACTTGAAAAGTCGGATTTCGATGAACACATTGCACCACTTCTCCAATATATTTATGATTTACCTTTATATTCTCCAGATAGTCTAAAGAATGTGGAGACTTTTAAGGACCGGGAACTTTATCCCTATCATAACCCTTGTAGGATGATTGCAAGAAACATCTGGGAGAAAGTCTGGGACTCAAAGATGAACAAGTATCTCTTTGAGCCGGAATCATTCAAAAATGCTATCTGTGAGCTGTTCTCACAGATAGCTTTCTCCTACCTAATTAGATGTTTTGCTGAACATATTAAAACAATACCTAAGGGGTCTATGAATTCAAAAAATATTTATGATTACTATACCCAAAAATTAATGGATACAAAATTTGAAGAATTTGCTGGTATTTACTCAATTGCATGGGGAAGATGCAATAATCTATTAGAAAATAGGGCACTTGCAATCAAAGATACTATTCTGTTGACTCAAAAACATCGTCTGGAAATAGAAGGAAAATTCAACATTCCGTGCACTAGCCGTATTGTTTCTGTAGAGTCAGGAGGAGACACACATAATAACGGGTCTTCAGTCGCAATTATTACCTTTGAACAAGGAGAAAAGCTTGTTTTTAAACCAAGGTCAGTCTCCGGAGAACTTGGATATACTAATCTTATTCGAGAGATTAACAAATTTATTTCTCCAAAGATGCCTTCTCTGACTGTTGTTGATTTTGGTAATTATGGTTTTACATCGTTTGGAGAAACCAATGAAGAAAAGAAGGATATGTATCAAGCAGGTAGATTAGCATGTCTAATGTATTTTTTAAATGCTTCAGATATGCACTACAGTAATATATTATGGACAAATGAGGGGCCACTTCCAATAGATTTGGAAACTTTGTTTCATCCCTCTCGCATTAGGACTGGAATTCCTGAGTCTAAAAGAAGCGCGTATCATGCATTGGAGAAATCAGTATATGGTACAGGTATACTTCCAATATCATTAGGTAAAAAATCAAGTAATGACTCAGTAGATGTCGGGTTCACTGGTATTCGTAATCAGAATAGTGTAAGTCCTTTTAAAACCTTCGATATAATAGATGGTTTTTCTCCAGATATAAAAGTTGTCTGGAAACATCAAAGTATTGATAGTGATCTATCGACTGATTCCGATTTAGAATCGTTGATACATAAAAGATGTGACCAAATAATTGATGGTTTCACTGATTTTTTCATACAAATATTTCATCAAAAGGATTTGTTTATTGACGCAGTTATAAAGTCATTTAGTAATGCTAAACTTCGCTATATTCATAACATGACTTACAGATATGAACAAATTTTACGTATCTTAACAGATGCGGAGCCATCTAGGAATATAGACACGGCACATGCTTTATTGTCGCGCATTGGAATACTGAGTATGACAAGTGATGTCAATGTGGTTCTATCTGAATGTAAACAACTTTGGAATGGGGATATACCATACTTTTCCGTCAATTTTAAAGGAACAGAGGTTTTATGTGGAGATGAAGTTGTTTCTTCTATTTCAACAAGTACCGAATCACAATTTATTATGAAGATGAAGAATCTCACAAAAACAGACTTGACTAAACAAATCAATCTAATACGTCTAGCTTTTGTTGCTAAGTTAGCAGATCCACATGCTGATGGAAAGTTAAAATTAGAAAAATCCATTGAGGAAGAAAGACCTAGATTAGAAAGACTGAACATAGTAAAAGATAACAATGTTTTAAAGCATAGGGAAATAATTTCTTGGTTTTCAAAATCATTAACAGAATCACTTTTGGATGATCGCTATGAACATTTACCTAAAACATGGATTGGTCCTGTTGCACGATTTGGGAGTCAAGGCTGGACGCCAGGAGTTTTAGGATACGATTTATATAACGGAAGAGTTGGTCCAGCACTTGCATTAGCAGTGGCCGGTAAACTTTTGTCGGACGATATTGCAATAAAAGCTTCTTACGATGTTTTTGAAAAATCAGCAAAAATTCTTGAAGAAAGAAGTTACGAACTTAGAAATGTCCTTCTTTCTGGAATTGGTGCATTTTCTGGAGTTTCAGGTTTACTGTGGACATTATTTGCAGCAGGGGATATCCTCGGAAACGAAAGATGGAAAGACATAGCTGTTAATTCTTGGCCAATATTGCATCGTTCATTGGAAAAAGAAGAAAATAATTTTTTCGATATGATTACGGGAAAAAGCGGTTCGATTGTTATGAGATACCGAATACAGGAAGATTTCAAATTAAGCGATGAAATTATCAATAAAAGTCTCTCATTGGCATATTCAAGAATAAATGATAGTGATGCTAAAACAACTTCAGGATTGGCTCATGGATATGGTCAATTACTTTGGTTTTTTGCTTTAGTCAATCAAAAACAAGAAAACAGCGAGATAAAAAGAGTGATTGAAGAGATTGATTCGATTATTTGTAACAAGTACACAAATAATAATGGAATCATAGTGATATATAAAGATGCCGGTGATGAGCATGTATCATCATCTTGGTGTAATGGTTTAGCAGGACTATTAATAGCCTATTACGAAGCATACAAATCAAAAGTTTTGCCTCGAGAATCAGTGCTAAATATAATTGATCAGCTAAAAAGGATCCCTATCTCACGTGTTCCGGTATTTTGTCACGGAAGCCTGGGAATAGTAGAGGCGCTTCAATATGTGAGTGAATCATTTCCAGAAAAAACATCTGAAATTCTTCTAGAAATAAAAACAACTTTCTGCTCTCCAAAATACATTTTTAGTTTCTTTAAAAACGGGAAAGGTCGCTATCCGTTAAGCCCAGGATTGATGGCGGGTCGAGCTGGTGCACTATTGCACCTTTGTAAATCTCTTGATCCTAAAATTAAAATTTCCCCTTTAACGCTTAATGTAACATGAAAATATTTTCTAAAATTAAAAAAAGAAGACTCACGCCATCTTTACAATTAGCACAATCAGAATGTGGGCTATGTTGTGTTAAAACAATTCTGGAGGCTTATGATTATCAAATTTCACTTACTGAGCTCAGACAAGTTAAAGAGCCGGGCAGAGACGGTCTAGGATTACAACAACTAAAAGAGTTGCTCTCTCATTTTGGAATGAATGCAAAAACTTATCAAATAAAAGACCCGAGGGCACTTAAGGTAATAAATTTTCCAATCATAGCTTTTTGGAAAGGATATCATTTTGTTTGTGTTGAATCATATAATGAACATGAAGTGATAATCATGGACCCATCGATAGGTCGGATAACAATATCCCAATCGGAATTTCTAGAAAACTTCCAAGAGTATGTAATAGTTGCTGAACCTGGAATAGATTTCAAGAAACGCAGTGTTAGCAATCTTTCTAGATGGAAAAAAAAGCATATTTGGCCATCTAATATGATAGGTCTATATTTAAAAATAGCTTTAATGAGTATTATTTTAGTTGGAATAACATTAGCGATTCCCATATTTACACAGCTAATAATTGACAATGGGTTTGGTGATGCTATTTCTTTTGCTACAATACTCGGATCTATCATCATAGCATTAATTATTATGGTAATTCTAAATTTTCTCAGAACATACTTCACAATAAAGATAATTTATCGTTTTAGATGGCATATTCTGAGTGGTGCTTTTACACGTGTTTTATCACTCCCAGCGAAGTATTTTACAGTAAGGGCGCCCGGAGAAATTATTTATCGTCTTAACTCCCTTACACGAATACAGGATGTTTTGGGAACAACACTAGTACAGGCATGTCTTGATTTGATAAGCGGTATATCAATATTAGTCTATGTTTTTTGGATATCACCATTGCTCGGAATAATGATACTGTTGTTTACTTTATCAACTTTTGCCTTTTTGATTATTACTCAGTCTTACGTAAGTTCTGCAACAGATAAAGAACTACATGAGGGAACTAACGCACAAAGCATACAGTTAGATGCTATAGTTTCAATAAATAGCGTAAAACTAGGAGGCTATGTTCAGTCCTATATCAATGACTGGGAACAACGATTCAAAAAATTCTTAAATGCAACAAGCCACAGAATGCGTATCCAGCAAGGAATAATAGGATCGATATTATCCGGAATACAAGTATTTGCTCCTTTAATTATTCTTGTTACAGGTATATATATGGCAGAACTAGGTCTCATGACACTCGGGCAAGCAATTGCGGTTCAGTCGATTGTGTCATTATTGTTCGTCTATGTGAATTCAGTATTTACAATTGTATCGGAAGTTCAGGTGGCAGAGCGGTATATTGTGTTAGCTGAGGATATATTTGAATATCCTATAGAATATTCTCGTAAGGATTCAAAGGAAATGGCTTCAGGATCAGTTTCTATTAAAAATGTTAGTTTTAGTTATACGTCCGATAGTATTCCGGCCATTAAAAATATTAATTTGAATATTTCTGATGGGGAAACGATTGCTCTTGTTGGGGTATCCGGATCCGGGAAGACTACGCTTGGGAAGATAATAGCTAGTTTATTTGAACCTACTAGTGGTTCTATATATTTTGGAGGAATTGAGTATCATGAATATAATCTTGATACATTAAGAGACTCAATTAGCTATATTCCTCAAGAAGCACATTTGCACAATCGAACTATAATGGAAAATCTCAAACTTGGCAGTAAGCGTACAGAAGCAGAAATACGGGAGATTTGTGATTCGTTGGAATTTCTGGACTTTATTAATAAGCTTCCTATGGGTTACAATACAGTAATATCAGAAACGGGAGCAAACCTATCTGGAGGACAAAGACAACGTATTCATATAGCGAGAGTTTTACTTCAAACACCCAAATTACTGATAATGGATGAAGCGACTTCATCACTTGATAATATTTCACAATCATATGTTTATGATACATTATCAAAACTTAAGTGTACAAAAGTTGTTATAGCACATCGTTTAGAGACTATTCTAAATGCTGATCGTATTGTAGTTCTTGAAAATGGATGCATTGTAGAAAGTGGACTTCATGAGGAATTAATTAATAAAGGTGGCTTGTATGCAAAATTGTTTGGTGCGGAGCTTGAAAAGGAGAGAGTTGAAAATGCAATTGGTAGTAGATAAACTAGTTCATGCAGTGGCTAGTTTCTTTTCGGATGAAATAGAACATACTAAATATAAGATAAAAGAACTTCTTTCCCGGCAAGATGTTGTATCACATGCTGAGATAGCATCTATGAATTGTTTACATGCATTATTGGAATATCATGTGTGGAGACTGTGTCAAAAAACTTTTGTATATGAATTTCACAAATATCGAGAAAGTTTATCTTATCCTGTTGATCCTTTATCATCAAAAGCATTTGATCGATATGTCAGTTCAATCGATAAGGAACTCATATGCAATTGGTTTACAAAATATGATTTTTTAAGAAAAATGGTCACACAAACAGTGAAAAATACTTGTTCTTTTATCGAAGATGTGTGCGTCAATTTTAGCAGAGATGCTACTTTACTCTTATCAGAAGGTTTAATTAGCAGAGGATCAAAATTACAAACTATTACGCCTCTTGAATCCGATCCTCACAATGGTTCAAAAGTTGTTCTTTGCTTTGAATTTAAACCGTCGAAAAAGATTCTATATAAGCCTCGGTCTTTAGAGATTGATGTTTTAATAGATAGACTTTTTTCTGATATTCTAAAATTTGATTCTTTACAGAACCATTCACCAGTTGCCCAAACAGTTAATCGGGGTGAGTACGGTTGGCAGGCGTTTGTGCAGCGTACACCCATAAGCCAATCAGAGGCCGGCAGTGCTTATTATAATCTCGGTTTATGTGCGGCGGTGTTTAGCTGTCTTGGATCAACAGATTTACATGATGAAAATATCATTTTTAATGGGGTATTTCCTAATTTTGTAGATTTAGAAACTAGTTTACAACCAGCATACGATCGTACATGTAATTCACTCGATGGATTAATGGGAGAAATGCTTTCCTATTCAATTGCTAATACGTCAATAATTCCAGCTAAACTACCGACGATTCCGCGCAAGGTATTGATTGGCGCTATTAATACACCCTATCCACAAAAAACTAATGAAATGGTTTTTTCATTGAAAAATCCAGGAACTGATGCTGTGGATATAGCCAGGGAAAAGCTTACTGTTACTCGAACAACTGTACCAATCATGTTAACTAGTAATCAAGCACCCGATCCACTTCCATTTCAAGAGGATTTTCTCAACGGTTACTCAGATGGGTATGAAAAGATGATGGACAAACGAGAGCAAATTTATTCTATATTTACTGATATTCAATGTTTAATTAGAGTAATTAATAGACCTACAGTTCAGTATTACTTTATGCTTGATGCATGCCTATTTCCAGAAAATTTAGTTGACGATGCCACAATAAATCAAGTGCTAAAATATCTAAAACCACCTAAGTTGATTAGAGATTCTGAAATAGCCAAGAGTATATTAGAAGAAGAAATCCGTTCCATAAAAAATGGAGATATTCCATATTTTTCTATAAAAGCAAATGATAAACGTTTATATTCAGGGGACTTTATTTCAAATGAGATATTTGATGTGTCACCGGAAAATAATGTAATAAGACGGTTAGAGAACCTTTCACAAAAAAGATTATTACTTGATAAACGCTTTATTGCAGAAGGATATTCTGATATTAGAATACATGAGGCAGAGCATAAAAAAGTAGATGATTTGGGATATCAATCTCCTCTCTTTTCAAACGTCTTGCGAAAGGTGACAAAAGATGATCCTAATCCTTTGATTGAATTAATAAGTTCTTTGTCAATTACTACCAAAATAGATAATCCTGAAACTGGATGGATTGGAGGAGTGTATGGAGATATCCCTATATCCTATGACTCTAGTTCTCTTATTTCGCTTCATGATACTGGGGGTATTCTATTCCTCTTGGAGCACCTGACAGAGTATGAAAAAATAGCTAATCGTTCCAAGTACACTAATCTTTATAATCAGGCCAAACGAGGTTTAAAATCCCTTTGTAGTGCATTTTCTTCACAATTAGAATCTGCACCAATATCAATAATTTCAGGATCTAGTTCCTTGGATTTTATATTTAACCATAATAGGAATAGAGTAAAAGAAATAGAACAAGTTGTGTCTCAAATTCAATCAGAGAATATTCCGCGTGGCGATGTATTTATTGGTCCGATAGGTATAGGTCTCATGTTAGCATCATTTTCGGATACGCCGTATCGGGTTCTAAAAAATTTAGAACATAAAATTTGCAATGAAAGCCCATCGAGTATGTTATCTAGTGATGGAATTGCACATGGCAATTTAGGAGTTATATGGGCACAATTTAGATTATCTTATGCTTTAAAAAATATTGAAGGATGTAAGTATTTTTTTAAAAAGGCTTCACAAATATCTTTTCCAAATACTGTTAATACTGCGGGTTGGTGTAACGGAAATGCTGGCTTGTTAATGGTTCTAGCTGAAATGGCAAGAGCATTAAACGAACAATTAAATCTCTATGAAATAGCGAAGAAATCAACAGCATTACCAGAAAATGGACCTATAGATTTATCTATATGTCATGGGGCTACTGGGGTACTTCAATCTCTACTATTTGCATATGAAGCTACCGGGGATTCGTGGTATCTATCACTTGCAAATCAGTATTGGGAAACTGTATTGGATTTAGCTAATAATCATGGATTTTATACTGGAGAAAAGAATAGAGACTATCTTCTGGGATACTTTCTCGGTTGGAGTGGAGTAGCTGATTCTGCTCTCCTGTTAAAGATGTATAATAATGGTGACTCTGCTTGGTTTCCACTTAATCTAAGCTCTGTATCATATCAACGAAGTATATATAAGGAGGATCTTGAGTGCGCTCATTAGTGGCAATTAATCCGAGTAAGAAGAAGTCAACGGATTATATAGAACTAGGAATTGTTAAGTTTGGACAAGTAGATATACTGTTTGGAACAGTTGAATTAGAACAGCCTTTTTTCGATACTGAAAATCCGAAGAATCATGAATATGTATTAGTAAAAGTGACAGCTTTTTCATGCAATTACCGTGATAAAGCCATATTACTTGAAAACTACAATTCAATCAAGGGTTCTGATCGATTGTTTGTTCCTTTTGGATCAGAATTTAGCGCAATTATTGTTGCCGTCGGTAGGGACGTACATGAATTTAAGGGCGGAGATCGTGTTATGTCTAATTGTTCATACCCTGATAGCGGAAAACAAGGAATTTTACCCGGTGTAGCTACAAATTTTGCATCGTTGGGTTGGTTGCGTCTCCATAAGAATAAGATCATAAAAGTACCAAAAAGCCTAAGTGATAGTGAAGCCGCCTGTTTTTCTTTGGGATCCCAAACCGCGTCAGCGATGATAAGACGCTCTGGAATACTTACGAATGGTGGGAATCCGTTAGTATTAAGTGCACGGTCAAACACATCACTGTTTATTATTCAACAGTTACTCTCTCATGGCATCACTCCTCTTTGTTTATCAACGTCAGAGTGGAGTGATGAAGAAATACAAAAAGTATATCCTAGCCGCGTAGAATTAGTAAGTAACGCTATTAATAGTACATCAAATGATATCGTCAAGCAGAAGATTACTTATGTTTTTGATCCGTTTTTCGATATGAATATCGGCTATGCATTATATTACTTACAAACTGGTGGGACATATGTTACTTGTGGTTTACGAGATCAACATCCACTATTGTCCAGTGACACACCAAGTGATACGGAGCCTGTGGTCAGAGGAGCATTAGAAATGAGTATTGTTAAGAATGTTTCTATTTTGGGAAATTGCCTAGGTTCAAAAGAAGATTTAGAAAGAGCAATTCAGCTACAAAATAGAACGGGGACAAGAATAATCATCGATAAGGAATATCAACTAGAAGAAGGTGTAGATTTTGTACAACGCTCTTTTTTTGATTCCTCCCGATTTGGCAAATGTGTTCTGATTCTTTAAAAATAACGGTTCATTAACAAATCGTGTGAACACTCGCAAAATTCGACATTAAAATGACATAGGTCTACTTTGTCAGCTTAGGTGTGTCGAACTATGGGTTAAGCTAATTGCTCTAGTTTTCCAGCTATTTTATCTTGATGCTTTCTCCAGCTATCCTGTGCCTTGTCCTGTTCCTTAAGAAACATTCTTGCCCGAAGGGATTCTGCAGAATACCCAAATCCCTGTTTATTCATGGCACGGAGCTGGTTGTTCTTGCCCTCGGTCTTGGCGTTGGAGATTTTGCAAATAAAACGATTCATGATTTCAGGGAGCCAGTTCCAAATGGTGCCCAGCAGTTCCCGAAAAGGCTCAAGCCCGGATTCCAAAACATCTCCCTCCCAATCGGCAAGCAGGTTAAGGCCTTCTTCAAAATCCTTGCAGCGGTAAAGGGAGCGAAGCTTTTGATGGAGAGATATGGCTGTTGCCAGTTCCGGGACAGTCTCCTGCCAATTTTTCAAACGTTCTTTTTCTTCTTCCGTCAGTTCTTCCAAGGGCTTTGCGAAGAGTTCCTTATCCTGCTTTAGGGCTTTGGACTGTTCCCTCCCTAATCTGGATTGAGCTTGTTTTCGGACTTTCTCTAAAACGCCTGTGGAGGCCTGAATCACATGAAAGGCATCAACGACTATCAACGTATGAGGGAGGGCTTCCTCAATTGCCGATTTATAGTGCTTCCACATATCAATGGCAATTGCCGTTATGCGGTGTGGCTGATCAAATTCCTTAAGGATTTTGATCAGATCCTCCTTTTTTCTATTTTCATGGATGCAGACAAGTTCAGCCCTCCATGGTGTTGACAGGTTGTAGATGACTAGCCGATAACTGTGTTTCCCCTTAGCCAGACTGATTTCATCAATGCCAAGATAGGTAGGCGTTGGCTGTTTATTTAATTGATTAGGCCCATTCTCATGAAAATGCTTGCGAACATGAACCTTGATGTTCTGACCACTACGTCCAAAAGAGCTGCCAACAGCCTGGAAGGTTCCGTTGGCTGCCGAATGGAGCATGGCAATCCTTCCTGGTTCTGTAAGCTGTTGGTATGGTTTCAGCCAAGGAATGGGCTCCATAAAAGTTCTTGGGCAGTTCCTGCATTTGAGCCGGCGATGAAGGAAGTTGTCATATATCGGCGTTCCATTGTGCGTTCCTCCAGTCACGCACTTTGGGTGGTATTCATGAATTGTGGTGGTCCACATTCCGCAATCGGGGCAATTGCCCCCCACATTCGGCAATACCAGATACCGGTATAGCCCGGAATTGGGATAGCCTATGGGCACTTCCTCTTGGTGAATTATGACAAAAGGAACTGTTTTCATTTCCTGTTCCATGGTATAATGGTTAAGCATCCAAATCATCCTTTCGAATGGTGAGTTAGGTACTTAACCAATTCGATGATGGTTTGGATTTTCCTTTTTTGTCGAATTATTAAATTAATGTTACACATACTTTGTTACTGAACCATGTTCTTTCTGTATTCATTAGATCTTCCATTCTTTGTAGAGAAATATCGACATCCCCTTTCCCCTGGAGGAAAACCAGGAATGATGACCTGGCTTTCGCTCGGCTCTTAGGCAAACATATCAAGCAGAATGATTTGGCTGAGGGCGTAGTTTATTCGAAATGATCTGCCAAATCCCGCTTCCCTTTAGTTTTCATTACCTTTACAACAAATCTAATGTCTAAGTAATAAATGTATCCCCTTGAAAACTGCCACCCACACTACAAATGGTAAGCCCATCGTATGATTAACATGAACTTTGTAATCATAAATACCTAAAATATTTTTAAATATCGAGGAGATTTTATACGCTGTCAGCATGACTTCTTCGCCATTACTAATAGTTATCTTTTTAAATGCAAGATTAGACTTTATATGATAGCAGTTCTGTTGATAACTCATGTGAAGTTCTTTAATTATT